>DBTP01000036.1 GCA_002307115.1 Fibrobacter sp. UBA1313 | reverse complement strand
CCTGGCGTCTCGAACGCACCGTCTCGATAAAGCTTTTCACACGGATTCCCACAGGACCGCGGGCATCCCCTTCATCCAACTTGAGCATTAAAAGTTCTTTCATGGACGTTTCATGTAGCATCCGGTTCATCTCATCAGTGAGAATCGAATCGTGACCGCAACCGAAGCTTACAATCTGCACCAATTCAATCGAAGGATCTTTGGCAGCGAGCATCGTCGCTCCTAGCATTCGCATGTGGAATGTATTCTTTACTTCCATTCGGGTATGCTTTCCTACATCCTGATCGTAGACTCCAGGCAAAGATTCCGTCGTGAGAATAGGAATCCCCATCGCTGTGAAATGAGACGCCACATTATGGTTTACAAGACTATCCGCATGGTACGGGCGACCTGCAAGCACAATGGCAAATTCCTCTTTTTTGCGCACCTCTTCAAGAATTTTACTGCCTTCTTCAATGAGAGTGTCTCGGTATTTTTGGAGTGCCTTTTCACCTTCAGTGACGGCGCGTTCCAAAACTTTCTTTGAGAATTTCCACTCTTCATGGAACCACTGAACCGTTTGGCTACGGCGTAATGTAGAGTCAAACCAGTGGAATGTCGGCTGGTCCAACGGAACTCCGTAGCGTCCTTCTGGATCGTCTGTATTTTTACAAATGTTCGGATAACCTTGTACCACGGGGCAGACGGCTGTCGCCGTAAATTTCGTATGATCGCTAGGAAGGGCCACCATGACCGGGAAAAAGATGCGGTCGACTTTCTTCTCTATAAGATCCAGAACGTGGCCATGCACCAGTTTCGCAGGAAAACAAACGGTATCCGAAGGAACACTGTGCAAGCCGTCTTCAAAAAGCTTGTAATCACTCTGCTTGCTTACGATGACGGTATAACCGATGGAAGTAAAGAACGCTTTCCAATAGGGGAGACTCGACCAGAATTCCAACACGCGCGGAATGCCGATCGTCTTTCCGTTGGGAGGAAGAATTTGTTTTGGAGAATAGTCTTTGACTAAAAGCTGGTTGGTTCGCTTGACCATGTCTGGCACGGCAAGCATTTTGCGGTTGATTTCCGCGACGAGTTTTTTGGTTTCAGGATCATTCGGGTCCGCTGTTACTTCGCCCCGCTCGCAACGGTTTCCTGTCACAAAACTCGAACCGTCACTAAATGTCACGATGGTACGGGAACAGTGGTTGGTGCAGTATTGACAAATTTGGCTTGGCTTATTGTCCCAGCTTAAGGCTTTTGCTTTTTCAAGGCCAATGAAACTAGTCTTGAACTCCGGATTGACAGAACGCTTCTTTTCAATAAAACGTTTTGTCAAAAGTGCGATGCCCATCGCTCCCATTTCACCGGGGCGCTGTGGACGAATAGGGGTCAGTCCTGTCAGTTGTTCAAACGAGCGGAGAACCGCATCGTTCTTGAAGGTTCCGCCTTGCACAATCACCACTTTACCGAGCGTTTCGAGATTGCGAATGCGGATCACTTTGGTGAATACGTTTTCAATAATGGAGCGACAAATGCCTGCGATAATATCTTCGGGTTGTTTGCCGTCGCGCTGTTCCGTGATAATGGAACTATTCATGAACACCGTGCAGCGGCTTCCCAGCTTTGACGGATTCTTTGCATTAAAGGCCATCTCGGCGATTTTTTCCATGGGAATTCCCAAGGATCTGGCATAGGTTTCGATAAACGAACCGCATCCCGAAGAACAAGCTTCGTTGAGAATAATGCCCGTCACAACGCCGTCTTGAACGGTGATCGCCTTCATGTCCTGGCCACCAATATCCAAAATAAATGAAACATCGGGGCGCAAGTGCTGTGCCGCATTCGCGTGAGCGACTGTTTCCACAGTATGGTAATCGGCATGGAGTGCTTTTGCGAAAAGTTGTTCCCCGTACCCCGTGGTTCCTACACCCAAAATATTCAGCTTACAACCGTATTCCTCATAACGGTCCGCCAAATCAGTCAGGGCTGTTTTGAGAACGGCAAGCGGCTCCCCTTCGTTTCCCGAATAGAACCCATCAACGATATTCTCATTTTCATCAAGAAGAACAAACTTGGTTGTGGTGGACCCTGCATCAATTCCTAAGTACGCATTTATGACTGAACCAGAAGGTGGTTGTGGATAATGGGGATTCGCAAGCGGATGCTTTGTCTTGAAAAGTGCAAGCTCTGTCTCATTCTTGAAAAAGAGTTCTCCATTGTCATTGCGTTCCGCCTGCCGCATCTCGTTAAAATGCAACAACGCTTCCCGGGAACCCTCTTCACGGTAGCCACAAACTTTATCTTCAAACATGGTGCCTAAAGCAAGGGCTGCTCCCCAAGCCACAAACACTTCTGAGCGTTCTGGGACAATCGCCTGCGCATCGGTAAGGCCCAAGCGTTCTTTAAACACACGAACCAAAGTAGGGTTAAAAGTCAGTGGGCCGCCTTCAAACATCACTGGCGGCTTAATCTCCATCCCTTGGGCAAGTCCCCCAATCGTTTGTTTCGCAATAGCATGGAAACTCGAAAGGGCAATATCCTCTTTCGCCACTCCATTATTCAGCATGGGTTGAATATCTGTTTTCGCAAACACACCGCAACGGCCGGAAATCTCATACACCTTGGTTCCACGCTTGGCATAGGACTCAAAATTTTCCGTTTTAATGCGGAGAAGTTCTGCCACCTGGTCAATAAAAGCTCCGGTGCCACCCGCACAAACGCCATTCATGCGCATATCAGAAGCAATGAGTTTCCCTGTGGTCCGATCTTTTTCAAAGAAAATAACCTTGGCATCTTGACCGCCGAGTTCAATGGCCACACGTGTTTCTGGGTGCATAGCACGCACAGCGAGTGCGTTGGCGACGACTTCCTGAACAAAAAAGGCATGGGTCGCTTCTGCGAAAGGTTGACCGCCACTACCGCAAAATGCCACTCCGAAAGTCTTTCCCGGATATAAACCATGAGCTTCTTGCAAAAGCTCCAGCACTTTTTGCGATTGCATCGCATTGTGGCGTTGGTACGAGTAATGAAGCAGTTTGCCAGTTGTAGGATCAACAACCGCAATCTTCACCGTGGTGGAACCGACATCAACGCCGACCCATAAATCTGTTTTCAAAGAACTCATAGTGCGCCAAAATTAGAAATAAAAAAGTTGCAGAAGGCTTTTTTACTATTTTTGAAGCATGAAAGTATGCCTCTACGACACCACTCTCCGCGACGGAAATCAGGACCGCAAAATAAGCCTTTCTCTGGCGGATAAATTACAAATTGCCCGTTTGCTGGATTTCTTCAAAATAGACTACATTGAAGGTGGTTGGCCTAATCCCGGTAATCCCACAGACGAAGAATTCTTCCGTAAAGTCAAAGAATTGAAGTTGGGTCATGCAAAAATAGCCGCTTTTGGAAGCAC
>DBTP01000086.1 GCA_002307115.1 Fibrobacter sp. UBA1313 | reverse complement strand
TGAACAAGACCTTCAGTAAAATACTGAGGGTCTTTTCCTTTACATTTTTCTATCTTCCCACAAGTTGTAATAACACTGAAAGGAAACGCTTATGTCAAAAGAAAAATCACTCCCCATTAGCGAAGAAGTTTCTGAAAACCTTAAGAAACATGGTTTTCTCCCGATCCCCGTCCAAACACTCAACGAAGAAACCGAAGCCTCCCGTTATTTCGGTGGCACCTTTACTGATTTTCTTGAAGCCGCAAAAGTTCTCAATGCCAAAGGCATTTATGTAGAAATACTCTACCTGGAAGAAGATGAATTCTTCTACGATAGTGGCGTTGAAGATGAAGAAGACGATGATTGTGATTGTGATTGCGGTTGTTCCTGCGACGATGACGAAGAATGCGATTGCGGTGATGATTGCAAATGCGGTTGTAAGGACGAAGAGAAGGTGGAAGAGAAATGCAAATGTAAGGACGAAGCCGCTAAAGAAGCAGTAGCCGATGAAGAGGAAGACGATGCCGTATGGATTGACCCCGAAGATCTTGATGGCATGGATTTGAGCTTGCTCCGCCCAGAAATTGCAGCCTTCGATCAATATATTGGCGAAGAATGTGGCGTACGTCTTACCGTTCCGGGTGTTGATCACTTGGAAGTAGAAGTATTCACTGATTGGTATGATAAGTTTGCAGAACTTGTGGATGATGCTTCTGAGTCCATTGAAATCGACCCTGCAGCAGCTCTCAAGGAAATGCAAGAAACCTATGAAAAGCAAAAGGCTGAAGAAGAAGCCTAAGCAGTCGTGATTTATATATAGAAAGGCTTTCCGTTCGGAGGGCCTTTTTTGTTTTTCAGAGAAAAAAACACGAGTGCCCTGTGAACGTTTTTTACTTCACAAAAAAAACACCGTTCGCATTTCTGTAAACGGCGTTTGAAATTTTAAGAGAAGAATTAATTATTCTTCGATGTTATCGTCCTCAACCGGTGGCAATCCTTTTTCGATTTCGGTTTCGGTAGCAACATCTTCCTCTTCAACAGCAATTTCGGCAACACCTTCCATGGATTGCTTCGCCGCAGCGGCATCCTTTTCAATGTCTTCCATACTTGGAATCGCAACGGCATCTTGGACGGAATCGCCATCATGGAGATTAATGGCCCTCACGCCTTGCGATACGCGACCCGTGACACGAATGCTATCAGCAGAAATGCGAATCACCTGGCCACCCCTACTAGTAATGATCAAATCGTAATCATCCACGACGCTTTCTACAAAGACGACTGAACCCGTCTTATCGGTAATGTTTAGGTTACGAACACCCTTGCTACCACGGCGTGTGACACGATAGGTGCAAGGTTCCGAACGCTTACCATAACCATTTTCAGAAATAGTAAGCACCTTGGTTTCCGGCTTCAAGTGGAGAAGCGCAATGACTTCATCACCCTTCGCAAGATTTATGCCGCGAACCCCATGCGTGCCACGACCCATCCTGCGGAAGCAAGTGACTGGGAATGTGACAGCTTGTCCACCACGAGTGGCGAGCATGAGAAGGTGGTCTGGAATCTGCGTATTCAAAGAATCGTCAGACGCCCCATTTTCTGTTTCAGCGTCATTCTCAGTAGCATCAACCACTTCTGTTTCGAGAACGTCATCAATCACTTCGGAGGCATCTTCTGAGCCTGGACCAGCCATGAGAATCACTTTGACCAATTCATCGTTTTCGTCAAGAGTAATCGCATTGACACCCGCACGACGAGGATGCGCGAACAAGGAGAGTTCCATCTTGTTGATGATACCCTTACGCGTTGCAAAAATGAGGAAGAAGTTTTCTGCAAACTTACGGACGGGGACAATTGCCGAAACTTTTTCGCCTTCGGTGAGTTCCACAAAGTTGATCATCGGGCGCCCCTTTCCATTGCGGGAACCTTCTGGCAAACGATAGACCTTTGTCCAATGCACGCGGCCCTTGTTTGTGAAAATCAAAAGGAAGCTGTGTGTACTTGCAGTGAAAATCGTTTCGATGTTGTCTTCGTCTTTGAGGCCGGCACCAATAATGCCTTTACCACCACGATTCTGGGCTTTGAAGGTATCAATTGGCAAGCGACGGACATAACCTTCACGACTAAGCGTAATCACCTGTTCTTCTTCGGCGATCAAATCTTCGAAATCGAAATCTTCTGCAGCATCTTCAATCGCTGTGCGGCGATCATCACCAAACTTATCCGTAATTTCGTCCAAGCGCTGAAGCACAATGGCCACGCGACGTTCACGGCTAGCAATGATGTCTTCCAAATCAGCAATCGTCAGTTTCAATTCTTGATATTCGTTTTCAAGTTTTTCAATTTCGAGTCCTGTCAACTGCTTGAGACGCATATCAACGATGGACTGGGATTGAATCTCCGAAAGCCCAAAACGTTCCATTAATTTAGACTTCGCGGCATCCGTATTCTTTGCAGCCTTGATAATGGCAACCACTTCGTCAATATTCTGTTGGGCAATACGCAAGCCTTCCAGAATATGCATACGATCTTTGGCTTTCTTCAACTCGTATTGTGTGCGACGGAGCACTACATCCAAACGATGATCAACGTAATGGCGCACCAAATCCTTGAGCGGGAGCAAAGTCGGTTGTGTACGATTCACGAGCGCCAAGTTGTAAATGCTGAACGTATCCTGAAGCTGGGTGAATTTGTACAAATTATTCAGAATGACTTCAGCCACGGCATCACGGCGAAGTTCAATCACGATGCGCATCCCCGTACGGTCGGATTCATCGCGAAGATCGGTAATGCCATCCACTCTCTTATCGCGAACCAGATCGGCAATCTTTTCGATCAAATTCGACTTGTTCACCATGTAAGGAATTTCAGTAACAATGATGCGAGGTTTACCCTTCGCATCTATTTCGGTATCTACTTTAGCGCGCACACGCACTTTACCATGACCCGTGAGATAGGCTTCGCGGATACCACTGCGACCACAGATGATTCCCCCCGTAGGGAAATCAGGACCTGTCACATACTGGAGAAGATCTTCCCCCGTAATATCGTTATTTTCACAATACGCATGAATCGCTTTCGTAATTTCACGCAAATTATGCGGAGCCATAGAAGTCGCCATACCCACGGCAATACCCGAAGAACCATTCACGAGGAGGTTCGGGAACGCACTTGGCATGACGAGAGGTTCCTTCATGGATTCATCGTAGTTCGGGCCAAAGTTAACGGTATCTTTATCTAAATCTTCGAGCATCATTTCGCCAAAACGAGTCAGTCTCGCTTCGGTATAACGCATAGCAGCCGCACTATCACCATCCACAGAACCAAAGTTTCCTTGGCCATCCACGAGAGGGTAACGGAGAGAGAAATCCTGAGCCATACGAACCATGGTCTCATACACAGCGGTATCGCCATGCGGATGGTACTTACCGATAACGTCACCGACGATACGCGCACTCTTCTTGTAAGGTTTTCCAGGAAACAGACCCAAGTCATACATCCCATACATCACACGACGATGCACCGGTTTGAAGCCATCCCTTACATCAGGCAAAGCACGGGCCACAATCACGCTCATGGAATAGCGCAAATAGCAATCCTGCATATCCTTTTCAATAAGGGTACTGACATTGGTTCCGGGCTTGAGTTTAATCTCAGGTTTAATCTCTGACATTGGTTTATCCTTGTTGATCAAAATTCGGAAGCTTTAAAGCTTGTAAATTCACGATTTCCTCTACCGCCGTTTGGTCGAGGCTCATCGGAGTGAGGGAAGCATAGCCATGCAAAAGGGTCCAGTCATCAGAATGGGGTTCCATACTGTGGACTTCTTTTTCGCCTTCTATAAACCATTTCCCCGCTTTCAAAACGTAATGGTCCGTGAACATAGAGAGGTTCATCGGAGTGACGCGAATTCCCTGATATTTCCCTTGAGGAACGACCGGAAAATTCACATTCCAAAAACTACGCGCATTCATTTTTCGGAAAACTTCCGATTGAACCGTATCACAGGCCCATTGAATGGCGAGAGAAAGGGTATATTCATCTCTATCAAAAAGAGAAATAGCAATACTCGGAAGGCCCCACAAAGCAGCCTCACGAGCGGCAGCCACCGTCCCCGAATAAATCGCGGAGACGCCTGCATTTTCCCCAATATTCACGCCTGAAAAAACAACATCAAACGGAACCGTCTTATGTAGCTCACTGATCGCAAATTTCACACAATCGGCAGGAGTTCCTGAAACGGAATAAAAACTAAAAAGGGGTTCTCTAAAAATCGGCGTTGCCACCAGGCCATTACGATGGGAAAAAGCGTGGCTCACCCCACTTTGTTCAGAATCGGGAGCGACCACATAAAGGTTCCCGAGAGGGGAAAGTGCACGTGCAAGTGAGAGCATTGTTTCACTTGTGGTCCCATCATCGTTAGTGACCAAAATATTCGGTTTTAAAGATCCCTGCATTTCGTCTGTAAAGATAGCAAAAAAACGCCTCTATTCTTAGAAAAATAAGGCAAAAACGGATTTTTATTTTCCCATTTTACTAACTTTTTTCACCATGAGTACTCCCAAAATCCAACCACCCCAACTCCCTAAAGGGACAAGGGATTTTTATCCTGAATCCATGCGTGTTCAGAACTTTATTTTTGACACCTGGCGCCGCGCCGCACTCCGTTTTGGTTACGAAGAATATGAAGGTCCTATGTTTGAGCATTTGGAACTTTACACGGGTAAATCCGGTGATGAAATTGTGAGTCAACTGTACGATTTTACAGACAAAGGGGATCGTCGCATTGCCTTACGCCCCGAAATGACACCGACACTCGCTCGTCTTGTGATTCAAAAAGGCAATTCGCTCAAGAAACCGTTCAAATGGTTCAGTTTGCCTCGTTTATTCCGCTATGAACGTGCTCAAAAGGGCCGGTTACGGGAATTTTTCCAACTGAATCTCGATATTATCGGTACCGATAGCATTTTTGCCGAAGCAGATCTCCTCGCAGCGATCGCGTCCATGCTGTTCGATTTTGGATTAAAGGCCGAAGATTTTGTCATCGGTGTGAGCTCAAGAAAGCTCCTCAATACCTACCTCCAAGAGATTGGAACCCCTGATGCGTCAAAGGTGTACCCCATTCTCGACCGTCGACTCAAAATCGGCAAAGAATCCTTTGAAATGGAACTTGCCGCAGCGGGCCTTTCCAAGGAACAATCCGAAAAACTCGACCAATTTATGAATTGCAAAAGCGTCAATGATGTAGATGCTATTATCCAGTCGGAAGCGTCCAAAGAGGCACTCGCCGAAATTCAAAGGTTATTTGGCACTTTAAAAGCCGCTGGCTACGCTGATTGCGTTACTTTGGATTTGAGTGTAGTGCGCGGTCTTGCCTACTACACGGGCATCGTTTTTGAAGTTTTTGATAAGGGCAAATCGATGCGAGCGATCGCTGGTGGCGGCCGTTACGATAGTTTGTGCGAAAAACTCGGCGGATCTAGAGTCCCGGGCGTGGGTTTCGGTATGGGCGATGTCGTTTTGGCCGATTTGCTCAACGATCACGGGCTCCTCCCCGATCCGAAACAAATTCTTGACGTTTATGTGGCTTCATTTACAAACGATATGGACCAGATTTTCAAAGTCGCCTCAATATTCCGCGCAAAAGGATTCTCTGTGAGCCACCCGCTTGCAGAGGCAAAACTGGGGAAACAGATGGAACAAGCCAACAACCAAGGTGCCAAATGGGTTGTCTATGTGGATGGCGATAAGGCCCCTGAAGGTCAATTTGAATTCAAAAATCTCGCCACCGGAGAGCTAGGCACAGGCACACCGGAGACGATAGCAAAAATCATTTCCCAATAGGCTCCCCGGTCATGACGCCCTTCCGGACCCTCCTTTCGCTCGTTGTCCTCTTTGCGATGTTGGGGGTTTTGGCTTTTATTTTTCCTAAAGACGGCATTGCAGTAGGGCCCGTTACGCTTCGATTTGCCTCCTTCTCCAGTATTTTCCCTGTAGAAGCGGAAAACAGCGCACAAGTAGAGAAAGAAGACCCAGAGAAAGCTATTCGAAAAATGATGGAGGAAATGCGGGCAAAACAATTTACGGCCTATGCAGATTCCCTTCGTTTTTATGAAGACTTTTTTAAAAATGGCTCCACCCGATTCGATTTTCCTGATAACGATCCCACTTGGTTGGATCGCTTTTTTGAAAGCATAGAAAAAGCAAAAAAAGATAGTTCTGTCATCCACGTTATTCATTATGGGGATTCTCAGATCGAAGAAGACCGCATTTCCGCGACGCTACGCGAAAACATGCAAAATTTATTTGGAGGGAGTGGAGTTGGCATGCTCCCCGCTATTTTAGAAGTGCCCTCCATGGCCATATTTTACAGGAGCCTCGGGAATCTAGAGCGTCATCTGTTGTTTGGGCCAGAATCCCAAGAGGCCTCGCACAATCGCTACGGACCGATGGCTCAATTTTCTGAGTTAAACGGCAAAGCGGAAATATTCATCCAGAAACATGTGCGAAAAAGTGATTTTTCCCACGCAGGAAACTTCTCACAAATTCGTCTTTTGGTAGGTACCAAGCGATCCAAATTGACAACCAAACTTATTTACGAAAGAGAATATGAGGTTCAGAAAGATTCTGCGACCAAAACGATTCGAAAGGAAAAACGACGCGCGATAGATCCTCAAATTGATACTCTGGGAAACCTCACCGTCTACACTTGGAAACTTCCCTACACCACAAGTAACGCTCATCTTTCGATCTCTGGACACGCAGAAATTTATACAGTCATTTCTGAAACTCCGGGCGGTGTCACCGTAGACAACGTGCCAATGCGCGGGAGTTCCGGTACGCTTTTCCATCGCATAGATTCACCACTACTCGAAGCATCCTATAAAGCACTCAACGCAAGACTGATTATCATGGAATATGGCGGAAATCTTGTCCCTGGTAGCAACGCCAACAATATTGATTGGACAAAAAAACTCATCACAAAACAAATACAAGCGATACGCAAAGCAAGTCCCGATGCCGATATTTTATTTGTTGGCCCTGCGGATATGGCCAAACAAGTGAATGGAAAACTTCAATCCTATCCATCATTAGGGAGAGTAATTCAAGCATTACGCGAAGTGGCACTCGAAAATGGAGCCGCTTACTGGGACATGCACCGCGTGATGGGTGGCAATGGTTCGATGATTCAATGGGTTCAACGAATTCCTCCCCTCGCTCAAAAAGATCATATCCATTTTTCTCGTTCCGGTGCCGCCTACATGGGGGATCTTCTTTTTGGTGCCCTCAAAATGCATTTCGACTATTATCAGTTTCGCAAAGCGCATGACATCAACGCTCATAAACTCAAAGAAATTCGTAATTTTGCCGATTCTACAAA
>DBTP01000208.1 GCA_002307115.1 Fibrobacter sp. UBA1313 | reverse complement strand
TTGAAGCGACTGTTAAAGTGTGGGTGGTTAAGGAAGACTAAGTCTTCGCAATGTTTTGCAAAAAAGCCGTCCCATTTGGGATGGCTTTTTTTGTAGATTTCAAATATGCGTCGATTTTTGTTTACTCTTCCTCTTTGTTTGTTTGTCTCCGCGAGTTTTGCAGAGGTACGAGATTTATTTGCTGAATTTGAGGCCGAAGCAACTAAGAGTAGTGCTCTTGCCGAGTCTTCTTCATCCATAGCCTCCTCCGCATCTATCGTCTCTTCTTCGTCGGTGATGAAGGTTCCTTTATCTTCTTCTTCTATGGCGAAAATATCATCCTCTTCTGTGGTAACTGTTTCATCATCATCGGTTAAGAGTTCATCTTCTTCGAATGAGAATAGATCCTCTTCCTCTGTGGCTCCGTCCTCCTCGTCTATCGCGTTGTCCTCTTCGGGAGCAGAATCTTCTTCCTCTCCAGAGGCGATCTCTTCATCGCTTATCGTTTCTTCTTCTTCGTTGCAGGCATCATCTTCTTCTTCGGCGCCGCTGCCTATGGCTGTGATGAGTAGCAGTAGTTCTTCTTCTGCAACGAGTGTGATCTCGACAACCCTAAGTTCCTCTTCCATCTCTCGACGAGACATCCTTGGCCCTGTAAAAGTTTCAAAGGTGCGGGGAATTGATGAAATGAAGGGTCGCTATAAGGATCCTCGCACGGCACTCTTTATGTCACTCGTGATTCCTGGGTCTGGTCAAATCTATGTGGGGGGGAGTAAATTTAATTATATCCGCGGTGGCGCCTACTTGGCCATTGAAGCAGGCCTTTGGGGCGGTTGGTATTACTATGCCATTTATAAATACGATAAGCAAGTTTCCAAATACAAAAAGTTTGCAAACGCTCATTATTCTGCGAGTACCTACGAAAATGCCGTGCATACTTTGTATGGGCAGTTGGGTGATACTGAAGCGGAAACTAATTTCAATACGCGTTACATGGGGGATCGGGAATCTTATTGCAAAGCAATCTATGGGACCGCTACCACAGCGGGCTGTTATTCCAAAGACGGTTTGTTCTTAAATGATGCAATGCATTTGAGTAATTCGCAAGAGATCGGTTCTTCTCGTTCTCTTTACGATCAAGGTTCGTATTATTCTCTCATCTCGGGTAGCACTTACGTTTTGGGCTGGGATGACGTGCAAAATGAAACTCCTGTCTCGGCCTTGAATTTGAACGATGCTGATGCAGAAACTGTGGCTTTCGGTTCTTCTTCCAATTTGAGTTCTTACCGTAGTATGCGCAGTAAAGCCAATGAATATGCGGATATGCAAGCTTGGTTCTTTGGTGGACTTATTCTTAATCATCTTGTCTCTGCCTTGGATGCCGCTTGGGCTGCCCATGCACACAATAAGGTTCTTTATGAAGAAGACCTTTCATGGTTCGATCAAGTGCATTTTTATGGTGGATATTCGCCTTTGAATGCGGTTTCTTCTCTTAGCGTTAATTGGGCTTTCTAATGCGATTTTTTTCCCCAATCTTAATTGTTTTTGTGACGGTAATGTCGCTTGAAGCACAGACTGTAATTTCTGTGGATGAATCTGTCAGCAGAAACACGAAAAAAAATTTGGGAATCGCCATGGGGGCCTCTGCTCTTTTGCCGGGTATGGGGCAGTATTATTTGGGAGAAAAAAGTTATGTTCGGGCATACGTTTGGAGTGATGTCGCTTTTTGGACATTGACTTTTGGTTCTTACTTATTTGGTGAAAAACAAATTTCCAATGCTCAGTCATACGCTTCGCGCTATGCAGGCGTGGTGAATCCTTCCCGGGATATGAATTTTTTAAATATCATGGGTGAGTACCGCAGCCGTGCGGGTGTTGCAGGGCAAAATTCTAATCCAGATATGGATGAAGATTACAATCAGGCGATGTTGCGTTCGGGCCAAGCGATTGATGAAGATTATCCTATGGATGCTTCTCATACTTGGGATTGGGGATCTAGTGATAATCCCTCGTCGACGAGTCACATGAATGATTACAATGATATTTTACGTAACTACCGCCTTTCTCGTATTGTTTTCCAAATCTCTGTAGGGGCGTTGGTTTTGAACCGAGTCATTGCAGTGCTTGATGTGATGCGTATTTATCGTGCCACGTCTTCGACAGATTTCTTTGCGCTTCAAAATATGCATCTGCTTCCGCAGTTCTTCCCTGATGGCAGTGGCGCGAGCGTTCTTTATACGTTCTAGGATGCCTCTAAAAATTGATTTGTGACCCTAGCGTAACCGAGCCAGAAATACGAACACTTGTGCTTCAGCACGTTTTCCATTAGTAGATCACTAAGAAAGGTTTGGTTTTACCATGGTTGCTTGCGCGGAAATGGTAAAGTCCAGGGGCGAGTGATTGGCGGACGCTAGCGGCTTCCAAACAAAGGGATGTTTCTTGATAAGATTTCCGGAAAACCAATTTTAAGGATCGAGTCCATACTTCGATATAATGTTCGTCTTGAGGGAGACCTGCGAAACAAAGCGGAGAGTCTCCTTGCCACGGATTGGGATACGCGCGCATGGGAAGCGAATCACTGATAATAGATCCAGTAGAGCTATTCTCTCGAAGTTCGCTTAGAATAAGCACTGCAGAATCCGCTTGCGAAATTTGTGCGCTTAATGATTGGAGAGAAGTAGAATCATTAAGGCGAATAAAGGTCACAGATTTTTTTCCATCTGCATTCCACAACGCGACGGAGGCTATCCCCTTAAAGGTCTCTGGGATTGTGGGGAGGGCGTCCCCTGTGAGTCGTAAAAAGTCAAATGCGGTAGGGTAAAAAGCGGACACTTCGGTTCCCGCATTTTTTAATTTCATGTTTGGCCAAAAAGGTTGGTCTTCTGCGAATTGTTTCGCGGTGGGGAGATCTTTCGCGCGCTCGCCAGAGAAAAATATTTTCTCTGAAAAATCATGAAAAACAGAATCGGGATTTACTTTTCGGGACAGGAGTTCTTGCGCATAAATGAAATCAAAAGTAGTATCTGTATTTTCACTGATACGTTCCCAAAGCGATTTGTCAAATTTGGGACCCCATTGTTTGTAGTTGTACAAAAACCAAGAGCCGATACCATAGGGTGAAATCGCATTCCCTATGTGAGTAAATGTCGCACCCGGATTTTGAAAAAATGAATTGAGGTAGGCCCAGTAATCGTTTACCGTGGGGGCACCGATTTCTTCCATACCCACAGCGGATGCTTCGAGCCAGTAGTAATAGTTACTATGAGTCAAATAATCCAAATATTGTGATTGCACGGCGTGATAAAGTTCATGAAATGCGGTGACGGCAATGGCTTCATTAAAATACTGGGCGTAGGAATGCCCCGTACTTGTGTTGGTTAGTTCTTCTTCTGCTACCGGGTATTTGCAGGTTTGGGAATGGTAGGTGACAGATAGAGAATCACTGTTTTGAGACGCATACCGAAAATCATTATCAATCACAAGTTCCGTTAATTTAGTGTTTTGAAAATCAGAGGGGAAAGAAAGCCCATAGCAGCCACCACAAGGACCCCCCATAAGTGAATACGAATCGCGGATCATGTCGATCTCGAGAATTTCAACAGGATATAAATCAGGACGATCGGATTGCTGATAATGGTAAGTCGTCTTTGCCGCTTGGGGAGCGCGCATTCCCAAGGTTTGAGTATGAAATGTCCAGGCTTTTTCCAAATAAACCGCTAGAGTATCAATAAATTCGGTGGTTGTTGCGTGAGGCCCCTCTAAAACAAAGTAAATGCGAAAGTGGCTGGTGAAGCGTCTTTGCACGTTACTGGTATCATAAAAAGCTTCTGGATCACAAGAGAGTAGGGCACTGTATGCTGTTTTTGCTACAAGTCCATTGCGAACATTTTGCTGATGTTCCCACACGGCCTCTGTACCACAGCGACCATGTCCTGCAAAGGAAAAAGAGGCGGCGAAAAGAAGCAAGGAAATGACGTATTTTAAAAATGAAGGCATAAGGCTACGAGGCCGATTTTAATGAATGATTCTGGAGAGCTTTGGCGAGAATGGTTTCCGCGCTTTTTGCAATCTGCGGATTCTCTTCTAAGGGCTTTTGATGATGTGGTTTCATTCGTGCATCGACGCACAACGGCGCAATACAGCTCCAATGCTTGTGAGACACCCCTTCATTTGCCCCATAGATATCGTTTGCAGGATCTGCACGCGTAAAAGTAACCCAGAGCCAGTTATCCAAATTTTTCGCCGTAAAATCGCTGTCATCAGCGATCGTGACCCAAGGAAATTTTTCGCGGTGTTCCCAGTGGGCGATGGTCTCGGTAAGGGCTTTCATAGAAGCTTCGGCGGGAGCTTGAATCACAAGAACACCGGGCATGACAAATCGCAGGTTTGAAAAAAGAGGCGGCAAAGAAAGCCCTTCAACGCAGTCGGATAAATTTTCCCCAAGGGTACGCCGTGGAGCCCCTGCGGCAGCGAAGACCACTTTGGAACCGTGATTCAGTGAGGTTCCTGTGTAATCGAGGGTATCGACGGTTGTCGCTGTCTGGAAATGCAGATCGCGCGTAAAGTCAATGCGTTCTAGCATGTGGTGAAAAAAAGATCGGATGTTGTGCACGGAAAGTTGCGGTGCATCTTCTTTGGCGGCGATAAAAATAAACTTGGCAAGAGAGGCTTGATTAAACCCTAAAAGGGCATTCGCAATTTTTAAAAGCTCCATGGGTTCGCGGGGGTTCCCGTAGGGGAGATAACGTTCGCTTCCCAGCGCAAGCAATAAGGGGTGCACTCCAGCAGCATCGACCGCATTTATTTCATGGAGCCCAGCGATAGATTGAGGTACCATGGAGCGCGTGAGTTCATGGATCAGATCCCCAAAAGTCGTGTCTTCTTGCGGGGGGCGGCCCACAACGGTAAAAGGATAAATAGCGTTCTTTTTATGGAACACATGTTTTACTTTCAAATAAGGGAACAAGTGCTTCGCAGAATAATAGCCGAGATGATCCCCAAAGGGACCTTCCATTTTAAGATCCGGGGCGATTTCTCCTAAAATGCAAAAATCGGCATCGGCAGAAATACACCAACCTTCGTAAGAATGATAGCGGAAAGCGCGCCCTGCAAGAATCCCCGCGAAGACGAGTTCTGAAAGGCCTTCGGGCATAGGCATCACGGCGGCAAGTGTGTGCGCTGGGGGACCCCCTAAAAAAATACTCACGCGGAGAGGTTTCCCTCGTTCCAAAGCTTTCTGATGATGCGCGGCAATGTCTCGATTAATTTGGTAGTGAAGTCCACATTCTTTATTTTGTATGTAGTCATTCCCAGAAATTTGTATGCGATACATCCCAAGATTGGATTTGAAAATGGAAGTGGAATCCGGATCTTCGGTGAATACTTGAGGCAAGGTGAGAAACGCACCGCCCTCTTCAAAGGCGCATTGCACTTGGGGGAGATCGGCAAGGGTGCACTCTTCGAAAAGTACGGGTGCTGATTCTGTATTGGTAGGGAAGGCATGCAAACCGATGGCGGGCATTTGTAGCCATTGTGCGGGATGCTTTAAAATGGCGACCGGGTCTGCTTTTGCCTGTATTGCCGTTTCGGCCGCTTTAAAAGTATCTCGAAACAAGAATCGAGCCCGCTCATTGGTACCAAAAATATTGCAGACCGCACGGAAAGGGGAATTTTTTACATGTTCAAAAAAAAGAGCTGGGCCTTGCTGTGCGTAAGCCTGCCTTGCCATTTCCGGCATTTCTAAATAAGGATCCACCTCTTCTTGAATGCGTACCAGCAAATGATTTTTTTCAAGGTCGAGTAAGGCCTCTTCTAAAGAACGATATACCATAAAGGAAATATATAAAGGTGCTCAGGAATTAGCCCGCGCACATGCCCTGATCAAAGGCCTCGAACTGGCGGGTCTCGCGTTCGGCTTCCACGGACAACAAGATCTTTTCAGTATTACGGCGAGCTTCAAAAGCATAGAGCACTTTCGCATGTTCCATGGCCTTCTTGAACGTCGCGTCTTCTCCCTGAAAAGAAAAGTGGTCATGGCAAGAAAAGAGGCCCTCTTCATGGACAAAAGAATGTCTGGCATCAAATCCACGGAACGGACCGCAACTTAAACGCACCACCACCTCTGTCTCAGACGCGGAACTGATAATGCCAGTCCAGTCTAGACGACGCAAACCAGAGATTAAACGGTACTGCACAGAGGCCCCAGAAATAAATCCATCAGGAGCATAATAATAGACGAGCGGCGTCTCTTCAACAGTCACCCGGAGCGGGACATGTTGTAGAAGATGGAGGGCATCTTCTTTTTTACTTTCGAACCACGAGGTCTGACTAAATTTCACCATATCTGGTATAAAGATAGGTTCTGAAATACTAATTGTCCATATTTATGTTAGGAAAGGGCTATTTTCCAGACAAATCCAAAGAATCCCAAATACAGTACAATCAGCGCCCCATCCACCCATCTCAAGGGCGCACCCCAGAGTAACTTCTTTTTTCGAGGGATCAACCCACAAAAAATACCAAGAACAAAGCCATAAAAATGAGCAAGAATATCCGAATTTTCGCCAATACCCAAGAACACCGCGAGAGAGGCCGCTCCAAAAAGCGGCGCGAAGCGGCGCAAAAGGTTATCCGTATCTTTTGGCATCAAACGGAATTCAATGGAGCTCAGTGTGCCCAGGGAGGCAAAAACAAAAGTCGAAAATCCAAGGGAACGAAAATCAGTTTGGATCGTGAGTGCCACCAGAAAGTTTGCGAGGCCAGACGTTGCGAGGAGAGGAAGAGCCATGCGCGAAAGCGGTATGCGAAAGGCAACAAGATTTAATATAACATAACCAGAAATCAAGTTACTGGTCAAGTGACGCGCATCTCCGTGCAAGGTGAGCGCGGTGAATACACGCCACCAATCCCCGGTAAGAATTTTTTCCGCATCGGCAATCCCCATGTGGTAAAAGGGAGAACCTCGATGGGAAAATTGAATTAGGGTAACAATAATGGGGGGGAGCAAAACCCAGAGTGGATGCAAACTTAAATGAATAGGAAGCGGCGGATTTTCTTGTCGGGGCGGATTTTCCGCTTGGTATAAGGCGATTTGCTCTAGTGCTTTTTCAAGGAGTGCAGGTGGTACAAAAATTTCGAAGGGACCAATGGGATTGTGAACCAAACGGTGCTCAATCTCCTGGCTAGAAAGTACCAGACTATAATCGCGAATTTGTATGTAATCCCCGGAGGAGGCAAGCACTTCTTCTGCAATCGTCGATTTTTCGACTTCCGCGAGGGGGGCTGTTTCTCGAAAAATGAGTCTTCGAAACGTCATGAATCGGCGCATAAGGACTCAATTAAAATTCAAGGTGCGGCGATACGGGATAAACCCCGCATTGCGAATAAATGTTTCCGCTTCGGGGATTGTAGAAAGTCCTTGAGAGACAAGAACATTTTCTTCCATAACAATGCTATTGATGTCATCAGCCCCGGAATTTAATCCAATTTCTCCGACTGCTTTGCCCATGCCCAAAACGGAGACTTCAATGTGATCGATGTTATCTAAGTATAGACGGCAAAGTGCAAGGACTTTCAAGTATTCCATGGAGGTGACATGCCGAATGGGGAACTCCGTTGTCTGTGGCTGAAAAGTCCACGCCACAAAACTTTTGAACCCGTGAGTTTCATCTTGAAGGTCGCGAACTAACTCCAAATGTTCCACAATGTCGTGGGGTGTTTCCACACTTCCAAAAACAATGTTGGCACTTCCAGGCAGTCCTTGACGGTGGCACTCGGCCATTGTTTCTCGCCATGCTTTTGCAGAAAGCTTATGGGGGCTCAGCAATGTACGCATCCGGTCGGTGAGAATCTCTGCGCCGGCGCCCGGCACGGAGGAGAGTCCCGCTCCCTTGAATATAGCGAGCAGTTTATCCAAGGGGAGATTTTGCGCCTCTGCGATGCGCACCAATTCCACTGGTGAAAATCCACGCACGGTCAGATGCAATTCCTCTGTGAGCATTTGGAGAACATCGATGTAGTAGCTTAAGGGAATGCGAAGGTTCACGCCACCCTGCAAGAAAATCTGATCGGCCCCTTTTGCTTTGGCATCTAAAGCTTTTTCCCGAATCGTTGATAAAGGGAGCACAAAGGCGTCTTTGCTATCCTCATAACGGCAGAAGGAGCAAAAAGAACAACGCACCGAACACACATTGGTGTAATTCACGATGCGATAAACGGTATAGCCGACTTTATTTCCAGGAAATTTTTGAGCACGTACGACATTTGCCGCCTGAACCATTTCCGTCCATTCGGCATGCAAAAGTAGCGAAAGCGCTTCCTCTACTGAAAGGCGTTCGCCACTGATTGCTTTGTCGAGAATGGGGTTCATGGCGGAGCACGCAATGCGATTTACATTGCTCGTATGGGGAACAATCCTAAAAGATCCAGAACGTTTTCCAATACCACTTGCGTCGATTGCACGAGGAATAAACGCGCCTTTTCTTCAGGAGATCCTAATACGCGATCGTTATGAATGTAGCGGTGTGCGGCCTCGGCAATTTCCAAAGCATACTGCGCAAGGACACTGGGCTCATCAATTTCACAAGCCTGGCGGATACGATCTCCCTTGCGAGAGAGAACCTTGATGAGTTCGTAGGAATAATCATCGGTGAGTATTTTCCAATCCACGTCTGCAACGTTCACGGTGTAACCCGCTTTGCGCATAATGCTACAAAGGCGCACATGAGCGTTTTGTACGTAAGGACCCGTGGCCCCTTCAAAACTCAACGCAGAATCCCAATCAAATTTGACATCCATCAAACGACGATTTTTCAAGTCATTGAATGTGAGAGCACTGATTCCGATTTGTGTGGCCACGGCGGCTTTGTTTTCGAGTTCTGGATTTTTTTCGTCAATGAAGGTGAGAATCTTTTCGCTCGCCGCTTCGATGACATCGCGCAAAAGGCTTGCAGTTCCCGTGCGCGTTTTCCCTTTTTCCCACTTGCCGTCTTCGCTCTGGTTGAGGATCACGCCAAACGGAATGTGGTACATGTCTGTGTACCATTCGCGCCCCATCTTTTCCAAAACGTGGAACACTTGTTTAAAATGCAACGATTGCCCAAGATCCACCACATACAAGCATTTGTCGAAGTTGAATTCTTTTTTGCGGTAAATGGCGGCGGCTAAATCGCGCGTCGCATAAAGTGTGCTACCATCGCTTTTGCGAATAAGGCAAGGTCCTAAATTAAATTCATCGAGCATCACCACGTCGCGCTCTTGACTATGCGTCATCAGGTTCTTCTGCTGAAGTTCTTCAATAACGGCAGGCATGAGCGGTTCATAGAAAGATTCGCCGGTGTAATGATCAAAAGAGACGCCCATCATGTTATAGATGCGCATGAGTTCTTTAAGCGTCGCTGCGCGGAATGCGAGCCAAAGCGTGCGGTAAAAGACATCGCCGGTTTCTAACTTGGAAAATGCAGCCCGTGCCGCATCTTCTAACTCAGGTTCTTCTTTGCTCGCTTTTGAAAAGCTTGAATAAAGAATATTGAGCTCTTTGACAGTCAGGGAATCAAGTGTTGCTGGATCGGTTTTGCGATCTTCACGAAGGTACATGACAATCAGTTTACCGAATGCCGTGCCCCAGTCACCCAAGTGATTCACTCGTTCGACGCGGTAACCTGCGGCCTTGTAAATACGAGCAAGGCTGTTGCCGATCATGGTAGAACGCAAATGATGAAAGGCGAGTTCTTTACCAATATTCGGAGAACTATAATCAATCACGACCGTCTTATTGTTTGGGGCAAAATGACCATAAGAAAGTTGCGTTGCCGCCACTGCTTCAAGAACACTTTGTGCCAAAAAATCACGATCAATAAAAAAATTCAAATACCCATTCACGGGTTCGACTTTAGACAGTCCGAGAGGCAACACGATTTGTGAGGCTATTTCCTCAGCGATGATCTTTGGTGCCTTGCGAAGCGTCTTTGCCAAGGCAAAACACGGGAGACTAAAGTTTCCATGAGTGGTTTCTTGGGGAATGGAAAGAAGAGGAATAACCTCTTCTTTCTTAAATGTACCTGTTGCGGCTACGGCAGTCGCAATGGATTCTTCAAATGAAATCATTGGACTCTTCGGCCTTCTTTTCTTCAGGTTTTGTGATGAAATCCTTTTCGTTAAGCATGGAAACCTTGCCCGTACGATATAGAATATCAAGACCGATTTCTTCACGCTTGGTTTGTTCGAAAAGGTGTACCATCAAATCAAGACCGGCATCAAGAACCGCCCATTGAACGCCGCTCTTATATTCGACACCGTTGGTGACGATTTGCTTTGCCTTGTATTCTTTGGTGAGTTCGTTGAGAATTGTCTGCATTTGGGCTTCGCTCGTGCAAGTACCAATCAAATAAAAATCGGCCACGTCGTTGATGCCGCGAAGATCGATTAGTTGTACTTGTTCTGCACGAAGTTGGAACAAAATATTGGCAGCGAGAGAAACGCATTCCGGGAGCGGTTCTTGCTTAGGAACAACGACTTCCTTGACGACGACG
The DNA here is from genome assembly GCA_002307115.1 of Fibrobacter sp. UBA1313. Taxonomy (GTDB): domain Bacteria; phylum Fibrobacterota; class Fibrobacteria; order Fibrobacterales; family Fibrobacteraceae; genus UBA1313. The sequence goes on along the minus strand of DBTP01000208.1, from coordinate 7,411 downwards.
ACTTGTGGAATAATTTTTTTCTTTGCTTCCACGGCCTTAGGCGCCTTTACTGGAGCCACTACTTTTTTTGCTGCTGGTTTAGCAATCACTTTTTTAGGCGCAGCTTTGGGTGACGCTTTAGGGGCAATCACTTTCTTTGCTACAGGCTTTGCAAGGACCTTTTTTGCAAGCGTCACTTTCTTTGCGACTACTTTCTTTGTTGCTGGTTTAGCAATCACTTTTTTAGGCGCGGCTTTTGGTGCCGCTTTAGGAGCGACAGCTTTTTTTGCTACAGGCTTTGCAAGGACCTTTTTCGCTACAGGTTTTGCAACGACTTTCTTTACGGTCGCTTTTTTTGCCACTACTTTTTTGGGAGTAGCCTTGGGCGTTGTTTTTTTCACAACCTTAGCGGCAACTTTAGTGGCTATTTTTTTTGCCACTATTTTTTTAGGAGCTGCTTTGGGTGCTGTTTTAGAGGCAACCACTTTCTTCACTACGGGTTTAGCAGCTACTTTCTTGATGATTGGTTTTGCCACTTTTTTCGCTACGACTTTTTTCGCCGGGCTTTTTTTGGCAGTGGAGATGGTGGTCTTTTTTTCTTTCATGGTTGTTCCTGTCCGATGATTTTGTGAAAATCTTTACCTATATAAACGGTGGCATCAATAAGCTTCCGTTTGTTTTCAAGGGGTATAACATTGGTTGTCTGTAAAGCTTTGGCGAGTGCTTCCGCACCTGCCCAGTGTGGATTTCGGAGTGCAATGACCGTTTCATCATAGTTCCAAAGAGCATCATCACTCACTTCAACGACATCAAACCCTTGTTTGCGTAAGTAATCTCGCATTTTACCTGCCGCGCCAGCAATGCCGCAACTGTTTAAAACTTGGATATCACCAGGTGTCGGGCGAATTTCCACGACTGTTGGTTCTTCCTTTTTGCAAGAACATAATATCCCTGCAAGAAGAAGTGAGAATAAAAGAATCCATTGACTTTTCGACATTACAGACTTAAAGGTAAAAATTTTACGGGCGGAAAGGATATCGATGATTGCGCTCGTGGTCATAATAGCCATATCCCCAAGTCTCAAAAGGGGAATATGCACGGTAAGCATCCTCTGCATTAAATATTTGCAGTGAGATATAGCTATTGGAAGTGGGGTGATATTCTAAACCGATGCGCGAGAAAAGAATGTCCGCATTAGGGTTTTGGGGATCTTTATGAAGTGGACGGGGATCATTTTCCGTGCTTCTGGAGAAAAGGAGGTAAATTCCTATATCGGCTGAAAGTTCTAATGGAATTTCAAATTGATAGCGCAAAGGGAACCACTTCAATTTTAAGAAGTGAAAACATTTCATTCCCTAAATTTAAAAAGCGACCAGCAGGTTGAGGCCGCCACTAGCGTTTGCAAAGTTCACAGACGGAATAATCATCAGTCGCACTGCGTCTGAGTCTTCGCTTTCTCTGCGCTGCTTGTAAAGTTTCAATGATTCCCTGTATTTATCGAACTTGATGGCGTGATTCTTATGGACGATGTAATAGTAGGTGTTAGTTGCTAGAACGGGGATGCCGACCAAATAGCACGGAACAGAAAAAATAAGCATAAACCCTCCCAAAATTCCATTTCCAAGTGATTCCCCCATATCGTCGCCATTATCGTTGCCAACAGCTAGTCCGCCTACCAAGAAAAATGTACCAATCCCCGTAAGCGCACCGCCAACAATCATTCCTGCTATGTTTTGACTGTAATGAGCATCTGCATTTTCATCGGCGATCAGGTCGTAATAAATTTCGGTGCTGTCGACATTTTTATTTATCGTTGTATCGCCAATAATTACATTTTTGTCTGAGTTAGGAAAAACAGTCCTCTGTTTTTCTTCTGTTGCATAAAGGTAGCCTGCAAAAGCACTCAATAACAAAAATATTTTTAATGTAAGGCGCATCTAAATACCTCAATGAGTTCCTTGCTGTTCTATTTCCCGACTAAATGAAACTATACCACCATGTTTTGTTTTAACTTGAAAGTACATGTGAAAACTTTTAAATGAAACGGCTCCTTTTATTTTCTCTACATCCTTACTACAAGCTTTAGGTCACCTCTAAAAATTCCTTTTCTGCAAAATTGGCTGTGGCGCATCGCCATAGTTCGTTGCTCAAAGTGGCTAATAACATCATTATTAGCTACTTTTGTGCTCCCGCACTTGTTGGTGCAATTCGGCAATGGGTATGCAAGCATGCCCGCTGCACTCGTTTTGGCCAACAATCGCGCCTGCTCTGGCTCGGCCGCGCGCAATTTTGCGATCACAAACCAATTTTTAGAGATGCCCTTTAGTCAAATCAATTTGTTTAGCATTTGATTTAAAATAATCTGGACATGAATTTCTATAACCAATTAAATATTCTTCCATCGAAGAGAAATAAATGTCCAAGGCTTTGGTATCGCTGATGCAAAAATTGCAAATATTCAACATTTCATATTTTTTGAACCCATCCTGGTTAAAAAGCCCTTGTCTTTACTTAAATGAAGTGTGTAATAACATAATAAAATAATCAAACATATAGCTCTGTTCAATAGAAAAAGGAGATTGCTTTTCTGGCATGGTATCTCGCAAAAGAAGATTCCGGTCAAACCCATTGTCGCGCCACGGAATTCCTTTTGTTGCTAAATTTTCCGCCGCAAAAAGAGAAATTGCACACAGCTCAATCAGAGCGAATAAAGAAGAGCCCCTAGGCATAGATGAACCCCCTAAAGGGAACCTCTAAAAATCCATTCGCGGCAAATTTAACAATAACACATCGCAATAGTTCGTCGTTCAAAGTGGCTAATACCACTAGTATTGGCCTCTTTTCACTCCTGCTATTGCTCGGTGCTTGTTGAATTTTCTTTCGCAAAGCAATTTTTAGAGGCTCCCTAAAATTAAGAATGGTATAGTCCAGAACGGCTTAAACGGCTTTATTCTGAGCGTCGACACGAATCACTGTCGGCTTCCAATCTTTGGCTTCATCAGGGGTCATCGCAGTATAAGAGACTATAATAATCAGATCGCCTTTTTGAACCATGCGAGCGGCAGCACCATTCAAACAAATGGTTCCCGAATGAGCAACCCCTTCGATGACATAAGTATCGAAACGAGCTCCATTATTCACATTGAGTATCCCTACTTTTTCATAGGGAAAAATGCCAGCAGCATCCATTAGGGCCCGATCAATCGTGATGGAACCCTCGTAATTCAAATCGGCGTCCGTAACGGTAGCGCGATGAATTTTACACTTGAGAAGTTCTATTTGCATTGTTCTGAAATTAGAATCGCATCTGCAGAAGACCCGCAACACCGCGGTTCAACGAGGGGCCGATCCCTAAACTAAATCGATTCGCATCGGGATTATTTTCCCATTGAGTGCCAAAGAATGCGTCTGCAAAAGACCAAATATGAGCTCCCAGAATAGGAATCAACCAGTACTGCCAAATGTCTTTATTCTCATCAGATGTGGCTACGAAATAAGCGAGTCCACCGACACCGACAACCCAAAGAGCGTCAATCCAAACGGCGGTAATGGTTTCGTTCGTTTTCCACTGATAAAGAGAAGGAACTAGAATAGACCAATAGGTTAAATCTTGATTAATATTGCGGTTACGATAGGACCTGTCAATGTCAGAATCTTCCAAACCTTGTTCCCGTTCCTTGAGCCAAGCGTCTTCAGTAACGCCTAAACGCTCCCAAGGTTTCTGAATATATTCAGAAGGACGAACTCCTAATTCCACGAGACGAGTTAACATTTCGCGAGACATTCCCGACTCTTTAGCTTGTTGAAATTCCCACTGCGTTAAACCAGCATCTTCGTAACGAAAACCTTCCCATGGATCAGACGTGGCGGTGGCAGAACCCACCGTTTTACTCTCGGTTTCGCTGGCAGAGGCCTCGGAATTGATTTTAGAATTTTCAGAATTAGAATTATGGCTAGGGCTGGCACTGGTCTCTTCAGCAGAAGACGACTCGCCACCAGATGATTCAAAGCCGAAATCATCTTGGGCAAAAGAAAACGTGCACATGAGAACCAGTGCAAAAATTGTCTTAAACCAGTTAGTCATTACGACCTCGTGCGTTTTAATTCTATATGCCGGGGGAGGGAATCGAACCCTCACATAGTTACCTATACTGGATTTTGAGTCCAGCGCGTCTACCAATTTCACCACCCCGGCTAGGGGTAAACCAAATATAGAACTGTTTCCGCAAATTTAAACAGGGAAATAGAGAATTAAGGAATTTTTACAGGAATAAAATCCAAATTGAGGGGGGCGAAAGTGCGGGCTCCATAGTCCACTGCCGCTTCACGAGTGGGGAAGAGGGGGGTCTGAACGAGGTAAAGCGTTTTTTCTGGTGATATTTTTTCTGTAATATGCACTGAAATGTTGCGTTTCTTGAAATTATCTACCATAATTTGAGCACTTTCATGTAGGCTAAAGGCCCCGAGCTGAATCACCCACCCGCTCTTTGTGGGTTCTAAAGATTCGGAGGAAACACTAGAGGATGAGGCCTCTTTCGTAACGGCAAATACAGAAGCGCTAGAAGACGAAGCACTTGGTGTGCCAGTGGTTTGCACTTTTTTCACTTTGCCACAGTATTCAGAGACTTCTTCGTTGGTGTAATTTTTTTGTATGCTCTCACACACTTGTGAAAGTACCGCATATTGGCGAGGTTCTGCCGCTTCATAGGCCTGTTTCCAGCTTGCAAAGGCCTTGTCATTTTTGCCGAGGTAAAGCTCAAATTGGGCTTTAGTCATGTAAAGATCGGAATAGACCCGCGTTTTCGGAGAACTTGCCTGAATAAGACTATCGAGTCTCAGTGCGGCATGGGTGAAATCAGCCGAATTCCCGGTTTGAGAAAGTGCGAGAATTCCCCAAAGGGCACATTCTGCACGCTCATTTTCGGGAAGCGTAGGACATACGGCATCAAAAGAGGTGGTGGCGAGTTTCCAATCGCCAGCGACGTATGCTTTTTGAGCAGTAGCCAAGGTAGGGGAGGGTTCCAATGCCGGTGCCGCGGTTTGAACCGAGGAAGACGTCATTGTGGTGAGTGCAAAGATGAGCGTAGAAAACAAGAGATATCTCCTTATTGAGCTATCGGTGTGCCGCGGAGTGTCCACCCGCGTATGTCATCGATATTACAGACAAGATAATCACCTGGGTGAATTTCACCCACAGGTTTAAAAACCACTTTCTTAAAATTGTTCGTTTTCCCTACCCATTCTTCTGGATTTTTAGAAGAAGGACGCTCCACCAGAATTTCTTCATTGCGTCCGAGCATCAATTGGTTGCGTTGGAGCGTAATTTCGTTTTGAAGTTCCACGAGTCGCGCTTGACGTTCCCATTTTTGTTCAGCGGAGAGAATTTCCTGTTCTTTTGCGGATTCTGTGCCCTCGCGGGGGCTGTAGATGAACATAAAAGCGGAATCGAATTGGATTTCTCGAACCATTTCCAGCGTTTTCTCAAAATCGGCTTCAGTTTCGCCTACGAAGCCACTGATGATATCGGTAGAAAGGCCATAAAGAGGATTGGCACCGCGCAGTTTTTCAACGATACGCAGGAACTCATCGACGGTGTGCTGGCGCCGCATTTTCTTGAGCATGGCATCGCTACCGCTCTGGAGCGGAATGTGGGCACTTGTCGCCACTTTCGCATTTCCCAAAAGCACCTCAATAAGATCTGGGGTGTAATATTTGGGATGGGGGCTGACAAAACGGATGCGTTGAATTCCCGAAATTTCAGAAACTTTGTTCAAAAGGGTGGCGAAGGTATCGTTGCCGCTTTTGTAGGCATTTACGGTTTGTCCCAAAAGAGTAATCTCAGAAACGCCTTTGTCCGCGGCTTCTTTTATTTCGCGAAGGACATCCGCGGTTTCACGGTATTTTTCGGGGCCGCGCACATAGGGAACAATACAATAACTGCAATGTTTGTTGCAGCCGCGCTGAATGGTGACGTGGGTGGAAAATGGGGAAAGTAATTTTGCACTTTGCCCTAAGTAATTTTCTTCGCTGTCAAAATCTGTCAATACCCGGTACTTGCGATTCCCTTTGGTAGGTATCACTGGCCGCGAGAATAGAATTTCTGGAATTTTATTATACTGATCGGGGCCGATCACAAAATCAATGATACGGCGTTTTTTCATCAGCGATTCGCCCAGATTTTTTGCCATACAACCGACTACCACAATGCGTACATTCGGGTTGGCTTCTTTGTAGCATTTCATTTTTGAAATGCGTGCAATGGCGGTTTCCTCTGCTTTTTCGCGAACGGAGCAGGTATTAAAAATCAGAAAATCCGCTTGGGCCGGGTCGTCAGTTGCCGTACAACCTTGGCTCTCCATCATCTTTGCGATGAGAAGCGAATCGTACTCGTTCATTTGGCAACCGTAAGTGGCGATATGGTATTGCATGGGAATGTTCAAAGTATTCCTAAATTTAGTAAATCCGAAAAATGAGGGATGGAATAAGTCGGAGATAGGGTGGAGTTCGGCTCCAATTTTCCGTAGCCATTTTGTATAAAAATACTGTCAATTCCTGCGGCTTTTGCGCCAAGGATATCGGGGGTGTCATCGCCAACCATGATGACATTTGCTTTCGCGACGTGCGCATCGTCCATGATTTTCAAAAATCCATCGGGAGCGGGCTTTCTCGCGGGGGTCGTATCTCCGCACAAAACAGACTCAAAGCGGGAAGCAAGGCCAAAATATTCGAGAATGTGGCGCGTGGGGGCATCGGGTTTATTGGTGAGCAAGGCTGCGCGGCGGGTGGTATCCGCTAAAAATTCAAGAACGCCGGGCATCGGGCGCGTTTTGAGTGTGCAATGATCGGTATAGTATTCCAAAAAAGTTTTGTGGACGATTTCGGGAGCGATGGACGTATCGCCAAGGCTTCTCCTGATCAGATTGAGGGATCCATTGCCGACAAGAAAGCGGACGGAATCTTCGGGGAGAGTGCGAATTCCATGAAATTGCAAGGCGTAGTTTACCGCAGGCGCAAGATCATCGACCGTATCAAAAAGGGTTCCATCAAGATCAAAAATAAAAAAGGACTTTGGGGGCATTACACCAAAGATAGAAAGGTTTTCCTGGTTTCTTTTGTTCTATATTTTGCTCATGCCAGGGAATCAACAAAAACAGTTTCTATTATGCCTGCACGATGTGGGTGTGGATAATTTTTCAAAAGTAGCCCCCATTATTGAGTCTGTAAATCGGATCACCGGGAAGCCTTTTGCGCTGGCCGTGATTCCTTTTACGGGCAATGCTCCCGATTCCAAAAAAGAGGCATTTCAAAATCAGTTATTGCAGTGGCAACGTGCGGGCTATGAATTATTGCTCCATGGTTATACGCATCGCACGGATCTCAAAGCCTCGCGTTCCTATTCGGGATATTTGGCCTCTTTGCTGACGCATAACGA
>DBTP01000082.1:15116-16294 GCA_002307115.1 Fibrobacter sp. UBA1313 | reverse complement strand
TAGAGGCCGTTCTCGTACTCCCTGGAGGTGAAATTCGTTTGGTAGATACCGCAGGAATTGCTCCGGTGGCTCAAGATGCATTGGATGCGCGTTCTATGGCGAAGAGTCGTGAAGTTCTTGAAAATGCTGATTTGGGCGTTCTTTTAATCGAATCTACCGTTGCCGGTACAGAAAAAGGGCGCAGTGCTATTGAGTCTGCAAGAATGAAGGGCCACTGGGTGGTGTTTTCAAAGGTGGATCTTGCCGGAAACTTCAAACCTGAAAATCGGGGAGAAGCCCCCCAACACGACTTTTTGATCTCTGTCAAAACCAATCAGGGTTTAGATGCGTTGAAAAATGGTTTTAATGAAGCCATATTTCCACCCTATGCGGTGGGCGAAGAATTCTGGATCACGAGCGAAAGGCAGCGGGATTGTCTCCAGAAGGCTGATGAAGGAGTCACTCGGATTTTGGAACTTATCAATACAAATCCTGCGGTAGAACTCATCGCGTTCGAGCTTCAGATTGTGCGAGATTCTTTAGCGTCCATCATCGGTGAAATATCCAGCGAGGACATTTTGCAATCCATTTTTTCGGGGTTCTGCATTGGAAAATAAACGTTACTCCCGCCAGAGTATTTTGCCGCAAATCGGAAGTGCAGGCCAAGGGAAAATCCAATCTTTGCGGGTCTTGGTATTAGGTTGTGGAGCCCTTGGCAGTGGATGTGCAGAACTTTTGGCCCGTGCGGGGGTTGGTTTTTTGCGCATCGTCGATAGAGATGTGGTGGAACTTTCCAATTTGCAACGCCAGCATCTTTTTGATGAAAACGATGTAATCGAGTGTCGCCCCAAAGCCCGCGCCGCAGCGGAAAGGCTTCGAAAGATTAACAGTTCCATTACGATTGAAGAAAAAATATTAGATATCCATGCAGGGAATATTGAATCTCTTTTAGAAAATATCGATGCGGTGATTGATGGCATGGATCGTTTGGAAATGCGATACCTTTTGAACGATGCCTGCGTGAAACAGAATACCCCTTGGTTTTATGGGGCCGTGCAAGGGGTTTATTCGGTGTGGATGAAGGTGGTTCCTCACCAGGGGCCTTGTTTGCGTTGCGTTTTCCCTGAAGCGCCCGCTCCGGGGAGTTTGCCTACTTGTGACATGTCGGGGGTTTTGGGCTCTGCGGTGTCTGTTTCTGC
>DBTP01000082.1:0-14772 GCA_002307115.1 Fibrobacter sp. UBA1313 | reverse complement strand
TTAACAAAAATGAATTTGTGGACAGGAGAAACGACTCGAATTCCTGTGGCGCGTGATGAGGACTGCCCTTGTTGCGGTCGAGGAGAATACCCATTTTTAGAGGCTCCACGGGATTTGGTGAATCCCCTTTGTGGTCATGAGGCCATTCAGATTTCGCCGAGTCGCGAGCGGTCGCTGAATCTTCCCGATTTGGCGAAGCGCATCAGTTCCATGGCCGATTTGGTGACTTTGCGAGAAGATTTGCTCGAAATAAAAAAAGGGGAGTTGCGCATTTTACTTTTTCCTTCCGGCAGAGCCATTGTTTATGGAGAAAGGGATCCTTTGCGTGCTAAAATTTGGGTGGAAAAATATGTGGGCTAAAGTGCTTTCCCTTTGCGATACGCTTTCTAACGTCACCTACGAAAATCTCACAAAAATCATTCGCTATTCAGAAGCGGGTTCCGCTGACAAAGCGCGGATTGCCGATGATAGTTTCCAAAATAATGTGGATCACTGGATGGGGGGTGGCACTTGCTTTAGCATGACTTGGCATTTGTTCCAAGAACTGAATTCGATGGGGCTTTCTCCCCGGTTGCTCATGGGACACAAGCGCAAAGAAAAGAATATTCATTGTGCGCTTCGCTTACCTTATGAGGGTAAAGAATATTTACTCGATCCAGGATACCTCATTTTTGATCCGTTGGAAATACCAGATGTTTTGCCTTTTGGCCCAAGCTTTTTGTTCTTTCCTCTGATTCCCAACTGTGTGCGTGTGGAAAGAGAAAATAAGCACATATCTCTTCTCACGGGTAGTCTCAACACACCCCTTAAATTGCGCTTTGAATATGATTTTGACGGGGTAGACGAAAAAGAATTTCAACTTCATTGGAGCGAAAGTTTTGATCGAGAAATGATGACCTACCCCGTACTTAATCGACTTGATCGAGTGAATGGAATTCAATATTATTATCAAAAAGGCAATTTGGTGCTTCGCGATCAGAACGGATCTAGAATCGAACGCATTGCGGAAGAAAACAAAGTAACCGTTTTGAGCTCTCTTTTTAGGCTACCAGCGGAGACTGTGGAGCGAGCGTTAGGAATTCTGAATAAAACATTCTAGATTACGAGGATTAAAATCATAGGAGAAACCCCATGAAAAAATGTTTTTTAACCTTGCTCGGTTTGATCTCGATCGCGCTTCTTGGGTGCGGTCCTTCTTCACTCCAAATTAAGGAAATGTCTTTGGAGTGTGACTTCATGGTCGAAGTCCGTTATGTGGAAAATGATTCCATTGGTATTTTTGTGGGGAATACATTGTTTCTCAATACACGTCAAGTGGTGGGAGGATCTCTTTTTCCCATGTTGATTAGCACGCGAGATCCTATGAATATTGATATGCCGACAGCAACGAACGTGATTCGTGATCCAAAGGAATTTACCGCTTATCTCCAAAAACAGGTTCCCTCTCTTACTCGGTTTGGAATTGTGATTGGGGATAACGTAGGTCGAGAAATAGGTTTTGAAGAAGCTGAAGCAGTAAAAATGCTGTCCGAATACTTCAAAACTTTTGAAGGTGGCTCTTTGGTTCTCTTCCATGAAAAAGGTGGAGATCTTATAGACGCTGAAAAGTTGTATTAAAATCATTTAGGAGTTTCGATGTTACCGTTTTGGTTGGGTTTTCTTGCCCTCGTCTTTGGAATGCTTGCTTTAGATTTAGGTGTTTTCAATAAAAAAGATCATGAAATCGGCGTCAAAGAAGCGTTGCGTTGGACCGTTTTGTGGGTAGCGGCGTCTTTATTGTTTGACCTTTTTATTTACTTTGCCTACAACAATCATTGGTTAGGGATAGGTCTTCATGAAGGGGCGGCAAGCGTTTCCGGCTTAGAGGCCGCAACGCAATACCTCACCGGATATATTATTGAAAAATCTCTTTCTCTTGATAATATTTTTGTGATGGCCGCTATTTTTGGTTACTTCCGGATTCCTCGTATTTATCAGCACCGTGTTCTTTTCTGGGGTATTTTGGGGGCTCTTGTATTGCGCGGTCTTTTTATTTTCGGTGGTACGGCGCTCCTTGGTAAATTTGAATGGCTCATGTATGTGTTTGGCGTATTCCTGATTTTTACTGCGATCAAAATGCAAATGAGCAAAGAAGAGGAAAACTTAGATCCTTCGAAGAATATGCTTCTGCGTTTTGCCAAGAAATTATTTCCTGTAACGCATGATTTTTATGGGCACCACTTTTTTACGAAGATTGACAGTAAGCGAGTAGCGACTCCGCTCTTGTTATGCCTCATTGTGATTGAAAGTTCAGACTTACTTTTTGCTGTGGACAGCATCCCTGCCATTTTTGCTGTGACTTTGGATCCGTTCTTGGTATTCACGTCCAACATCATGGCTATTCTTGGTCTTCGCTCTTTATATTTCGCTTTGGCTGCCATGCTTGGCAAGTTCCGGTTCCTCAAGAATGCTTTGGTGGTTGTGCTCGCTTTTGTGGGTATAAAAATGTTGATCGTCAAATTTTATGAAATTCCCAGCTTGTTGAGCTTAGGTATCATTCTCGTATCTCTCACAATTGGTATCCTTGCTAGTACTTTTTATCCAGAAAAAAAGGGTGTCTAATGTTAGGTGTTGTGCAAAAAAAAGGAAACCCTCTCGAACTTTGTGGCCGATTAGTGGTGTATGCGAAAATCAGGCCCTCGGTGAATCCTGAGACAGGGCGTCTCCCTTTCGCGAGCATGGTGCGCAATGGTTTGTTGGTGGTGAAAGGGGAATTTAAGGCCAACGATACTTTTAAACATTTTATGCAACACGAACTTGGCGAATCCATGAATGATGGCATCTCCGAGATGATTGAGCATATTAAGGAACAGGGCGGAGAAATACCCGAGGGAATGGACCCAGAGGCCTTCCGCGAACGCCTCGATGAACTCTCTAACATGGAAGTGATTCCAGTACCAGCGAAAATTATTTTTTGCGATACCGAAGATGAGATTTTGCAAGAAGATGCGGATATCTACTACATCGGTGAATTTTCCGGTCTGAGTCAGGCACATCTCTGCATTACGAGCCTTCCGATTTTTTATCAAGCGCAGTATCGTGAACAGCAGGCATCGATAGAGCAAAAGTATATCAACGAAATTCTTTCCCAAATTGAAGGCAATGAAGCAGTAGATATTCCAAAGCTGAAAGCGAGTGGAGAATTCTTGCCAGGTGAGGGAACGCTGAATACTTTTATCGGTAATCTGTTGGAATTGTTGGGCGGTCGTGTTGTGCCTTACTTGCTTTACCAAGTGAGCGATGAGGCGGAATATCAAGTTTGCATCAGGCGCTTTTATGACTTTATGAAACCATACCCGAACCCTTCGGATATAGACGCGATTGATCGCACCATTCAAATACTTCGCAAAGAGACAGACAATAAGAAAGCGCAAGCAAAATTGGAACTTTTGTGTGAAAAAGTCAGTGCTCTTTACCATGAAGAATTTGAACGGATTCCTGGATTGCAAAAAGAATTAGAAGCCCTTGAGTAGTTTTTGGAAATTATGGGCACCTCTAAAAATTGGTTTGCGACCGCAAAATTGAGCGAGGCCGAGCCAGAGCAGGCGCGAAAAGTGGCCAATAATGTGTTATTCGCCACTTTGAGCAACGAACTATGGCGATGTGTCACAGCCAATTTTGTAGAAAATGAATTTTTAGAGGCGCCCTTATATGAATAACAAAAAACTAGTGGTGATTGCTACAGGGAATGCGGGTAAAATAAAAGAGTTTTCTCATGGGATGGGAACGGATCTTTATGATTTTCGGATTCTCCAAGAAGTAGGCTTTAACGAAGAAATTATCGAAAACGGAACGAGCTTTGCCGCGAATGCCGAAATCAAAGCGCGCGCGGTCGCCTCGTGGCTTGCGGCGCGTGGTCTTAGCGCAATGATCCTTGCTGATGATTCAGGCCTTGAGGTAGAAGCACTTGGAGGGGCTCCCGGTATTTACACAGCTCGTTATGCAGGCGTTCATGGAGATGACCGCAAAAATTATGAGAAACTTTTAAACGAGTTGGATGGCGAATTGAATCGCCGTGCGCGTTTTGTGTGCGCTCTTTGTGTCATTGAGAACAATGGGGAACCTCGGATTTTTGAAGGCGAATGTCGTGGCACTATTGGCTTTGCTCCTGTGGGTGCAAAAGGTTTTGGCTACGACCCGGTTTTTATTCCCGAAGGATATTCGCGAACTTTCGCTGAAATGGAACTTTCTGAGAAGAAATCCATGAGCCATCGTGGTAATGCCATCAAAAAAATGATGGTTGAGATAGGGTAAAAGTCAAACTATATTTATGACATGAAAATTTTGGTTCATAATCGCGAAAGGTGCTTAGAATGCGCGGGTTGTGTGGGCATTTGCCCTTTTTTGGCGCTCGATATGTACGGTTTAGATCTTCAAATTGATCATGACAAGTGTACTCGTTGCGGGTTATGTATTTGTGCCTGTCCCGCAGGGGCACTCCGCATCGAAAAGGGGAAAGCACCATGAAACAGACTCAATATGACGTTTTAGTCATTGGTGCAGGCCCTGCGGGTTCTGTGATGGCTCGCGATGTGGCCCGTTTAGGTCATACGGTTTTGCTTATTGAAAAAAGAGCCCGCATTGGTTATCCTGTTCGCTGTGGCGAAGCGAGTACCACGCTGGATCAATTAGAAAATACTTATGGCCCCATTGCCCCGGAATGCATAGAAACGGTTTTGAATGGCCTCTTTGTTTATGGCCCCGGGGGAATTAATTTAGATGTAACAAGGCCCAATGTGGGTGTGATGCTCAATCGTGAAAAATTCGACCCCTGGCTTGCTCACTTAGCGGAAGCCGATGGAGCTGAAGTCGTTGTCAATGCTCGCGCCGAATCGGTAAGTGAAGTAGAAAATGGTTTTCGCACGGTCTCTATCGTGATGCCTACAGGGACAGAAAAAATTAAAGCCAAAATGATCGTTGCCGCTGACGGTATTGAATCCCGGATTGGGCGCCTTTTAGGAATCAAATGTTTGCATCGCCCAGGGACCACTTGTACCGGGGTCGATATTCAGGTTGAAGGGATTCTCACCAAACCGGATTACCTGACTTTCTGGCAGGGCCATGATTTTATTAATGATGGATATATTTGGAGTTTTCCCAAAGTAAAATCGAATGTCACCAACTTTGGTGCAGGCTTTTTAGTTTCTTCAAAGCAAGATTCGGATATTCAAACGGTCGCTTTGGAATGGCTTAAAAAATTATATCCCGAGGCCAAAGTCAAATCGGTTGTCGGTGGGTTGGTTCCTGTTTCTGGTAATTTGAAGGATTGTGTTCGCGAAAGATTTCTTATGATTGGCGATGCGGCACACCACACCAACCCGCTTACCGGTGGCGGTATTGCTTCTGCGATGCGCGGGGGTCAAATAGGTGCTGCTATTATTCACGAGGGCTTTATGGCGGGGGATCTTTCGGAAAAATTTCTGCGCCGTTTTGAAACTACATGCATGAAGCGCTTTGGGAACGAACACAAGAAAATAATGAAATTCAGGCGATTCCTGTTGGGGCAAAATCGTCCGAGTCAAATTGCGCTCTACAAACTCATTAAAGCCTATTTAGAGGGCGGTCAGAGAATAAAAGTGTTCTTGAAAAAACCATGTACAACAGTAAGTTTTATTTTGAAGTTTTTGCGTTTTCGCTAGCCCATAGAGCCGCTTCGGCTCGAACCAATTTCCGATTATAAATAATCCGTTTCCCTTTTGGTGGGTCAAATAGGGATTGCACTAAGGCTCTCGCCACTGTCTCTCCGTGGATAGGTCGCCAAAATTCAGGAATAAATTGTAAACGCCCTTCAAGAAGTTTTTTTAAAATTTCTTCACTCCAACGCTTTTCGGTTCTATCCCCTAAAAGTAAAGAGGGCCTCACAACCGTAAGAGACGGGAACTCAAACATTTCCAGTCCTTTTTCTACAAGCCCTTTCGTACGGTTGTAATGCATCCAAGAAGAGGGATTTGCTCCTTGGGCACTGATCAACAAGAAATGCTTGACCTTATTGGATTTTGCAAGCCCTGCGATGGCGAGAGGAAGTTTTAAATCGACAAACTCACGTCCTTTTCTACTCCCCGCATTTTTGAGCGTGGTCCCTAAACAACAAATCACAGCATCGGTAGCGAAAAGCTTTCCATATTGAAAAAGATTTAAAAAATCAATTTCGACGAATTCAAATTTTGGGTTTGTTTTTATCTCGTCGTTCTTTTTCCGGATAGGGAGAATGACTTTAGTAATAGAGGGTTCTTTCTCTAAAAAGTTTAAGCAATACTTACCCACTAATCCAGAAGAACCAAATAGAGTGACAATCATAGAGAAAAGCTAGCAACTTAGAAGTTTTTCAGGGGCATTAGGGATGACAAAAATTTTATCCGTATCAAGGAGAATGTTCATGGCTTCTATAGAAATAGGTTTTGAAAAATAAAAACCTTGAACAATGGCGCAATGGGCTTTGCGGAGATACTGTACCTGTTCCAAGGTCTCTGCGCCTTCGCATAAAACAGTAATTTTCAATAATTTTGCCATGTGAATAATACTATCAATAATTACCTTATCTACACAATTAATGCTTTCCCCTTCTAAAAAGCTTTTGTCTATTTTAATGACATCTAACGTCATTTTTTTAAGCAAATTCAAAGAGGAATACCCGGATCCAAAATCGTCCAATGAAAGTGTAAACTTTGCGTTATGAAGATTCTGTTGTAAAAAGATGGCTTCTTCCGGGTTATCCAAGAAGAGTGTTTCTGTGAGTTCAAATTCTAAAAGCTCTGGCGGAATATCGTATTGGAGAATCAACGCCTCGACGGTTTCCACAAAGAGTGGATTTTTTAAGTGTCTTCGAGAGACGTTTACGGAAATAGGAATTGTACGAAGCCCTTTCCTTAAGCGTTCATGGAGATATTTACATACGCTTTCGTAAACGAAAAAGTCCAAGCGAGTGATGTCCCCGGTTTTTTCCATAAGGGGAATAAAATCAGAGGGGGGAAGCTGTGATCCGTCATTTCTTCTCCAACGAACGAGAGCTTCAGCACCCGTGATCTTCCCTGTTTCGAGGGCCACTTTTGGCTGTAAGACAAAAAAGAATTCTTGATTTTCAAAAGCGTTAGGGATAGCATTGAGGAGTTTATTTTCTTTTTCGATTTGTTTTTCAAGTTCTTTATTAAATACAGAACATCCGGCTCCAAATCGGATTTTCAAATCTTTACGGGCCGCGTTCGCCTTGTCCACAAAATGCACGATGTTGACTTTGGACTCGTCCACTTCAGAGACTCCACAGGCAATTTCCAAATTGCACCGCGGATAAAGAAGCCTTTGAGATTTTAAGAAATGATTCTCTATGCCATTGATTCTTTTTTGGATGCTTTCTGGAGTGCTCTTTTCATCCAAAAGAGCAAGCATCACAAAAGTATCAGAGAAAATGCGAGTCGCACAAATATTTTTTGGAGATCTTTTGATGTAATGGGCAAAAGCACGAAGTAGCCGATCTCCTTCTGTCGCTCCATAAGTGTCATTGAGGTATTTAAAATTAATAATATCAGCGTAAAGAATAGCCATTCGTTGCTTTTTGAATAAAGCTTGAACAAGGTTTGTTGCCTGGTCACAAAAGGCTGGATAAGTGAGAAGATTGGTCACAGGGTCAAAATGGGTGATTTTATCAATGGCTCTGTCCGCTTGGCGGTAAGCTCGATTCTTTAACAAAGCATTGGCCGTGATGTAGCCAACACATTTGAGTGCCTCTAATTCTTCTTTAGCCCAAGGGTATTGGGCGCTTCGTTTTTCAAAGAAGATCGTTCCTACAAGGTCTTTTTCTAAAATAGCAACATGGAAAAATGGAGGTTTTTCGGTGACGGCATTGGTAGAATAGAAAAAAAATTCATCATCAAATTGTTGAGCCATTGTGTCCCATTCTGATTTTGTCATGGGAAAAGATTGGTTTAAGGAAGATTCTTCTTCATGGAGACACCATTCATAAGTAGTCTTTAAGGTGTATTCGAGGGTGTTCCTTTCACGAATGGTAATACGACTCAAATCAAAATAAGTTCCCACCTTCTCAAGGAGTTGAGAAATGGATTTATCAAAGTCTTTTGTCTTTGATAAAGTCGCTAAAAAGAGATGCGGAATGTTTTCGTTGCCGTTCATATACCCACACAAGATAAAACCTTAAAATGGAAATAAACCCCAGAATCAAATAATAGGTCTTTATAATGTACCCAAAAAATTTTCTATGTGTTTTTTTATAATATGCTCTGTTTATTCCAATCCAGACTAATCTGGCTTTCCCAAAAAAAATTGAAAAAACTAAATTTGTGACATTGGCTTTCCTTTCACCTCCCCCCCCCTATGAAGGCGACAATGACTCCTAAAAAGACTAATAAGTTCGCAATCCCCGTTTCTGAAGTCCTCGGTACTTCAATAGAAGCATTTAAGCAGGCTTTTGCTGACCACATTCATCACACGCTTGCCCGTGATGAACACACCGTCACTCAGCATGAAAAATTTCTTGCTGTTGCGTATGCGGTGCGTGACCGCCTCATTGACCGGTGGATAAAAACGCAAGAGACCTATTATCATAAAGATGTGAAAAGAGTCTATTACCTTTCCCTGGAATTTTTGATTGGCCGTACTTTGGGCAATTCCGTATTGAACCTTGATGTGGAAGGATCGGTGGCAGAAGCCCTGGATGAGATGGGCATGAGTCTTGAAGATCTTCGTGAGCAAGAAGTGGATGCGGGGTTGGGCAATGGTGGTTTAGGTCGCCTTGCCGCCTGTTTTCTCGATTCCATGGCTACTTTGGAGCTCCCCGCTACAGGTATGGGAATTCGCTATGAATATGGTATGTTTAACCAGAAAATTAAGGATGGACAGCAGGAAGAACGTCCTGATAACTGGCTTCGTTTGCCGAATCCTTGGGAAATTGCGCGACCGGCCAATGCTCTTCGCGTGCCTTTCTATGGGTATGTGACAAGCTGGCAGGACGATAAAGGCAAGCTTCACAGCCGTTGGGATACCAAAGACTATGTGCTCGCTCTCCCTTACGATACTCCGGTTCCTGGTTACCGCAACAACACCGTGAACAACCTCCGGTTGTGGAGTGCGCAGAGCACGGATGACTTTGGTTTGGCCTATTTCAATAATGGGGACTACATCGCTGCTGTACAGGATATGGAAATTTCAGAATCCATTTCCAAGGTGCTGTACCCGAACGATACCTCTATGAATGGAAAGGAATTGCGTCTTAAGCAACAGTATTTCCTTTGCTCCGCCTCTTTGCAGGATATCGTGAAGCGTTTTGAAAAGCTGCACAAAGGGGAATGGGATAAACTGCCGGAAAAAATCGCGATTCAGCTTAATGACACCCATCCCGCAATTTCTATCGCTGAGTTGATGCGTATTTTGGTGGATTCAGAGAAATTGGAATGGGAAGATGCTTGGGAAATCGTTTCTAAGACTTTTGCCTATACCAATCACACTTTGATGCCGGAAGCTCTTGAAAAGTGGCCAGTTTCATTGTTTGAACGTTTACTCCCGCGTCATCTTCAGATTATTTATGAAATCAATGCCCGCTTCCTTCGTATGGTAGCGATGAAGTGGCCCGGAGACGTCGCTCGTTTAGGTCGTATGTCCATTATCCAGGAACAACCGGAGAAGATGGTTCGAATGGCCTTCCTTTCTATTGTAGGTTCGTTCTCTGTGAACGGTGTTGCCGCTCTCCACAGCGATCTTCTCAAAACCAGCTTGTTCAAGGATTTCTATGAACTTTGGCCTGAAAAGTTCAATAACAAGACGAATGGGGTGACACCACGTCGTTGGGTGCGCAAAGCAAATCCTGCAATGTCCGATCTCGTGATTAAGACGATTGGTGATTCCTGGGTCAAAAACCTGGATGATTTGAAGCAGTTAGAAAAGGTCGCCGATGATGCTAAATTCCAACAGGAA
This sequence comes from Fibrobacter sp. UBA1313, assembly GCA_002307115.1. Classification (GTDB taxonomy): domain Bacteria; phylum Fibrobacterota; class Fibrobacteria; order Fibrobacterales; family Fibrobacteraceae; genus UBA1313. The sequence continues at coordinate 4,812 of DBTP01000082.1, read as the reverse complement.
TTCATGGCGGTGAAGCTTGAAAACAAAAAGCGCCTTGCAAAGTATCTCAAAGAAACTCAGGGCGTTGACCTAGATGTCAATACCCTTTTTGACGTACAAGTGAAGCGAATTCATGAATACAAGCGTCAGCTTTTGAATATTTTGCATGTCGTTTATCTTTACATCCAGATCAAGGATGGTAAGAAGATTGTCCCTCGTACGGTATTAATTGGTGGCAAGGCCGCTCCTGGTTACTGGATGGCGAAGCAGATTATTCGTTTGGCGACATCTGTGGGCGATATGATCAATGCGGATCCGGCATGTAAGGGTCAATTGTCATTGGTGTTCTTGGAAAATTATCGCGTCTCTTTTGCAGAAAAGATTATTCCTGCAGCAGATCTTTCAGAACAAATTTCTACCGCGGGTACAGAAGCTTCTGGAACAGGCAATATGAAGTTTGCTTTGAACGGAGCCCTTACCATTGGTACATTGGATGGCGCTAACGTGGAAATGCTTGAAGAAGCGGGTGAAAGTAACTTCTTCATTTTTGGAATGACCGTGGATCAGGTTCAGGATCTCGTGGCGAAGGGCTACCGTCCGAAAGACTTCTACGAAAAGGATGATGATCTTCGTCGCGTTCTGGATTTGATTTCTAGTGGATTCTTCTCCCCAGACCGGCCGGATTTGTTCAAGCAGGTGGTTGAAAAACTTCTGACTTCGGACCCGTTCTTGCTTTTGGCGGACTTCCGTAGTTATTTGACCTGCCAAGAAGAAGTGTCAAAGGCCTACTCGGATAAAAAGAGTTGGGCGAAGATGGCCATCTTGAACGTTGCTCGTATGGGTAAGTTTAGTTCTGACCGTACGATTAACCAGTATGCAACGGAAATTTGGGACGCGAAAGCTTGCCCGATATCCTTGAAGTGAGCCTCTAAAAGGACCTTATTTTAGGCTTGCTTTTTCATTGGTCACCTCTAAAAATTCCTTTTCTACAAAATTGGCTGTGGCACATCGCCATAGTTCGTTGCTCAAAGAGGCTAATAATACCATTATTGGCCACTTTTGTGCTTATGCACTTGTTGGTGCAACTCGGCAATGGGCATGCAAGCATACCCATTGCACTCGTTTTGGCCAACAATCGCGCCTATTCTGGCTCGGCCTCGCTCAATTTTGCGGCCGCAAACCAATTTTTAGAAGTGCCCTATTGTCATTTAAAAGCCTCGCATTTTGCGGGGCTTTTTTTATCTTTGGTGGCAGGTGGTCGTATTTTGGACGCGGCCATTTAAATCCTTAACCCGTGGATTTACAATGTTAGATCGATTCGTAGTTACTGGAACTTTTACTGACGATCCTTTTGCGATTGATATCGCTCAATATATCGGACTTCGTGATGATATTTCTGATACAGTCGCCTTGAAAACATTTGCGAATTCAGAGTTTTGCCCTCGCTATATGTTGGATGTTTACGATGAAGAAAACATCGGTAAGCGTCTTCGGGGTAAGATCGTTTTACTTTGCTCTGTTTCTACTCATGATCGAAGCCGCAATGACCTTGCGATGCGTACTTGCATTCTTGCTCGTGCGGCTAAAGATAATGGAGCTGATCGCGTAGTTTTAGTAGAACCAGACCTCTTCTATAGTGCCCAGGATCGCGGTCCTCACCGCTTTGGTGAAAATGAAAAGGATCGTGATATTTCCGACCTTAAAAAATTTGATGGGCAGCCGTTTACCTCTTTGCTTTATGCCCAGCTTTTGAAGGCTTCTGGTGTGGATGCGGTTGTCACTGTACATAATCACAGTGTGAAAGTACAACAACTTTTCAGTGAAATTTTTGAGGGTCATTTCCACAATATGATTCCTACTGAAGTTTATGCCAATTACATCAAAACCTCTAACTTTGTCCAAACCGGTAAAGATGGGGATAACTTGGTCATTGTCGCTCCAGATAAGGGCGCAACGCCGTTTGTGAATGCCATGTGGGATGCTTTGGAACTTTCGGAGTGCAAGCGAGTGATCATGACTAAGGTTCGTAGTGGCGAACGAGAAGTGAGCATGACCTTGAGCGATCAAAGTGAAGTGGACTTTGATTACTTGGCCGGCAAGGATGTCATTGTTTTTGATGATATGGTTCGCACCGGTTCTACCATTGTGCAGTGCTGCGAACATTTGAAAAAGGGAAATCCTCATCGCGTTTGTTTTGGAGTGACACACTTCCATTCTAGCCCAGAAGCTCGTGAAAAGCTGAATAGCCACTCCATTGATGAAATTTTAACGACGAGTACACTCCCTGATGTTATGAATCGTGACTGTCAGGGGCGTTTGCGCCGCAAGTTGACCGTGTTGAAGCTTGCGAAGTGGATGGCTCGTTATGTGATGCAAGTCTACGGCGAATACGATGGTCGCTTTGATAAGAATTTCTACAAGGTGGACATGAGTTCGAAAAACCCGCGCTGGCCGCCTCCACATCTGTATTGATTTATGACCCCTTTTTAGGGGTTTTTTTATGAAAAGAAAATCGAGATAGATCCCCGTTAAACCCTTCGCCCCCTTCATTTCCTATGACAAATAAAGAAATAACTGGACAAAGTATTGAGAATCTCTTCCCGACGGAACCCATTGATCGTCTGATGGCCCCCATTCAGCGTTTTTTGCGCGTCGAAACCACTTCCGGCATTTTTCTTATTTTTGCCACCCTCTGTGCTCTTGTGTGGGCGAATTTTGGCAGTGATACCTATACTGATTTTTGGAGCTTTCCCATTGGTTTTTCCTTGGGCGATTGGGAAATGGTGCATCCTTTACATTGGTGGGTGAATGACGCCTTAATGACATTGTTCTTTTTTATGGTTGGATTGGAAGTGAAGGGCGAAATAGTCAACGGGGAACTTCGCGACATTCGAGCGGCGAGTCTCCCTATTATTGCGGCTTTGGGGGGGATGCTTTTTCCAGCAGCCGTGTATATGCTTTTGTGCCCGGAGGGAGCTGACCGCGGTTGGGGAATCCCTATGGCGACGGATATCGCCTTTGTGGTAGGTTGCATGACATTGTTTGGCAATCGTATTCCCCGCGGTTTGCATGTTCTTATTTTGACTCTGGCGATTGCAGATGATATTGGTTCCATTGTGGTGGTGGCTTTAGGGTATTCAGGGGAAATTAATTGGTTTGGACTATTGGTCGCTATTGCTCTGTTGGCTCTTACTTGGCTTTCTTTTAGGGCGGGACTTCGAAGTTTGGTGTTTCATGGAGTTCTTGCTGTTATTATTTGGTATGCGTTTGTCATGAGTGGAGTTCATGCCGCTCTTGCGGGGGTTGCTCTCGGATTTTTAACCCCTGTGAAGCCTTGGCTTTGTCAAGGAAAATTGGATGCAGTGGCCGTTAAAATAGGCAATTTTTTATCTGGTGGGCCAAAGCTGAAAGATGGAGAAAAGTATGATTTGTGCAGAACGCTTTTAAAAACATCTCAAGAAAGTATTTCATTGCAAGAACGTTTTGTGCATAAAATGCACCCTTGGGTGAGTTATCTTATTATGCCTCTTTTTGCGCTCGCTAATGCGGGCGTGCTCGTGGAATGGGGTTCTTTTAGCGGGGTAACCGTATCCATTGCGGCGGGCCTCATTATTGGTAAGCCGATTGGAATTTTTGTTTTTTCGGTTATTGCAATCAAAGTCGGTGTTTCAAAACTCCCCACAGGGGTATCGTGGCGTCTTTTGCTTGGCGGCGGAATGCTTGCAGGCATTGGTTTTACCATGTCGCTCTTTGTTTCTGAACTCGCTTTTGGAGGCCTTTCTACGACACTCGCTTCCGCTAAAATTGGCATTCTTTCAGGGAGCTTTATTTCGGCTGTTTTTGGAATGGCGTTCATCTACTTCTGTACTCGACAAAAAAAGAAAGTGCCCTCAAAAACGAGAGCACTGTAACAGAAATCGGTAAAGAGTTTACTCTTTAGTGTACCTCTAAAAATTCATTTTCTATGAAATCGACTGCGGTACTTCGCCATAGTGAACTTCGTTCTGTTGCTGAGCCTCAACAATGCCAAAGCAAGCTTTGCCATGGTACTCGGCTTTTGCAACAGTCGTCATTCAAAGTGGCAAAGAGCGTTCAAGCCGAGTATCGCGATAGCGAACGTGTTCGCTATCATGATCGAGGCGCCGAAGCGGATGCCGAAGGCATCAATACAACCAGTATTCACCACTTTTCATTCCTACTCTGGCTCGACCTCGTTCGATTTCATTCCCGCAAACCAATTTTTAGAGGCACCCTTTACCAATTTTCTCCTAGAATTTCAAAATAGGCTTGAGGGTGAAGGCAAGCGGGGCAAATTTCCGGAGCACTTTCGCCTTCGTGCAAAAAGCCACAGTTACGGCAACGCCAGACTACCTTGCCATTGCGTTTGAAAACTCGGCCACTCTTGAGGTTTTCATACAAATCATTGTAGCGTTTTTCGTGTTGTTTTTCAGACACAGAGATGTGCTTGAATGCGAGGGCGACATCCTTAAAACCTTCCGCTTCGGCGACTTTGGCAAATTCAGCGTAAAGCGTTGTCCATTCTTCATTTTCTCCTAGCGCCGCCGCTTTCAGGTTATCCAGAGTGTTGGAAGAAATGCCGGCAGGGAATGTCGCTGTGATTTCTAAAGGTCCCCCTTCCAGGAATTTCCAAAAGCGTTTAGCGTGTTCTTTTTCTTGATTCGCCGTTTCTTCAAAAATATCGGCAATTTGAACTAAACCTTCTTTACGGGCGACCCCTGCAAAATAGGTGTATCGATTACGCGCTTGTGATTCCCCAGAGAACGCTTTTAACAAGTTTTTTTCTGTCGCGGTTCCTTTGATGCTTTTTCCCAT
>DBTP01000143.1 GCA_002307115.1 Fibrobacter sp. UBA1313 | reverse complement strand
ACCACATTGGAACCCGTTTTGGGTATTGTCCAAATGGGGGCGCGGAGCTTTGTTGTCGCCGATATTCCAGGACTCATTGAAGGCGCTTCCGAAGGACGTGGTTTAGGCCATCAATTTTTAAAGCACATTGAGCGCACTCACACATTATTATTCGTCATCGATGGTTTTGAAGAAGATGCCTATGATAAATTCATAGCTCTCAAACAGGAACTCAAAGCATTCCACCCCAAACTTGCCGAAAAACCGTACCTGATCGCTCTTAATAAGGTTGATATTGGTGTGGAAAAAGCAATCAAGGCCTTCAGTAAAAAGAAAGAGAAGGTTATTGTAACCTCCGCTCTCACGGGCGAAGGCTGCAAAGAACTGATCATTGCTCTTGATTCACTGATTCCAAACAAGCAAAAACGCACTCGCGGCTGGGGTGAAAGCTGATTTTCTCTAATTTTGTCTGAATTCTGCATTTTCTTCAATTGACTTTTGACTTGTAAAAAGCTATATCTTTTATTGCAAGTTATTGATTTATTTGGAGTTACGCTAATGGCGGTCAATACAGGAAACATTACCAAGAAAGAAATTGTTGAGGAAATAGCCTCTAGAACTGGACTCACCCAGGTCGATACAAAGGTTATTATCGAATGCTTTCTTGATTCCGTTGCGAGAGCGTTAGCGGATGGAAATAACATCGAAATTCGCGGTTTCGGACGTTTCAAAGTTCGTCATCGCAAAGCCCGCACGGCTCGTAATCCACGCACAGGCGAACCGGTCACCGTCGAAGCAGGTGTGAAACCTATTTTTGAGGCCAGCCGAGAACTTAAAAAATTTCTCAATGAATTAGCAATACAGCAAGGTGTAATTCTTGAGCCCATTGAGGAAGATGGATGAGCAAAGAAAAAGAAAGCAAGACCCCAACCATTATTAATCGGAAAGCGAATCATCTGTACTCCATAGAAGACCGCTTTGAAGTGGGGATCATGCTGATCGGCTCAGAAGTCAAATCTATCCGTGACGGTAAATGCAGCCTCAATGAAGCATGGGTAGATATTTCAGAAGATAAAGATGAATTATGGCTCGTTGGAGCTCATATTGACGAGTACATTTTTGCCAATCGTTTCAATCATATTCCCGCACGTCGGCGAAAAATACTCGCCCACATTTCTGAAATTCAAAAAATGCGCAAAGCCAAGGAACTCAAAGGGCTGACACTGATCCCTTTGAAGTTGTATTTCAAAAATCGTTTTGCCAAACTCGAAGTAGGTATATGTCGAGGCAAAGACCAACAAGACAAACGAGAAGATGTGATGAACAGGGATGCCAAACTCGCTGTAGCTCGCATCGCGAAAGCCGCAAGGATTTGATCCTTTTTCTATTGACCTTTTTAGGCCTAATCTCTTGGGCCTGTGGATCTCCTGTGCTCGCCAAATATGATGGAACTTGGATGATTGATATCAAATCATTTGCAGAGTCCGAAGGTCTTCAAACGAATTGGCAACCGGTAGAAAAACATTTCACAGCGAAAAATGAAAAGTTAGAATGTTCCTTTGTTCTCGGGTTTCCTTATATTTTTGCCAATGGAAAAGCCACAACTCTAGATCAACCCACTCGCTTAGAAGATGGCAAAATATGGACTTCCGCAGAAGCCACATTGAGCATTTTTGAAGTGGCTCTCGCCAAAAAATACGCCCCCGATACGCTGAAAAAAACAATAAAAGACGTAACCCCCAAAGAAGCACAAATTAATCGCCCCGCCCCCCCGAAGAAAGAACCCGCTGGCACTCGAGAAGTACAGACCATTATCATTGACCCTGGTCATGGTGGCAAAGACCCCGGAGCCTCTGGAAAAGTTAGCCAAGAAAAAGAAATCGTACTCGCCGTTGCCAAAAAGCTTAAAAAAGAACTTTCAGAAGAAGGATTCAATGTCAAACTCACTCGTGACAAAGACGTTTTTATTGAACTTTCTGAACGCCCCAATCTCGCCAATCAATGGGACGGTGATCTCTTCATTAGCTTGCACTGCAATGCCGTAGACGGTGTGGAACGTCAAAAGAGAACAGAAGGTTACCGATTTTATGTGCTTCGCGATCCAGAAAATGAAGAAGATAAAGCAATCGCTCGAAGGGAAAATAAAGTGATCACGCTCTATGGAGATAAGGATAGCAAAGACGAAATCTCCCCTCTAGAATGGTTTAAGATCGAAGCGCGTCTCGAAAAATATAAGCAGAATAGCTACAAGTTCACCGAACAGCTTTTGATTCATTTTGATAACGGAAAAATAAAGAAACTGGGATCTGGCGCTGGTGGTGCCGGATTTATGGTTCTTGTAGGTGCGTTTATGCCTGCCGTATTGGTTGAATTGGGCTTTATCAGCAATCCTGAAGATGAAAAATACATGAACACTGAGAAAGGGCAGGAAGATTTAGCGGCGAGGATTTCTCAATCGGTACAAGATTACAAAAAAGCCGTAGAAGAATACAGAAAAACATTACAACATGAGAAATAAGATTTTATCTTTGAACTCATAATTTTTAGACTGTGTGAGGTATATATGTCCGGACATTCCAAATGGGCTACCATCAAACGCAAAAAGGCTAAAACGGACGTAGGTCGCGCGACAGCCTGGAATAAGCTCATTAAAGAAATTTCTATCGCAGCAAAATTAGGTGGCGGAAGCATTGATATCAACCCTCGGTTGCGCGCTGCGGTACTTAAAGCCAAAGGACAAAGCCTTCCCGCAAAGAATATTGATAGTGCTATCGCTAAAGCAACCGGTGCTGGTAGCAGTGCTGAAATGTTCGAGCCTATGTATGAAGGGCGCGGTCCCAATGGCGTTGCCATTCTTGTGAAATGCATGACAGACAACAAAGTGCGCACGGTGGCGAGTGTTCGCAATATTTTTAACAAGAACGGCGGTAGCATGGGTGAATCCGGTTCCGTAGCTTGGGTGTTTGCTTATAAAGGCGTTGTTCTCATTGATGCAAATAAGTACACGGAAGACAAAGTCATGGATCTCGTTCTTGAAGCAGGCGCAAGCGACATGAACACGGAAGATGGAGTTCATGAAATTTCGACAGAACCTGATGCTTTTGAGTCAGTGACTCGCGCATTGGAAGGTGCAAACATCGAAATGATGAGTGCTGAGCTCACTTATGTGCCGAACGATACGATTAAACTTGAACACAACGATGCTCAAAAGCTTCTGAAGCTTATCGATAAATTTGAGGACGATGAAGACGTTCAAGACGTATACCACAACGCTGAAATTGATGAAGCGGATATGGATAGCGAAGAGTAATCACTCCGCTTATTAAAATTCAAAAAAGACCTCTCTTGAAGGGGCCTTTTTTTATGCTTTTATTTTTCAAATACATCAACCCTATTTTTTATCGCAGCTCGTGTTTCAATGCGCGCTAAAAGACTAGACAAAAAAGCCCGCACAATGGCGGGCTTTTAAATCTATGGAATCTATTTATTCTTCATCGTCAGATTCATCTTCAATGACTACTTTTTTCTTCTTTTTCTTCTTTTTTACAACAGGAGCCTCTTCGTCAGTAGAATCCTCTTCTACAGCAGGTTCCACAACTTTCTTTTTCTTTTTCACTACTGGGGCGGGTTCTTCTGCATTTTCATCCGTCGTTTCGTCCTCGACTACAGCAGCATTTTGCGCTTTTGCCTTTTTGGCCTTAATGGCAAGTTTCTTGCGTTCCTTCGGAGTGAGGCTTTCATCATCTTCATTTGTAGCCTCTTCTTCAATCACTTTTTTTCTTTTCTTCTTCACTACCGGAGCGGGTTCTTCTGCATCTTCGTCTACCGCTTCTTCTTCAACAATTTTTCTTTTCTTAGCGGCCTTTTTCACTGCAGCAATAGAATCTCTCTTTGCTTGTTCACGGGCCATTTTGGCTTCCTTTCCACGTTTATCATTTTCCTCAGCGGCCAACGCGGCTTCTTGCGCTCTCCTCTCTTCAAGAGCTTTCTTCTGTTTATCTTTCTTTGCTTTTTTCGCCGCTAATAATTTGTCTTTATCGAGCGGATCCGCAGAAGCCACTGTAATCGCCTTAGCATACTTGGAGTCTGTCCAAATAGATCCTATCCCAGCACCAGCACTCTTTGCAGCAGTCATGGATTCTTTTGCCCACTGATCAGCGGAAAGCGGCGGCAATAATTCTACCGAAGCGTTTTTGATTGTGGCCGCAAGTTCGTCGGAACCATCCGTATAATAAATCATGATATCAAAAATACCAGCCTGATATTCATCCCCTTCTGACCCCTGTACTGGAGCAGGAACATAAGCGATAACAATAAAAACGTCACCGGCATCAATGCCATCATACAACAAATAGGGATCCCCGTTCGGAGCCTTCACCTGACCCTTGTAAGTGAAAGACCATGGCGCGACATCTACTTTAAGAGTAAAGTCATGATATCCCTTCACTGCTTTATCCAACTTCATAAAGTTGGGGGCAAAAGCCTGAAACTCTGGAGTAATTTCAGCAAATGCGAATAAACTCAGAAACATAACGAAAGACAGTATTTTTTTCATAGCAAATCCAACCTTTGAATCTTCTTTGAATTAATCTTGGAAAAATAGACTTTTTGCGGCTTCAAACATAGCATCTTTCTCTTGAGGATCACGACATTCCGTATAAATTCGAACCTTGGGTTCTGTACCAGAAGGACGTATGAGCATCCAAGAATCATCACTGAAAATAATTTTGACCCCATCCAGAGTTAACAATT
>DBTP01000197.1 GCA_002307115.1 Fibrobacter sp. UBA1313 | reverse complement strand
ACTTTTAGCTTTTCGTGCAGAAATTATTGCGGCCATTGAGGATACACTTTCTCCTGAATTTATGGTAACGAAGTTTCGTCTGAATCCTAGTGGTGAGACTTTGGAAACGCCACTCATGGTCGTTGAAATTGGCTCTCACGAGAATGCGGCGACGGTAGTGCAAGAAGGCGATTGCCTTTTTCATGTGAATCTTTTAGATACGGTGAATCCAGGCCTCTTTTTGGATATGCGCGATGGGCGTGAAGAGGTGCAAAAACGGTCTTGTGATCGAGATATTCTCAATTTATTTAGCTATACCTGTAGTTTTGGGGTTCATGCGCGGGCGGGCGGGGCGACGCTTGCCGTTAACGTGGATATTAGTGCTAAAATTTTGGATAAGGGCAGAGAAAATTATGCTCTCAATGGATCTGAAGTACTCCCTGGAGAATTTTTTCGGGGCAATGCTCGGGAATATTTAGAGTGGTGTGCTAAAAAAGAAAAAAAATTTGGCGGTATTGTGCTTGACCCACCGAGTTTTGCGCGGCACAAGGGCACTACATTTCGTATTCGTGATGATTTGCAAGGACTGGTGTCTCTCGCGGCTTCGCTTTTGGAACCCAATGGATTTTTGCTGGTGAGTTCCAATTTCAGTGGATTCTCTCCAAAGTCTATTGCGGAGGCATCCTTAGCTACTGTGCGTAGCTATTCAAGTAAGGCTCGTCTTGCTTGGGCTCACAGTCAGGGTTCTGATTTTCCAGGAAGTGGTACAATGAAAGAAAGCTGTCTTTCCTGCGCGATGATTCTAGTCTAGCCTTGGGGACTCTCTCCATCAATTTCGATTTTGTGTTCTTTGAGTTTTCGCCAAAGAGTGGCGCGGCTTATTCCCAAACGAGTCGCCACTTCTGTTTTATTGCCTTTGAGCACGGCAAGAGCATGTAGAATGTGACGCTTTTCTAGCTCGTCCAATCGAATCACATCATCGGTGGAATCAAATGACAATGCCTGAATTTTGGGCGGAATAGATTCTTGTTTTTTTAGGGACGGGGCTGTTGTAATCGTATTTGGAGCAGGCAGTAACCCTTGTGTAGAAGCCCCTTGGACTTGCACCTCTTCGGGTAAATCTTCTAAACGAAGTTCTCCGTTCTCAGACAGTACAATCGCGTGTTCAATGATATTTTGAAGCTCTCGAATATTACCTGGGTAAGAATAAGCCGTAATCGCCATTTGTGCGGCGGGCTGAATTCGTTGGATAGACTTTCCATGTTCCTGTTGATACTTAAGAATAAAGTATTTCACAAGGCTGGGAATGACTATGCGACGATCACGGAGCGGGGGGAGATGAATATGAAATGTATTCAATCGATAATAGAGATCCTCTCGAAACTCTTTATTGGCCATTGCCTCTTGCAAGTCTTTATTGGTAGCGGCAATAATTCGAACATCAATGTATCGATTCTCGGTTTCACCCACGCGACGAAGTTCGTGGTTTTGTAAAAAGCGCAAAAGTTTTACTTGGGTTGCAGGCGAAAGTTCTGCCACTTCATCCAAGAATAAAGTACCACCAGCGGCTTCTTCAAAGAGTCCTTTTTTGTCCGCAGTAGCCCCTGTGAATGCGCCCTTTTTAGTTCCAAAGAGTTCGCTTTCTACCAGATTTTCAGGAATGGCTCCGCAGTTTACGGCAATGAATGGTTCGTTAGAACGCTTGCTCAAACGATGTACAATATTTCCAATAAATTCTTTACCAGAACCAGATTCTCCCGTAATCAAGATTGTGCTCGTTGTGGGGGCAATCTTATAAAGTGTTTTCAAAATCTTGCGCATTTCCGGGGTATCCCCAAGCAAGTTTTCCAACACATGATCTTCCATGAACCGGTAATTTGTATTGTTACGCAACCGGATAAGATATTTTTTTGTTGTATCTTCGAGTACTCGACTCGTCACGGGCTTCAACAGATACCCAGCGGCTCCATGTGAGATTGCACTTTCTGCGGCGGGCTTCGTTTTGGCATCGCAGAGAACAATGATTTCAATGCCAGGGTGATGTTCTTTCAAAAAACTGATCAAATCAAGATCTTGATGCACGAGCAGATTGACATTCACGAAAGCAAAATGGATGGGGGTTTCTTCAATAGAAGAAATCAAATTGGCAGCTTCAGATACGGCTGTAAGCTGCACATCTTGAATGGACCAAGTATTTACTATTTCTTGGACAAAAGATTTATCGGTATCAGCTAAAAGGACGTTCATCTTTATCCAATGTAGCAAAATGAAACGTTACTTTTTCTCCCTTCTACGCAAAAATAAAATGGAGATTCAAAATTATTACGCGGCTGTCATTTCAGCAATTTTCGCGAGCAATGCTTTTCTATTGATCGGCTTTGGGAAAATGGCAGCGACACCAAAGTGCTCCGCAGTTAACAAATAATCATCGGCAGAAGTCCGACCGCCACCGCTAATAGCAATGAGTCGGTTCGTTTGGTTACGGCTTCTGAAATCGAGAATAACTTCAAAACCATCTTGCTCTGGCATAATGATATCGGTAATGACTGCTTTGTAGTCATTTTTGTCGTAGAGCTCTTTTGCTTTGCGGCCATCTTCTGCCGTATCTACTTCGTATCCGTTGAGTGATAAAGTTTCTCGAAGCATCGTTCGCATTGATGCATCATCATCAATTATGAGAACCTTAGACATATATCTTCCTCCTTCCTATCATGTTTTGCCTAATGGCCAATAAACGCAAAAGTTAGTTCCTTTTCCAATTGCTGTCTCGAGGGTAATGTAACCTTTAGCTTCTTTAATTAAGCTTATGGTTACAGGTAAGCCTAAGCCGAGGCCTTGGTTGGGAGCTTTTGTTGTGAAAAATGGTGTGAAAATTCGATTTATTGTATTTGGGGAGATTCCTTCCCCTGTATCTTTGACGGAAATCCAGAGAAAATCACCTGGGGGAATGGTGCCAAATTTAGATGGAATTTCTTGATCCAAATGGAGAGGCTTGAAACTAATAAGAAGTTCGCCTCCTTTTTCTTTCATCGCAAAAATGGCGTTTGTTCCTAGATTAATTAGAACTCGGTGAAAGTCTGTGGAATCACCGAAGGCTTGAACGGGAAGGAGAGGAGCCTCCTTCTTAATTTGGATTTGTTCAGGGCAGCTTACAGCAAGCTGGTTAATCACTTCGTCCACCACAAGAGCGACTGAAAAATTTTCCGTTGCTTGGGTTTTATTTTGTTTGTTATGGAGTAATAGTTGAACCAGATCTTTTGCGCGATTTGCTGATTGAAGAATCTCTTCTACATATTTTTTTGCCCGAAGATCTTCTGGCATGGTTTCCAATGCGAGTTCACAGAATCCAATCTGAGCCCCCAAAATATTGTTAAAGTCGTGCGCAATACCGCCTGCTATATTATTTAAGTCTTCCATTTTTGAAGCAAGTAAAAGGCGGTCTTTTAACTGATTGCGTTCGAGTTCCAAGAGTTTAATTTCAGTAATATCTTCTGTAATCCCAAGAATTCCTTCTTGTTTGTGCTCATCGGAGTAAAGTGGGATTAGGAAATTCTTAAAGTACTGTTTCTCGTCTTCATTTGTCTCTGACTCTGTATCAAAATGAAGAAGTTCTCCGTGAATAGCTTGTTTTTCTTCTTCAGTGTATGAATCATCGGTTTGACCTGTTTTATCTCCTTGTATCTTAATATCCAATTGATTTTGTTTGGTATAAACTCCTTGATTATTTTTCGCCCAGAGGCGGAATGGTAAGTTGTTCAAAAGAGCCACAAGAAAGGTATCTTGTTCTTCCAAGATCTTTTGGATACGAGTTAATTCTAGACGATACTTGTATTTCTCTTCTTTAAATTGTTCTTGAAGAAGTGTATATCCTTTTTTAAGATTCGCTTCTCTAGAAATATCTCTTAAAATTAATTTGTATCCACGAATAATGCCATAAGTACTCTGTGGTGTCATGGTAACGGAAATGGTGATTGCATTTACATTGCTACCTAAAGGCACGGGAAAACCTTCAATGGTGCTTAATGAGGTTATACCTGGGAGATAAGGGAGAATGTTTTTTCCAATAAGAGCGACTTCGCGGATGGCAAGGAGTGCGCATGCGGAAGGATTCGCGAGAAGCACTTGTCCATTTTCATTGAGTAAAATAACACCTTCATCTAATTGTTCGATTACGATTCGTGTCGCTTGTTGAATATCCAACGAATATTCCGAAAGTATTAAACCTGTACGACATAGCATAATGATGATAAATAAAACAACAAGTGAAAAACTTTCACCATAGACATAGATATCGAAAATAGGGAGAATGATATCGAGCGTGAAGGAAAACGTGCATGCCATAACGAGAGCAAAAAACAAGGTCCGAAGCATTTGTTTAGAATAATCTTTCGCGACTCGCATCCGTTTAAAGATAAGGTACAACGCCACTAGAAAAGGAGGCACCATAAAAAATAATACAGCAACAAAATAACCCGTGTTGCCAGATGCAGAATAACCATACCAGGTCTTTTCGATATTAATAAAGAATCCATTCAGAACGCTACTCAGTGCTACAAATAGTATCCCGATGCCATTCCAGAACTTCCATAAAGGTGTTATTTTTTCTAAAGTAATAGTCGATACGCAATAGAGAGCAGCAAAGCCTATTTGTACCCAACAAAGAGCGGAAAGGTGAAAAAACCAATATTTTGAAGCTTCAAAAATGGGTAATTGGGCAAAGATAGAAAGCACACTCCATGCCATGCCGAGTAAAATAAGGTAGTGAAGCGGACGGCGATAGGCTTTTTCATAATTATCTCCATACACGGAAATAAAGAAGCCTAACTGAACAATTAGTGCCGTAAAAGAAAGAATTGCGTGTGTCGCGCTTTTTTCAAAAAAAAAATTATCCATACCTGGTAATCCTGCTACCCTCAAATCTATACTCTTAAAGTCAAAGTTAAAAAAAAATTTCATATGCAAAAAAAAACCGCAAAAAAATGCGGTTTTTAAATAAATGGGGCACCCAGATTTTATTTTATTCGCTGAATACCAAAAACTCGCGTGGCATCGTAATCGGAAGAAGTACTAAATCGCTTCATTGTTTCCAAATCATCCGATTTTGCTGCATAGAAGCGCGTTTTTAGAGTCGCCTTCGCTATGTAGGCCCCCGTTCCAACCGCTTTTCCACTAGCAGAGGCCAGACCTTGTTTGGGGCGAGCTACCCATTCAATGAATACAAACGCTTCATTGTTAGAGGATATATACGGTTCTGTCAAGGTAAACTTGCCCTTAATGCGATTCACAAAGTTTCCAAGATTGGTGAAAACGGGGATCTCATAGGAGACTTGGAGGCTATCCCATGCCGGGGCTTCATTGTAGGCTGCTCCGCGAGGCACGCCTAAAGTAAGTTCAAATACAGCTCCAGCAAATGTGTAATCAGCGGTGTCAACACTGGCTTTAACTACACCCTTTTCTATCCAATCATACTTTCCTGTGGCTTGATTGAGTATCAGGAGACGATAGGTTTCATTTTTTGTCACCGGAAGTACTGTATTCTCGGCAGAGGACGATACTTCACTTACAGGATCTTTGAGATGGAATGAAAAATCGATATTTGGCTTGCCATCACCTGTTACCGTTGCCCACGGATTTTCCATCGAAGGAATGTTGCCACTTTTATCAGTGAAAACACTGGTTAGGGGGGCGAAACGAATTCGATCTCCTTCTTCAACAGCTCCTTGACTATTGTCCAAGAAATAAATATTGATGTTGGAATCATCATTCATCAATATCCAATCATAGGCTTCCATTGCGATTGGCCCTTTGCGTTCACGTTGTAGCAAATCTAATGTGGAATCCTTAACCAGCAATGGTTCGCTCGCGTATGCCATGAGACCATTGACGGCTGTTCCTGGCGTGACTTCTCCAGAAATAATAACCGGGCCTGTTAAGTCTTCGGCAATAGTCGAGTTACTTTCGTAGTTCGCTCCTTCTCCCTTGTGTTGTGTTACGAGACCCGCTCCAATCAGTGTTTTTCCTTGGTAGGAGCCAGAATAGGTGCCATTAGTGTTTCCTAGTTTGAATGGCTTTGCAAGATCCAGTGTTGCAGAGGTTCTATCCGCATTCCATGTGTAAGCCTTTGTCCAAAGGGTCTCTGGCTCCGCAGAACCAAAAATGACTGAAATTTGATCTGGAGTGTGCAGCACATCTACGGTTCTCGAAAAGAGAATAGTCACGTTTTCGGCAAGACCATCTCCGTTACCATCAGCAATACTTGCGTAACTCATTGCTACTGGAATAAGCTTGAGTGTAATTGGAAGCATTTTTTGAGAGCAATTGGAAACCCCGTTACCTGATTTATCCGTAATCGTTGCCGTTGCTGCAAGCTGGCCCTTCATTCCTTCTTGAACCAAAGAAGTCCCGCTGGCAGGTATTGCAATCTCAAATTCCCAGATGTTCTTTTCTTCATTGTAAAGTTTAGACTGGATAACGGTAGGGACTGTGGTTTGTTGCACATCATTTGCTGAGTAGAGAACTAGGGGCCAATCTACCCCTGGAGCTGAAATGGGCTCGCTGAACTGTAGGTATACTTTATCCGTGGTCACTGTGTCCAAACGTTCCAAAACGGAAATGGAGACCAGTGTGGGGGATACACCATCGGTGTAATAATCTGAATGGACTTGTTCTGCACCGGAAATAAGGCTCACCAAAGTGACCGCTCCAGAAGGCGTCGAGTTCTGGATGGTATCGCCGGTCGAAAATTTAACCGTCAGAATTTTATCCACAACGGTTCCATCGGTTGATGATAGAGAATCCCCATTGTAGACAAAATCTAAACGAGTAAACGATTGGCCTTCTTGATATGGATTCGAAAGAGTCACTTGAATCGCATCGGGAATAAGATCACAATCCGTATCGAGCATTTTTGCATTATCGATAATTGGCCATGGCGGCAATTCTTGGATGACAAGTTTCACGGTCGCAGGGGCATAACTTAAGGTAGCCTTTCCTCCAGAAGCCCTTCCTGTGAGTATGGTGCTCACAGCGGCGGTGGAGCTGAAGTAGAATGTCGCTTCGCCATTGACGAGAGTGATGCTGGTGACGCTGATAGTGGCTGTGGGACTTGTCCAGAAAAGAACATTGCCCTCAGCAACACTGAGTGCCACGCTGATGTCTTCGCCCAACATGATCGTGCCCGTGCTATCCACGAGTTTTACATGGACGGATCCCATTTTGCCCTCATAGGCAAAAACGCTATCGGAAGGGGTAAATATCAGATAACGTTTTTCAAGAGGCGTGGTGATGGTATCGACTTCTACATTGGAGCGCACCACGGCGCAGGCGCAGTCATAGCTACCGGTGGTATTAGCATTTCGGTTGTGCCACGAAACCCAGTCTATTCGATTGTTACCGTAGGCGAGGGTTGTGTCAATGCTGAACAGGAAGGCATCATAGCGACCATTCACCGAATAAGCAAATGGACGGTTGTCCCCATTGGCTTCCAAGGCATCTAAGTATCCGGTGGGGGATACTGTGCTTTCTCCTGCATAATTCACAGGATAGGTGGTCTGCTCCACGGATGCAACTGGCGTGACGAAAGGCGAAGTGAAATTCAGGGTGACAGCCCGCGAGATGGATAGATCGGAGTTTGTGGCATCGTAGCTGGGGTCA
This sequence comes from Fibrobacter sp. UBA1313, assembly GCA_002307115.1. GTDB lineage: Bacteria > Fibrobacterota > Fibrobacteria > Fibrobacterales > Fibrobacteraceae > UBA1313. Next base: position 20,964 of record DBTP01000197.1, on the reverse strand, counting down.
TAGCCGTAGATATGTATGCCGTTGTAGTAGATGGCTACGTAAGGATCGAGGGTAAATGCTTTTTCGGTAACACCATCGGCATTCTTTTCTAGTTCAGTAGTTTCAGATCCTGTGTAATACGGACCCTTAGTAAGGTCAATGCCAGAGAATTGCTCTGGATCGGTACTCTGTGTGTGGGCCCGGAGCGACCAAGAGCCTTCCAGGTCGGCGAAGGTGGCGTTCTGGAACTTCAATTGGAACAGGTATTTCCCAGAGACGGCAAAGGTCCCTGTGAGAGTAATCGGGAGATAATAACCAGCTCCCGTGGCATCGGCAATAGGTGTTCCAAAGACTATGTTGCCGCTGGCACTGGAGGTTCCCGTTCCGTCCCATACGGAATTAATATAACTCACCGGGTTTAGGTTGTTTGTTTTTAGGTAAAGACGAAGTTCCGCGTTTTTGTAAGCGATGGTATCGTTATTGATGACGGAGATGATAAGCGTATTGCAGGTTTTCCAATCGGAACAGGCGGATTGATAAGAGGACGGTTTGATGTAGATCTCGAAATTGGCATAAGCCGCTTGACCAGTAGTCGTGAAACTGTAATGGTTTCCGCCATTGTCATCGGTGGTGGCTCCAGAGGAAACATCAAAGTAGTACTTTGTACTGGGAGAAAGTCCGGTGAGAGTTACTTCGTGGAAATAACCTGCTTCACCTGTAGCTGTTTCCGTGAGTGCAGCCGTTGATGTGCCATATTTCACAAGGGTGTTTGATGCGGCATCTTTTGTCCACCAGTAAATTTTTGCGCTTTGGTGATCTACTTGGCAAATGGTGACTCCAGAAATTTGTGTCACTGTGGAGGTCATGGTGAATGAATACCATTGTCCGTGATTGTCATCCGTCGAAATGTTGGATTTGACATCCGTGCCTTCTAAGAAGAAATAATAAGTGACTCCGACGGTGAGTCCTGTGAGGGTGACGGAACCATTTTTAGTGAGGCTATCTACGTTGACAGAAAGAATTCCGCTCACATCATTGGTGGTGTTGTAATATACTGTCACACGGGCAAGTTCATTCGTACTCCAGCTGATCGTGGCGGAGGTATCGCTGATCGGTGTTGCTGTAACATTGCTGAACAGAGGACCTTCTGCGTCAGGAGGGAGATCTTTGGAAAGGGAAAGCGCCGGAATAATGAATTGCGTTGAAAAGTCAATGCAGGTTTCCGTAGCTGTGTAATCGTTCCAGTCATCCTTAAGTGTTTTGGTTGGCGCGGAACCACCCATTAATGCTCCTCGCGGACATTTGTATTTGTATGGCATGCCCCCCGCATTGTAGCCGTCAGGGTTAGCGGCGCGGTTATGAGGATGGTTCTCATTCTTTTCACCAGCACCCATGAGGAAAGAAAGATCCCAGGGGTTGGCACCCATGTTGTAATAAATATTATCAAGAGCCACTTTCAGGTATTGTTCATCGCCAGTAATGTCGTAAAGCATAAAGACGGCATTGGCGGCACCCATATTGTAACGGTTAAAGCCCCAGTCGGATGAAGTCCATACTAGGTTGTAAGGGGGTGTGACGCGGAATTTTCCGTAAGGATTTGTGCTGACGATGGAATCACCTTCTGTGCCATCGTCTGTCAGACGTTTGAATGTAGCAACGATACGCGTAAGAAGAGTATCGCGTTCCACAGCATCAATACCATAACTCTTGGCTTTGGCTACTGTCGGCAAAATAAGTTTCGCGAATGAAAACAGGACATAAGAATGAACGTTTTCATAATCCGTCATCCAGCCACCAGGATAAAAACCACTGGTATGTCCCATGTAACCAGCACGGAAATAGGGGAGGTTCCACTTATAATTATCGGCATTATCGTTGATGGCTTTATTTTTGTAAAGATCGTAGGCGTAAGAGGTGTCTTTGGTGACGTACCACAGAGCAAGTGCTGCTGCTGCCGCGTCATCGTAAAGAGGTCCGCCACCGGTATAAAATCCCCCCAGTTCAGAGGTGTTTGTTCCATAACCTGGCTTAAGCACTTTGGCATAAATATTTTTGGCCGCTTCAACTAGGGAATCCGCATAAGCGGCATCGTATGCTCTCCAACCGGCAGCAAAATAAGCGAGAGCTCCGGCGAACATTCCCGCTGTATTTGTGCCAGTTCCTTTTGCTACGGGACGATCTGGCCCTCCCTTGGCTTGACTCTGAGCATCTTGTTTTTCGGGTACATCCCAGAATTGATGGTCTGCTGAAGAAACGCCAACGGAATGGTACATATCCCCTTTATCAATCAACCCGTCTGCTCGGGATGCCTTATACAATTTATAGATAAAATCGGCACCGATTTTGGCTTCGTACAGAATATCGGGAATCCCATCTGTGGAAACGGTATCGTTGTAAGAATTTCCGTAACGGTCTTCGGCTTTGTCTGCATAGACGTTATAAGCCATCGCGAGGACGTAGGCTGCGTAGCCAAGCGTTTGCGAAACCTTGAAATGATCCCCGCAATCGTGCCAGCCACCGGTAAGATCGTGACCAACGGCGGAACCATCCTTCAAATGGCAGGTTCCGTGAAGTTGTGATTTGGTATCACCGCAACGTTGTATTCCAAAAAATTTCAGGGACGTTTCAAAAATGGAATTGAAAATTTCGTCGTTGATAAGGAATGTTGCTGAAGTATCGCTCCCAATGACAATAAAATATTGTCCTGGCGTAGCGAGGCTTGAAAAATCAGCCCTATACAACGTTTCTGTACTAGAAGATGAATCTGAACTACCGAATTCGTAGACAGAGGTAATGGAGTTGAAGGCTCCATTGACCCAGATATTAGGTTTGACAACGGATCCTCCGCCCGGTCCCCGGAGAACGGTGATAGAACCTTCATAAACATTATTTCCACTGGTGGCATCAATCACTTGGAATTTTGTGTTGGCGGGGTAGTCGGCGGCGTAGGCGTATTTATGGAGATCCTGTGGCCGAAATCCCACCTGATTGACGCGAATCGGGCGTCTGTCGTAGACATTCATTGAATCTAGGTAACGGCGCTCGCAGTTTTTGCACGTATTATCAATATCGGGAAGGGCAAAAGTTTCCGCTATGAAGAATACATTGACGAGAAGAAAAATAATATGACAAAGCTTTTTCATAAGTTACTTTGAAACGCGGCGGAAGCCGAACGTCTTGGTTATATTGTCCTTTGTTTTAATTAAGCTACCCTTTTTGTAGGTATCGTCTTCGCTTACAGGATCAACCATATAAATGGCTCTGCTGTTGAAATTGAATTTGGAAATGAATGCTCCAGATCCAATCTTCTTTCCTTTGTCTGCAACAGGAGCGATGCCATCTTTGGCAAGCCATTCCAGACGTAAGTAAAGGATTCCATCAGAAGAGAGAAGATCATAACCATCAAAGTCACTTAAGTCGAAAGAATACTCCACGTGATTGATAAAATGACCCAAGTTATCGAAAATATCTGCGTTGAAGGATATTTGGAAATCCCAAATCGGTTCATTGGCAACTTTTCCTAGGGCAGAAGGCATACTAATGTTTATTTCGAATGTTGGGCCAGCGTGATGATAAAGTGACGTATCATACGTTGCCGTTGCGCTGGTAAGTTTTCCTCTCCCATTAGCGATCAACTGTTCGGTTCCTGTTGGTGTCAGTACCGTCAAACGGAAATCTTCATCTTTTTGGGGCATCGCCTCTTCTGTATATGGAGAAGAGGGAGGTGTCGCCACCGCATCTGAGAGTATCACTTCAAAACCAGTTTTTTCTGCAAGAGCTCCTTGTACAAGTACCCATGGGGTTTCGTCACCCGCATAGTTATTTGCTTTGTCTTTCAGTTTTGAAAGATTTGCAGTGGGGATGAGTCGCACATAGTCCCCTACGCGAACTGCACCTGCGGCGTCTTCCGAATAAAGGAACGTCCAATTCTTACCCTGAGAAGAGGACATCACTCCATAGTCTGAAATAAGATACTCTTGAGTACTGCCGCGGCGTCTTTCGATAAAGTAGGTTCCAGCACCTAAAGAATCCAAAGATTCTGAAATTTCAATACCAAGGCTATCCACGTACTCCATTGATGTTTTACGAGCAACCATTATAATTGGGGGGCACTTATCCACCAATGAATACGATTTATCAAAGAAGCCACCCTCGGGACCCAAGCGAGGAACTACGCTTCCGTACCCATTTTCGCTACCAGCAGTCGTTCCCAGCGGATAGGCTTGAGTCTTAGGAATCGTAATTTTGATAATGGAAATAGTATCTCGCGTGAGTGTAGAATCGGTGACATGGCTTACGTTCAAAGAATCTATGTAACCTTGATAAGTATAATAAGGTTCACCGACTTCAACTGTATGGGCCCATGTTGTTGGCTTGAATGCTCTTGCCTCAGAAGGATTGCCCCAATATACGACAAAGCTATCGAGCATATCCTTTGTGCGAAGTTTGCGCTCAAATTTCAAGTAAACTTCATCGGGGATGCCATCACCGGTGAGGTCGCGCATCTCAGCGAGATTTACTGGCACAGGTTTTGGTGTTTCCGCGATGGTTACAGGCTCGTTGCAAGTTCCACTAGCAAGTGAATTGAATGCCAAGTCACTCACACTAAAGTTCGCCTTAATATCTGCGGTATAGTTCGCCGCAATGGTGAGACCATCGGTATTGCCTTCTACAACATAAGTCCAGCTCTTTCCATTATCAGACGTTGTCGCTTGCCCAATGACAGAAATTCCTGTTTGACTTACTGTGGATGCCCCATTGGTAATCGCCAATGGCCAAGCGGTGACCGAAGCAAGGGAAACAGGTTCCGTGAAGGAAACTTTAAGGGTGTCTTGCGTACTTCTTGGAACTGGATTTTCGAGAAGGGTTATACTGAGAAGTCTAGGGGCTATTCCATCTGTAATTTTTGCATTTTCACGGGAGGTTTCTTTTGTGGCTACCGTGGTGAGGAATGCCGTGATATAGCCGCTAGGGGAGGCTGTCACAGGAATTGTGCTACGGGACAGAGGAATGTTAACAGAACTTAACCCTGTTAAATCTTGTGTGATTACCACTTTGAAACTATCTCCAGGAGCCGTACTTGTTGCATCAAAACTCACCCAGAGACTATCGAAAGAGACCGTTCCATCAAAAGCATTAGAGAATGCGATTTGCAAATTATCTACGGCTCCATCGCAATCCAGATCTTGCGCCAAAGCGTATTGGGGCGTCGGATAAGTTGCTTCAGCATAGAAACTCTGTTGTGAAATGTCTTCCTCATCATCCACATCGGTGTACACCACATAAACAGTATCCCCCCCAAAGAATGAAATCTCAGACTTGGAATGATTCGTTGAGGAAACAGCACCAATGGCTGTTGCGCTCTTAAAGGTTCCCGCTGTTGATGTTTCGTTGAGTGTCACTTCCAATGTGTCATTCTTTCTTGGGTTGTACACGAGAACTTTGATTGTACCTGAATTTGCCTTATCCTTATCCGTGACGTAAATAAAGAAGTTTGTATTCCCTGGTTCGGCAGGACTTGAAATAGCTGCATCATTTGCATCTACAATACGCAAACTACTGGCAGTCATATCTCCTTTGCTGAACTGTACGTAATAGGTTCGATTTATAAAGGAACAGCCACCCCCTTCTGTGCATGCCGTACAGACGGGATCCGGACCAGCAAAAATAGTGAGGTCTATTTTATTGGTGCCAATAGTCATTTTGACGGGAATTTTCAAATTCCATTTATCGGTAGTCAAGTCATAAACTGCGGCACTGGTGAGGTCTTTAACTTCAGTTCCATTAACCCAGATGCTGGTGATGTAACCCCCTTCTGTCACTTTTGCAGTACCCGTCACATAAACAGTGCTACTGGATTGATCTAATGCAACATAAGAGCCGTTGGACACATTGAATGGTGGATCCAATGTTACCGTCATTTCGTAGTTGGCGTGTTTAGTCGTCATTTCCGTATAAGATGGAGAATAACCCCAGACGAATTCGTCCTTGCGGTATACGGTAACGTAAGGGTTCACGGGGGCCACATTAAAATCTATGTCTCCTGCGTCTTTCTCTTCGCAAGGCATTCCTGTGTAGTCGGCATTTTCCCCATCAGCTCTAGAATGAGGCATCCAACTCCAGTCTCCTGGATTTTCTGCTAATGTAGAGGCTCCGGAAGTAAGGTTGTCGGGGTTGTACCAGGTACTACCAGAGTGACAATAAATCTTTTTATCGGGTGGGGAATTCATTAGGTCAAGGTAGGGAGGCCAGGGGCTTCGTACGTCAAACATAACGTCAATGCGCATACGGCTTGAAGACTTAATGACGGTAGATCCCAAAGGAATGGGGAAGTACCACTGCCACGTTCCCGTGGCTGCATCATAGGTGTCTTCTAATTTGACAGGGAAGGTCACACGGAAAAGAGTGGTAAGTTCGGTTATTGTTGCCGCGGAACAGGCCTTGTTGAAACCCGCTTCATCATAAGCTTGGCAAATATCCATGCGAATACCGACATCGTTGTAGATAGAATCGGTTCCTCGCATGTACACACGCACCGTCAGACTATCGAATGCGCGCGCTTCGTTGTTGTAAATGTTCATATTGATCCCAGCCATTCCTTGCCAGGCATATTGATAAGTACGCACTTCAAAGTTGTATTGTGTCACAGGGGTCGTAAACTTGAGCGGGCTACCATTGGTATCAACGCTCACTACCTGCCCATTGCTTTCTACAGCATAGTAGTACGTTGTTCTCTCTTTGAGCCCACCAATTTTCACATAATGGAATTTCGTGGGAATTCCACTCACATCGGCATTGCCACTCCCTGTGTTCCACTGCATTTTATCGTAGGTGGTCATTACGGTATCCCAATAAACTTTAGAATCATAGGCCCCGTTCGGGGTATACCACATAATTTCTGCGGAATCTGCAGAAACGTTGCATATTTTCACATTTTGAATATCCGCAGCACCTATGGAATTGAGTGTGGTGAAACTGTAAGGCGTTTTTGTGCTATCGACGAGATATTTAATCGTGTAGTTGTTTTCATTCAATGCATTCGATGCTGTGGCCGTGAAATAATAGGTGGTTCCGTTGGTAAGACCGCGAAGGACGATATCATGGCTAACGCCTGCCGCTGCGGAAGCTTGTGCTGTTGCTCCACTAAGATTTTCATTAGTACTGTAAGAGATCGCTACATTGCTTCGATAATCGGTTTTGACCTTAATAATGGCGGAATCCAATCCGACATAACGAATTTCCACTTGAATGGTAGGGGCTTTTGTGAAATCTTCCGATTTTGAAACAACGGTTCCTGCGGCAATAAATGTCGCAGTCGCATCCATACAGGTTTCAGACAACTGATAATCTTCCCAACTCCTGGTGCTAGGCACCCACGCATTAGTGTTGCCCGGAGTCATGCCGCCAAAGAGTGCTCCAGTGGGTGGCGTGTAGGTGTAGGGCGCCCCAGGAACATTTTTCCCTTCTGGGTTCGACGCGCGGTGATGAGGATGTGCATCATTTTTGTCCCCCACACCCAAAAGGAAGGAGACATCCCAAGGATTGACGCCCAACATGTAGTTCATCTGATTAATGCCGAGTTGCTGCATTTCTGTCACTTTCCAATCTTGAATCCCTTTTTGCGGTAAGTTTACGCCCTCCAAATCTTTGGCGACATCGGCGTAGGCAAACACTTCAAAAATATTACCCGCTTGGTAACGATTGTAGATCCACGTTTGATCCGTCATCATATTGAACCACGTCGGATCATATTTTACTGTATTGAGTGAACCTGTAGTCCAGTTACCATTGGAAGGCAACACAATGCTTGCGGAACCATTGCCAGAGATAGAACTCAGATTAGGAATCATGGTATAGATGACATCTTCCGCATATTCTAAACGTTGCGCATTGGAAATGCCAAATTTAGCGGCCTGGGCTTCGGAAGAAAGAATGAGTTTGTAGAAAGTGTAAAGTGTGTAGGCGTAGGAATTTGCCCAGCTGGTATTTTTCCCTGCTTTCCATAAAGTTGTGTTAGTATAGGCAAACCAACCACCACGGAACATGCCCACGTTGTTGGGAGCTGCCACGGTGGTTTTATTTTGTGTTCCTGCACCAGCGAAGGTCGTATTTTCAACGGCGTCATTCAAATAAGAGGCCTCTTGTGTTGCATAGAGAAGAGAGATGGCGGCGAGGCCGAGATCATCCTGAAATTCATTATTTCCATTATAGGCGGGTGATGACCATCCTGCAGCTGTTTTGTTATTTACGAACGTTTTTCCATTGCCGTAGGTACTGTTACCGAGAGCGAGATTTTTGGCGAAGTCGTACATTTCTTCGGAGACTTTTAAGCATTTGGTGGCAAAAGCACTGTCATAGATTGCGTACTTTACGGAGAGCAAAGCTAGCCCTGCTGCAATTTGTCCCGAAATATTGGAGCCGAGTTCTCCGAGTCTAACATCGCGTTCATGGGGACCTCCGCGTCCAGTCACGGTGGAAGGAATGTAATCCTGATTTTCTGGACGACCCCACCAGCCGTGGTCAGCACCAAAATTACCGACAGAAACGGCCATATTATCAATGACTCCATCTGCAAGGTCATAAGATTTGAGGAAAAAATCGGCACCATGTTTTGCCTCGCGGAGCATATCGGGAATACCGTCCGTATTTACTGTTTCTCCCTGGTTGTAGGCATAGTGATCGGCGTCGTGTGTGGGATTTGTTGCTGCAAGCACAGCGAATACCATGAAGGCGTATGCTTGTGTCTGAGACTCCTTAAGGTGGTCTCCGCAGTCATACCAACCGCCGCTCAAATCCCCTTTTTTGGTAAGTCCAGAAGGGCTTCCGGTAACGTTGTTTACAATAGGGCCCTTCTGTCCGTCAAGGGTGTGACTTGCCGGGTGGAACCAAGATTCGGAATTGCCGCTACGGTTAATACCTGCAAATTTAAGAGTGGCATCACGAACCATGGAGTAAATATTTTCACTGATAGCGAAAGTAGAAGAAATGTTGTTGCCTACTTTAATGCGCAGCCTTTCATTTTGGGGAAGTCCGAGGCCAGCGAGAGAACCTACCATAATGGTTCCAGAAGGGCCTGTTGCTGTCACTTTATAGCGATCCTTATCGTTAGTAGCCGCATTTGTGCCAGCAAGGATGGTCCAGGAGGATTGAGTTGTATTTGACGAGGCTGTAAAGGTCCCTGATGCCAACACGTTCGCACCTGTGGAATCCACCACATCAAAGGCCGTTGCTGTGCCCACATAATAAAACTTCATTTCTGGATCATCGGGAATGTATCCCGCTTGATTAACGCGTATGGGGGAAATTTTTACATTCATCGCATCCAAATAAGCTTGATTCAGCGTATCGGGAACAAACTTATTGGGGGCAAAATCGGCAGGCGTCCTGTTCTTCGGCACCATATTTTTCTTCACCGTGACTGTTGTGTCGAAGTTGTCAAAAACGGTGCTGTCCCAAGTAATGGGCCAAACGGGGCGGATCATATCATAGGGGGTAGGTTGTTCCTGATCTTCTGCGAACGCACAGATAGTCAACAGTAATACGAATAAATATCGAATAGGCACAAAGCCTCCTTTTTCTTAATCAGCGAACACAGCATTAAACAGCCCTAAAACTATATCCATAATAATCCGACCTTAAAATACCTCTTTATGGCGGGGTAATTTATAAAAAGAATGAAAAAACGTTCTCAAATCGTTTTCAAAACAAATGCGGATGTAAAAAATAAGACCGTCCCCACGGGCGGTCTTAAAATAACGCAAAATCGTGTGATTTTTTATATCAATCTTTGCCAGTGAACACAATGACGAGCACTGAAGCCACGAACGCTGCTGTGACAATGATGAATTCCAATGGATTTTCCATGACCGTTTGTCCAGCGGTCTTGGACTCAGGAGATGGAGCTGCCGTTTCAGCAACAGGAGCTTCTTCCTTCTTTACTTCTGCGGCTTTTGCCGTGGAGTCCACAGAAGCCACTGGAGCCTTTGCTTCGAGAACTTCTTCGGTCTTCGTGGTGTCTACAACAGGGGTAGTAACCGCTTTTGTGGTATCAACAACAGGAGCAGCAACAGCCTTTGTGGTATCAGCAACAGGAGCAACCACAGCCTTTGTGGTATCAGCAACAGGGGCAACCACAGCCTTTGTGGTATCAGCAACAGGGGCGACAACGGCCTTTGTGGTATCAGCAACAGGAGCGACTACTGTTTTGGTTGTATTCGCTGGAACTGCTTTGGCAGCGGGAGTGGCATCAACAGCAAAACTCATAGTGGAAAGGAGTACTGCGAGAAGCAAGGTCTTATGGAGAATCATGTTTACCTCTTTTTCAACGTGATTGGTAGTATTCTACCAAATTTATGGAGAAAAGATAATTCATATCTGGGCAAGAGGGAACTTTTTTCTCCATAATTTGAAATTTTTGAGAGTGATTTTGGGGTTGAGTCTGTTTGGTTATTCCTCTCTCCCTTCCTTCGGGGGATTCGTTCCCCAAAAAAACAATTAAATGCTATTTTCCGTTTGTAAACTTTACTTCTAAGAGGCGATCTATGCAGTTTGAATATGAAAAGACGATCCAATATGGTGAAGATAAGACAGAATACGTCAAAATTTCCAAAGACGGTATCTCAGTTGGTGAATTTGATGGAAAAAAGATTTTAAAAGTCACTCGCAAGGCTCTTTCGAATCTTGCTCAAGCGGCATTCGAAGAAGTTAGTTTCCGTCTTCGCCCGGCGCATACTCAAAAAGTGGCAAATATTCTTAAAGATCCAGAAGCGAGCGATAACGATAAGTTTGTTGCTTTGACACTTCTCAAAAATGCTTGTGTCTCTAACAAAGGAATTCTTCCGTTTTGCCAAGATACAGGCACTGCGATTGCTTTTATCAAGAAAGGTCAACAGATTTGGACGGATTGTGATGATGCCGAAGCAATTTCTGAAGGCATTTATAATGCTTACACACTAAAAAATCTTCGTTATAGCCAAGTGGCGCCACTCAACATGTACGATGAAACGAATACGGCATGTAACCTCCCTGCTCAAATTGATATTCTCGCTGAACCAGGTGATCATTTTGATTTTTTATTTGTGGCGAAGGGGGGCGGCTCTGCGAACAAGACGTATTACTGGCCCATGACTAAGGCACTCCTCAACCCGAAGTCCTTGGAAAAATTTATCACTGAAAAAGTGAAAACGTTGGGTACCGCAGCTTGCCCTCCTTATCATTTGGCGGTAGTTATTGGGGGCACTAGTGCTGAAACTAACCTGAAACTTGTTAAACTCGCTTCTTGCGGATTCTTGGATGGGCTTCCTACCACAGGTTCAGAAGGGGGCCGCGTTTTCCGTGATTTGGAAATGGAAGAAAAAGTTTTGCACATTTGCCAAAAGTCTGGAATCGGCGCTCAGTTTGGTGGCAAATACTTTGTACATGATGTGCGCGTTATTCGTTGTCCTCGTCATGCGGCGAGTTGTCCGGTTTCCATGGGTGTATCTTGCTCCGCAGATCGTAATATCCGTGCAAAGATCAATGCCGATGGTATTTGGCTTGAAAAGATGGAACACAATCCGGAACAGTATCTTCCGAAGGGCGATGCCGTGAATTTGGCCCCTGCCATTGAGGTGAATTTGGACCGCCCCATGGCTGAAGTTTGTGCTCAACTTTCGAAATATCCTGTAAAAACGCGTTTATCTCTTTCCGGGACAATGATTGTGGCTCGCGATATTGCCCATGCGAAACTTGCGGAAATGCTCGATCGTAATGAACCACTGCCAGAATATTTCAAGAAACATCCCGTTTACTATGCGGGTCCAGCAAAGACTCCTCAAGGGATGCCGACAGGTAGTTTTGGTCCGACAACGGCGGGGCGTATGGATTCTTATGTGGCCTCTTTCCAAGAGAATGGGGGAAGCCTCATCATGGTGGCAAAGGGTAATCGCAGCAAGGAAGTCACCGATGCTTGTAAAAAGAATGGAGGCTTCTACTTAGGCTCCATTGGAGGCCCTGCGGCCATACTTGCGGAACAAAATATTCTTTCTAATGATGTGGTTGCTTTCCCAGAATTGGGGATGGAAGCCATTCGTAAGATCACCATCAAGGATTTCCCTGCATTTATCATCGTAGATGACAAGGGCAACGATTTCTTTGACGGCTTACTCTAGGAACTTTATGGAATCGTTAGTTGTAGTGGACTATGGTGCCGGTAATCTGACTTCCGTTGTGAATGCGCTTTCTTTTATAGGCCTTAAAGCAACGGCAAGTAGTGACCCTTCTGTTATTATTCGTGCGGATCGTTTGGTGTTCCCTGGTGTGGGCGCTGCGGGAACTGCGATGCAAACTCTGAATGAAACAGGCATTGGAAAAGCGATTATTGATGTTGTTAAAGCGGGGCGTCCGGTTCTTGGTATTTGTATTGGTTGCCAAATTATTTTGGACTCAAGTGAAGAAAATGGAAACGTGAAAACGTTGGGATTAATCCCTGGGCGCACCGTCCGTTTCAGGAATGAACCTGGATATAAAATTCCCCATATGGGTTGGAATCAAGTTGATTTCAAACAAATTCATCCGATTTTTAAAGGAATAGAATCGGGGCGTAATTTCTATTTTGTGCATTCTTATCATCCGTCCGATGTTCCTTATGCTTGTGTTTTTGCGGAGACTACTTATGGTTCGCAATCATTCACGAGTGCTCTTGGTAAGGATAATTTGATTGCCACACAGTTCCATTTAGAAAAGAGTGGATCTGTGGGTTTGCAGGTGCTTAAAAATTTCAGTGAATGGGATGGCCAATGCTTACAAAACGGTTGATCATTTGTTTGGATGTCCGCAATCGAAAAGTGACTAAAGGTATCCAATTTCAAGGAAATGTGGATGTCGGTGATCCTGTGGAAATGGGCGCACGCTATAGTGATGAAGGCGTTGATGAATTAGTCTTTTATGATATCACGGCGAGTGCAGAAAATCGTTCTTGTGATATTGAAATGGTGAAGGATATCGCAAAGCATGTTTTTATCCCGTTTTCTGTAGGTGGTGGTATTCGCAATTTGGAAGACATGCACCGTGTATTGTTGGCTGGCGCCGAAAAAGTGAGCATTAACAGTCTTGCGGTCTTGCACCCTGAAATTATTTCTGAAGGGGCCAAGGCTTTTGGAAACCAATGTATGGTGCTCGGAATGGACGCTAAGTTCGTAGGAGTCTCTGAGAAAATTCCTAGTGGCTATGAGGTTTATATCCAAGGGGGCCGCAAGGCCATGAGCTTGGATGCTGTGGAATGGGCTTGTCGTGCAGAAGCGTTAGGTATTGGTGAAATTTGTCTTAATTCCATGGATGCGGATGGAATGCAAACGGGATACGAACTTACCATCACCGAACTCATTGCTCGTGCTGTCAATGTACCTGTTATTGCAAGTGGTGGAGCGGGTACTCTAGAACATATTTCGACCTTGTTTGAAAAAACATCGGCAGATGCGGCTTTGGTCGCTTCCATGGTGCATTTTGGTAATTATACGGTGCAAGGCATTAAAGATGCAATGAAAAAATCAGGCATTCCGGTGAGATAATAACACTGTCTTTTTTGTACAATGTATTCTCTTCTTTGCCGTTGATTTGCCCGTTGAAAAATTTTGAGGAATTCTCTTATGAATCGTGAAGTTGCCATGCGCATCATAGAAACCGGACGTTCTTTCGGTGCAGATTTTGTGGAAATTTTTGAAGAAGAAACTCGCTCCTCTACGTTAGCCTTGAAAGATCGGGAAATCGAAACTGCAAGTGCAGGTACTGAATTTGGCATCGGTGTTCGCCTTTTGTATGGCACTGAAGTTTTATATGCTTTTACGAGTGAAGAAGATCCAGATTCTCTAGTGCAAATGGTAAAAACGCTTGCTTTTGGGCGCAATCCATTGGCTAGTGACTCTTCGTTAAATTTTCGTCCTAAAGAAGAATATTCTGCACTACAAATGATCGGTTTTAAAGATCCTCGTTTGTTGGGACAGGGATATAAAATGGATTTTTTGCATAAGTCCGATGTCGCTGCTCGCAAAGTTTCGGAGCGCATTGTACAAGTGAACGCCTCTGTCTCAGATTCCTATTCCCATATCTCAATTATCAATAGCGAAGGTCTTTTTATTGAAGATACCCGTTGTCACACCCGCTTAGGCATTAATATCACAGCCTCTGATGGCTCGGAGCGTATTGTGGCACGAGAAGCTCCTGGTGCTTTTGGGGGCTATGAAGTTTTGGATGGTTATGATGCGGAAGCCCTTGCGATTGCCGCTGCGGAACGTTCGCTTCGAATGTTGGAAGCGGGATATATTCCTGGGGGCCAGATGCCTGTGATTATGGGGAATGGTTTTGGTGGAGTTATTTTTCACGAAGCGGTGGGACATCCGCTGGAAACGGAATCCATTCGTCATAAAGCAAGCCCTTTCTGTGGAAAGCTGGGCGAACAGGTGGGGCACTCTTGCCTCACTGCTGTGGATGATGGGACGTTGGATGGTGTTTGGGGAAGTATTGCTATTGATGATGAAGGTACCGCCTCGGAGCGCACCGTGCTTATTGAAAAGGGCGTTTTGAAAAGTTATATGAGTGATCGAGTGGGATCTCTTGAATTGGGGGTCCCTCTTACAGGAAGTGCTCGGCGAGAATCGTACAAATATGCCCCGGTAAGTCGTATGCGCAATACGTTTATTGCCCCCGGTAAAGATTCCCTGGATTCCATGATTGCGAGTGTTGATTACGGTCTTTTTGCCGCAAAAATGGCGGGCGGATCTGTAAATCCGGCAACAGGAGAATTCAATTTTGCGGTGGAAGAGGGCTATATCATCGAAAAAGGAAAAATTGGCAAACCGGTTCGAGGGGCCACTTTGATTGGAAAAGGAAATGAAATTTTGCCCCGTATTTCTATGGTCGGTTCTGACTTTGCAAATGCTGCGGGTATGTGTGGCGCCTCCTCTGGATCAATTCCTGTCACCGTAGGACAACCCTCCATTAAGGTCGACCAAATTCTTGTGGGTGGGAGATAAAAAACAAGAAAGCGCACCTTATACAGGTACGCCTCTTGGTGTTATGGGGGTTGGGATAGGAACATTTCTGTCCCAGAACAAAAGTATCTCTTTAACCAAAAAATAGCCTAAAGGCAAATGCTTTTCTGGTGTAAGACTTTACAACGCGAGAATAAGGTCAAAATTTACTGTTTGGATAGCCAGGGCGGAATTATAAACGGACATTTTCATTCATTATTTTGAATAGGCTTTGAGTGTGGTGGGTGATTTCAATGGCGATAATTTGTCTGACTATGCGGTAGGTGTGTCGGAAAATATGGGTGGTACTGATTCAGGTTCTGTTTTTTGTGAATACAGGCTCTGTGGAGGGTCTTAGTTCCGCCGTTGCTACTCAAATCAAAGTGGCGTAGCAAACGCTTTCAAGGCGTTGGCACAAAGGGTGTCTTTTGGGTTGGTACTATGGAGCAGAGCCGCCTATGGATGATGGAAGTACATACAATGCCGGGTCTTTTTCTGTTACCCGTGCGTACCGTGTCGATTCTTTGACATTGATTAAGTTTCTTTGGAATACAACATTTTCCTGTTATTCGCTAACCAAAAAAGCGAATGTTACCACAAAAGCCCCAAAATATCATCGGAGCTTTTTCTATGTTTTCTCACATGATACGGATTCTATTTGCGACATTTTTTTTATTACCCGTTTTACTGTTTGCGGAAGTAAATCCTCATTTGGAACAAGGGGCCCGATTTGCGGCCGTAGGAAACTTTGACAAGGCTTTAGGGGAGTATCGTTCGGTGCTTGCTGATGATCCCAAAAATGCAAAAGCGTATTTTGGTGCGGCCGAAGCTCGATTTAAGATGAAGGACTATTCTGGAGCGATTGCGAATTATCGATTAGCCTACCGCTGGAATTCAGATATGGTTTCCGCTTATGAAGGCGCAGCAAAAGCTTTTGAGGCTTTAGGGGATAAAAACTCGGCTGCTGAAGAACGTAAAAAAATTCCCCAGTTGCCTGATTTTGCGGAGTCTACAGAATCGACTCCAAAAGTCGAAACGAAAGAAAAAGAGAGTGCCGAAAAATCGATATCGAAAACGGATAAAACGCAAGCACCAGAAGCGAAAAATAAAACAAATACGGCAAAGGATAAACAGTTTTCCTATGATGGAGATCTGTTTAAGAAAGGCCGGGAATTTTTTAATGCAAAGAAGTATGATGCCGCGGCGGCTATTTGGCGTGAGGTCTTAGCGTCCGAACCAGGAAATCCGGGGGCTTATTATTTTGCTGGTGTCGGTCGTTATGAGGCGGGTGATATTGACAAGGCAGAATACAATTTGCAACGTGCGTTTGATTATCCAGAACTGGGTTATAATGCTCACTATTACTTGAGCCTTATTTATAAGAAGCAAGAAAAGGGAAATTTGGAAAAACAGGAATTAGAGAAATACATTTCACTTTCATCGAATGCATCAGCGGTAGTGAAAGCGAAGGCGCGGATAAAAATGCTTTCGCAGGAATCTAAATCTCTAGGGATTTCTTCTTCGGTTCAACAGGTCAAATCATCATCTTCCGTTGCTGTTCCGCTTTCGAAGGCTTCAGTGGAGAAAGCTCCAGTAGAAACCGAAGTCGCTGATAGTAGTGATGCCGAAGACTCGGTTCCGGTAGAAAAAAAGACAGAAACAGTTCAAAATATGACCACAAAGGATTCTTCTTTTAGCGCTGCGAATAACGCGATGAAACAGGGAGACTTAAATAAAGCCCTCGCTTTGTACAAGACCTTGTTAGAAGGGTCTATTACAGAAGATCAGCGTTCATTTACGTTGTTGCAAATGGGGCATATTTACCGTTTGCGCAGAGATTGGCGATCGGCAGTTTCGCGTTATCGTGAAATTGTGGAAACATATCCAAATTCAGAATGGGCTACAGAAGCGCAGCGGAGTTGGGAAGACGCGGTGTGGCAAGAAAAGAACGCAGAGCAACTTCCGCGCAATTAATTTTTTTTACAGATTGTGGATGCTCCGGAAAAACGTACCGGAGCTTTTTTGTGCAAGTTGATTTATTCCGCTTGTAACAGCAACCCTTTGAGGTACTGACCTTCGGGGAATGCGGTGTTGAGGGGGTGATCGGCGGGTTGCCCAAAACGCTCAATAATTTGTACTGAGCGGTGTGCATCACTGGCGGCATCGGCGATTATTTTTTGGAAAAGTCCAATTTCCATGAGCCCTGAACAACTGAATGTGGCGAGCATGCCACCAGGGGCGAGTAGTTTCATCGCTAAAAGATTGATATCCTTGTAGCCTCTTGCACCCTTATTCAAATGATCTTTGCTTTCAATAAATTTCGGAGGATCCAAGACGATAAAATCAAATTGCTCTGCACGGTCTCGGCATTTTCTAAGATAAACGAAAACATCGGCTTCGGTGTGAATCACCTTGCTTGCATCTAGATTGTTAAGTGTCACGAGGTCTTCTGCAATTTTTAACGCATCAGAGGATACATCGACTTGAATTACGGAAGAGGCTCCGCCACGAAGAGCAAAAAGACCAAATCCGCCGGTATAGCAAAAACAATTAAGTACTCGGCGATTCTCTGCCAATTCCTCAATGCGTTTTCGCGCATCGCGTTGATCTAGGTAATATCCCGTTTTATGACCGTTCCACACATCGATTTTAAATCGCATCCCGTTTTCAAGAATTTCTACGGGCTCTGTTGGCACTTCGCCAAAAACAATCCCTTTACGTTTTTCCAAACCTTCTTTGAGGCGAATATCCGAATCGCTACGTTCTAAAATGCCACGGCAACCGGTCTTTTCTGCAAGAAGTTCAAAGATGTCTTTGCGAAAAAATTCCGCACCGGCGCTCAGAATTTCGATAGAATAGAGATCCGCATATTTGTCGATAATACAACCGGGGATGCCATCGTTTTCCGCGTTGATCAAACGGAACGCGCTGGCTTTATCGGCGACGTCAAACCCGCGGCTTTTGCGGTTGGCAATCGCTTTGTCAAGAACGTTTGAGAAAAAGGCTCGGTTAATGGGGGCTTTATCTTTAAAACTCCAAAAACGCCCACGAATTTGAGAGGTCGGGGAAAATGCCGCAAGTCCTAGAAATTCGCCACTGTACGCATACACATCAACGGTTTCGCCACACTCCGGTTCTCCCATTACTTTTTCTATAGCTCCGCTGAATATCCATGGGTGATAGCGGAGTGCAGATTTTTCTTTGCCGGCGTGGAGAGTAATTGCTTTCATGAGCGTAACGCTCGCTTTATTTTAAAGAGTTTCTTGGAAATTGTGGAATTCGTTCAGCAGTTCTTCGTACGAATAAGTCGTCGGAAGTTCTGGGAATTGAGTGGCCACGCTATCGGGGGCGCAAAAGAAGGCGCCTTTGTCGGCTGCGAGGAGCATTCCTGTGTCGTTGTAGGAATCCCCAGCGGCGAAAACCTTGAAGTGGAGGGACTGAAGAGCCTCTACGGCGTGTCTTTTCTGATCTTTCTGACGGAGGCGATAGGATACGATATGGTCGTTTTCTACCATCAGATTGTGGCAGAAAAGAGTCGGCATATCCATCTTTTTGATAAGAGGATAGGCGAACTCTTGAAAGGTATCGGATAGAATGATGACTTGGGCTTGATCGCGGAGCGTGTCGAGAAAACTTTTCGCCCCATCCAAAAGGCTTAAAGAACCAATCACTTTCTGAATCATGGAAAGTGTGAGCTTTTCTCTTTCTAAAATTTGTAGCCGTCCGCGCATCAGTTCATCGTAATCTTGGATATCTCGAGTAGTCAAACGGAGCTCTTCAATGCCTGTTTTTTCAGCGACAGCGATCCAAATCTCTGGAGTAAGTACCCCTTCCATATCTAGAGTGACAACGCATTGTTTGGTAAACATAAAATCTCAGTAGTGTTTATTTTTTACGGTTGTTTAAAATTTCCCGGATCTCATCGGGAGTGATTATGTATTTATTGCGGCAAAAATCGCAGATCATTTCTAGATCTTCTTCTTTGGAAAGAAGATCTTCTAAATCTTCTTTTGGAATCGAAGCAAGACTAGAGAGCGTCCTTATTTTACTACAGGGACAGTAAACTTGCGGCGTTATTTCTTTAACGATGGTAATGTCGTAGGGCCCTGCTATTTGGTCTAACAGACCTTCTAAAGAATAGGAGGAACCATCGTAAAAGGTGTCAAACTTGGGCAGGTTAATAATGACTTGCTCAAGTATTGCAAGATCTCGTTCATTGAGATCGGGAAAGGCTTCTAGATAAAAACCCACCGCATAATCAAGCTTAGAAGGATCTTTGATGTTGTTTTTCGCTTCAATGCCTACGGCAGAGTGGGTTTGCTCTGATTGAAACATATAGGTCGCGAGGTTTCTACCCATACTCTCCGACACCGCTTCAACAACACTTTCTTGAACACGTATGCCCTTATCATTGAGCTTAATCACTTGAAAATTTTGTGGGGCCAGCGCAGGCTCAAAATTTTGCGTAGCGAGAATGTCTTCTGGGGGTATCATGGCTCGAATAAGACCTTGTGGCGTCGCTTCGGCTCGCACCAAGGAGATATCGCCAGAGAAATCGACGCGAACACTCACGGTACCAGGATTTTTAAGACCACTGGCAAGAAATAGTGACGCGATTGATGTTTCTGCAAGTAGTTTAAGAGAATACGCAGTGGCTCCATGCCTTTGACCAATTTCATTGGCACATTCAGTAAGGTCTATGAGAACGAGCCTAAACGGAGTTTTGGCCCCAGTGGCGCGGATGATGCGGTCTTTCGGTTTGCTGCTCATGGAAGCCAAATATAAGAAAAAGCTTCAAACTCTTTGAATTTTAGAATCATTTTTGCAATCAAAACAACTAAATTATGAAGGTCACAGGCGATAAAACAATGAGGTCATTATGATAAATCACATACTCTTTTTGTTGGCAGATGGATTTGAAGAAATTGAATTTACTGCGCCATTTGATATTTTGATGCGCGGTGGCGTAAAAGTGACACTTGCAAGTATTCATGAAGATGCGATGGTGGAAAGCGCCCGTGGACTCCAAGTGAGAGCCGATGCTCTTCTTTCCGAATTGGACCAGGATGATTATCAGGGAATTTTTCTCCCAGGTGGTGGGAGAGGTGTCGATAATTTGCGCGCTTCTGAAGCGGTTCTCAATTGTGTGAGAACGTTTTATAATAAACAGAAGTGGGTGACTGCGATTTGCGCCGCTCCTTCAGTCCTTGCTGTGGCAGGTATTCTTCAACATCACAAAGTAACGAGCTTCCCAGGGATTGAAGCCGAACTCGCTCCCTATTGCAAAGCGTATTCCCATGAACGTGTTGTGGTTGATGGGAAAGTGGTTACTAGCCGTAGCGCAGGCACCGCAGAAGAATTCGCATTTACTTTATTGGAAATTTTAGAAGGTTCTTCTAAGGCCAAGGAAATCAGAAAGCAAATTTTGGCTCGCGATTAACGAACCATTAGCCTACGCTGTGTTCCAGCTTTAGTGCCAAGAGTTGTCGTGCTTCGGCGGCGAATTCTCCGGGGAGTTCCTTGAAAACATCTTTGCAGAACCCACCGACCATCGCCTGAATCGCGTCTTCGCGTTTGATTCCACGGCTCTCAAAATAGAAGAGCTGGTCTTCACTGATGCGACTCGTGGACGCCTCATGTTCCGTGTTAGCAGAGGAATTCGCAACGGTGATGTAAGGAAACGTGTGTGCGGCACTTTTGTTGCCCACAAGCATACTGTCGCATTGAGTGTAATTGCGCGCACCAGAAGCGCTCTTGTGAATATCGACGAGACCGCGGTAGGCATTGGAACTGTTGTCTGCACTAATGCCTTTACTGATAATGGTACTCTTGGTATTCTTCCCGATATGGATCATCTTGGTGCCGGTATCGGCCTGCTGAAAGTTGTTGGTGATGGCGATGGAATAGAACTCGCCCACCGTATCGTCGCCGCGCAAAATGCAGCTGGGATACTTCCAGGTGATCGCCGAACAGGTCTCGA
>DBTP01000017.1:5712-6751 GCA_002307115.1 Fibrobacter sp. UBA1313 | reverse complement strand
TTTTTTTCGTGGACGATACTGGATTCGAACCAGTGACCTCTGCCGTGTGAAGGCAGCGCTCTAAACCAACTGAGCTAATCGTCCGAAAGCGTAGGCAAAGATATAAAAGACCCCCTGTCACGTCAAGTCGCGTTTTTTCGGGCACAACAAAAAAGGCAACCCGTAAAGGTTACCTTTCCAATGACGTAAAAGAGGGGCTTATTACAAGTACTTGTCTTCTGCCTTGCGCAAAATCGAAAGAAAATCCATTTGCGTTTTTGCTTCAATGAGTTCTTTACGCACAACGCCATCAGCGAGAAGCCGACTGACGGAAGACAAAGCCTTCAAGTGAGGACCCACCGTATTCCCTGGGCTCACGATCAATATCAAAAGGTGTACCGGCTCACCATCCAGAGCATCGAATTCGACCCCTTTTTCTACTGTAGCAGCCACCATACACATACGATCCACATAGTCAATCTTCGCATGGGGAACGGCCAAACCGCATCCAATTCCTGTTGAACGAGTCTGTTCCCGTTTCCAGACTGCCTCAAAAATCTCATCCCGATGCTCCAGCGCATAGGCTTTGCAGAGCGTATCAACGAGTTCGTTTAGGATTTTTTCCTTATCCGCACTCAGGGAGTTGATAATGACGCAATTATCGACAAACCTTTCGGAAAGACGCATAACTGATTTATCCTTTAGCACCGCCCAAAATGAATTCCAGGGGCACCATTTGATGATTCCATCGAATATTTAGCAAAATAAAGCTGTTTTTGTAATGTTGTGAGATAAAAAGCACCTTTACCCCCATGAACCTCGATTTTTAGCCAAAATTAGCCAAATAATCCAGGTCTCTTGAGTAATTCGGTCAGTGATTGCTCATTGGAAATACCAGGAAGACGAGTCAAAAGAGTCTGCATCCAAGATACTGAAATTTGCCCCGCTACCAGAGAATCCCCTATAGCACCATAGGTTAAATTGGCCCCACAAGTGAGCGACCATAAGCGACTCGCCCGGCCTGTATTCCCCATTCCAAAAGCAGCAAACCACTCAAATT
>DBTP01000017.1:0-5395 GCA_002307115.1 Fibrobacter sp. UBA1313 | reverse complement strand
ATGACTCATGGCGGCAACTTTAAATCCATTGGCCCCCACACGCTTACAATCCGTCGCAAAACCGGATAATTCCGCAATCGTGGGAATGGTCGAAAAGTTATGTTGGGACAAAAGAATTTTGGTTCCCCGAACAAGAGCAAAAGCATGAAGCGCTTCATACTGCGAAAGCGAATCCTGTTCCAGATCAAGCCACTGGGGAACCACTTCCGCTTCTAGAATCGCTCCCCATAAAGGCAATCTCATCCCTTCAAGGGCATCGTCAAAATCACCCCCATCACGACGCAGACGAATGGTTCCTAGCAAAAACGCCGCAGCATTAAGCTGATGCACCCGATTTGCAATCAAAGGCCACTCTGATTGATCCGGGAACAAATCATAACGGATCTCTAGGGCATTGCACAACTGAAGTCCCTGCGCAATTTTCCCTTCTGGAAAAGCTTCCGCATCGGCCAAAACAGAAGCACTGATCAAGCCTGTAAGAATAGGGGTTCGTTTTAACTGCATGTGAAAAAGATAAAAAATGAAAGCGCCATCTTGAAAAATTTCTTAAAAACGCAAAAAAACCTTATTGAAACATCATTTATTTTTTTTAGTGGCTCTTCAAGTTGGTTTCTTCGGGTCCAAAAAGAAAAACAGAATTACTTAAACGAGTCATTCCACATGAGATAAAGCACGTTTTGAATGTTAGTAGCAAAAAAAACAAGGCTAATACAATGTCTGATATTAGTTTATAACGAGCCGTTCTGGTAATTTCCAAAGGATTTTTATGAAACAGACGCTCCAAATAATGGTGACTTTTATTGCTTTTTTGCTCTACCCTTTAGCAGCAACCCCTGTAGAAACTATCGGCGCGCTCTCTGTTTCAAACAATCAAGTCGTGGGCGCGAACGGAAATCCGGCCCAGCTTCGCGGAATGAGCTTTTTCTGGAATATCGCTCAAGAAGGAGGGGGTTATTGGAACGCAAATGTGGTAAATTGGCTTGCCGATGATTGGCATGCAAACTTGGTTCGCGCATCCATGGCTGTTGAAGACTCTTGGGGGACGGACAACACTCTCACCACTGACGCCTACAAAGGATATCTCTATGACCCCGCTTGGAATCAGGCAATGGTGGAAACCGTTGTCGATGCAGCGATCGCCAAAGGGATCTACGTGATTATCGACTGGCACAGCCATTGGACAAACGATAACTCCAACGGAAAACAGGATAGTGCCGTAAACTTTTTTACTCGTATGGCTCAGAAATATGCAAGCTACCCTAATGTCATTTATGAAATCTACAATGAGCCTGGAACGGATGATTGGAGCGTCATTAAAGCCTATGCCGAAAAAATAATCCCGATTATCCGCACCTATGACCCTGATAACCTGATCATTGTGGGAGCCCCAAATTACGCTGCCGAAGTTTTAAAACCTGCCGCAGACCCACTCACAGGCTCCAATGCATTTAACGTCGCCTATGGATTTCACTTTTATGCCTCCGAAGAATGGCATTACAATAATTACATGACTAATGCGAATACCGCATTGCAAAGCATTCCTCTCTTCGTATCCGAATGGGGTCTTTCACCGGCAAGTGGCGATGGCGACATCAACACGTCATGGGTAGAAACCTTTTTTTCCTGGATGGAAAGCAAAAAATTGAGCTGGGCCGCATGGAGCATTTGCAACAAGAATGAAACCTCCGCTGCACTCTACACCACGGCAAGTACTGCCGGAAACTGGGCGGATTCTGATTTGCGGCAAGCGGGGACTTATCTTCGCACCAAACTACGCGCCCTCAATGCGGAATGGATTGCCTCCAATGCGATTAAAAATTCAAAACAGGGTTTCTCTATTTCTTTCAGCAACCCGACACCCAATACGATTCAAGCCCTGTTCCCCAAAGGTTCGTATACACAAGTCACACTCACTAATGTGAATGGAGAAAAAATTGCACAGAAATCCATTTCCAATACATCAACCTCTGTGGATCTGACAGCGCCTCATTTTTCAGGAGTCGCTATTCTAACCTTGAAAGGAAAGGCGGGACAAGTGCAAAAGAGCGTTATAATTCAATAGCGAGATCAATAAAAATAGAATCCTGTATCATTCAAAAAAGATTAGTTATATTTAGGCCTAGGGTATATGCCAAGGAGCTTTTTATGAATCTATTTAAATTTTTTATTGTGGGCTGTGTAGCCTGTTTGGGTATAACAGGATGTTTAAATGATGGAGACGGGGGAGAAAATATTGAAACTTTTTCGAGTTCATCTTCTGTTACCACAAGCAGTAGTTCCATTGTTGCTTACCAAAGTGTCTTGGATTCATTAGACAATGTTAAAGTCGGACAATGCTTTAATATCAAAACCAAAGCAGATCTTGGCACTGCATCAGACACGGAGTATTATTTTCAAGATGTGGATTCTATCCTTATACTCGGAGATCAAATTAAATTCTGGGTAGATACCAATAATATATCCCTTTCTTTTGCGATTAACGACTCCTCTGTATTTATTGATGGCTGTGATACAACACACCTATTAAGAGTAATCTCTATCAAAGATTATATTCTCATGAACAACTTTTTCATCTCAGGAACGATTGACTCCTTCTATTTAGACAAATATTCTTCTGAATCGGATTCTATAACGTTTAACATTCAAAATGATGATTCTTTAGTGATAGACACCGTAATATCTTATATGGATCCTTTAGGTAATGGGTCTATATATCCTTACATTTTCCCCTCATCCTATTTGTCAGCAAGCGATTTGAAAGGGACTATCTCTGACAAAAAACTTTATAATCATCGTGTATCTAAACAATATACTTATGGTTGCACAATGAAAACACCTTGTAGCTACGGATGGGCCACAAGTGAAACCTATCTTTTAGAAGATGAGGGCCTTCTGTATATGTATTTCAAAATAACTGACAGGGATTCGTCCGTTGTGACAGAAAAACTGTACTATACTGCCGATACATCGCGTCTTTCGGAATTGTGCAACGTTCTAGACTCCATTCCTCTGGGACTACCTTGTAAATAAACAAGTCACATACTTTCATTTCTCTATTATTTTTTATTTTTCTGATAAATGTTCAAATATGGTTTTATCTGAATAAAAGCATTGTCTTTTGTAATAAACAGGGTTTCCCTTAAAGCAATTAAGTATTTTTTATAACTGACTTTTATTTTTATGGAGATCTTATGAATGCTACAGAAATTCTGGATTTTGTGAATCAAACGGTGTCCTGTAATATCGCGACTTGCGAGGGAACACAACCTCATACACGCGGCATTATGACATACCGAGCCGATAAAGACGGCATTATTTTTCACACCAGCGCGAAAAAAGAATTTTTTAAACAATTACAGAAAAATCCCTCTGTGGAATTGTGTTTTTTACGCGACAACATCCAAGTGAGAATCACAGGAACCGCGAAACTCCTCGATGATCAGAAGCTGAAAGAAGAAATTGTCGGCAAAAGGGCTTTTTTGCAACCGATGGTTGAAAAAATGGGCTATGATTTTCTTTCCGTTTTTCGTGTAGAGAATATGACGGCAACGGTGTGGACCATGACTACGAATTTACAGCCCGCCGAGTTTATCAAACTGTAAGAAGTCCGTGAGACAAGGCTTCTACAGAAGTGTAGAATAAGCAAATACCGGTTTCGTTGACGAATTTAAAAGACGAATAAAGCCTCTTTTCTGAGATATTTTATTTCTGTTTTAAAAATCCATGAAAAATAGTTTGTAGCTCTAAAAACAAACGAAGCCGAACTAGAGCAGAAGTGAAAATGGCTTGATGTCACTGCCTAATAAAAAGTTACCTTGCGGAAATGATGACTTTTCGAAAATATGGACAACCTCCCTACCGGTTTGTGGTGGTGCATGGCGGCCCCGGAGCACCAGGGAGCGTATCTTCTTTAGCGCGGATGTTAACGCACCATTTTGGAAAAATCGGCGGTGTGATCGAACCTTTTCAAACGGCCGATTCTGTAAATGAGCAAGTGGAAGAATTGTACAGACAAATTACCCAAAATGCGAACGAGCCCATTTATGTTTTGGGACATTCCTGGGGTGCTTGGCTTGCTTATCTGTTCGCTTATAAACATCCCGAAGTCGTGAAAAAGCTTTTTCTCATAGGTGCACCAGCGTTTGATGTGAAATACCTGCCAGAGCTTCAAACCCGAAGACTCGCCGCTTTATCCAAAGAAGAACAGTCGGAATATCTTGAAATTATCGAAACGCTCCATGTGCAATCTCCGAATAACGATTTGCTCTTACAACAATTGGGTGCCTTGGCCGAAAAGGCGGATAATTATTGTGTGGAGGCTTCAGAAGAAAACAGGGAAGCCCTTGTGGAAGTCAATGGCAACCTGTATCAGAAGGTGTGGAACGAAGCCCACGCCATGAGGGAACGCGGTGAATTTATTCGTATGGCCCCTATGATTCAATGTCCCACGGTTATTATTCATGGAGCAAACGATACGACTCCCCTAAACGGCGTTGTGGAGCCGATCAAAGATTTGGTCAAAGATTTCAAATATTTTGAACTTGAAAAAAGTGGGCACTCTCCTTGGAAAGAGAAATACGGGAAAGAAGCATTTTTTCAAATTCTTTCCTCTGAATGCAAACCCCTCGTCTAAGAGAACGGCTGAAATCATCGCGAAGAATCTCTGTTTTTTATTATTTGTATTTTATCTAAATTAAGACATGCGGAACAGATTTTTTCAATAGTCCTGTTTACAGTTTTTCTGCCACTACCAGCGAAGATATTTCACAATTTGCTCTCCATTCACACCGATGGACTTACAAAAAGCCTGTCGACCAGAAATGCAAAACCCTATATTTTTTGCGCAGTTCTTTATGACGGTCGAGAAGCCAACAACAAAACGAACCTCTCCGTCCATCACCCGGAATCTATATTTTGGGCACCAGATGATGTGGGACTCGCATTCGTAAACTGTATAACTTTATTTCTTTAACGCTAGAAAAGAGCGACAGAGTGAGCCGAGCGAAGCGAGATCAAAAGCACTGCGCCAAGCACCTATTTTTTGACAAAAAATTATTTTGCGATCATCGAATCGTAGCAAATGGAGTCTTTATAAAAACGAGAGCCCATTAATACTCGTTATCTTTTCGCCCATTTTAAAATAATGAACATGCATTCTCGCTTCTCTGGGAGCGCCTTGCACAAGAGCTCCGTAAAGCCTGACGATCCTAGCGAAAACGAGGTTCTGGTGACCTGGAATAAATTTTTAGAAGCCCCTTTTTTTCTTTTCTTAAAATATATTTCTGATTAAAAGCGCCTTGGAGTCTTATATGATCTTTTCCGGCAACAAATTTCGACATAAGAAAACAGGTAACATTTACCGACTGATGTCTTATGCCCTTGATTGCACCAACGA
>DBTP01000084.1 GCA_002307115.1 Fibrobacter sp. UBA1313 | reverse complement strand
ACGATTCCAGAAAGACCGTCCATTGTGCATTCGTTGTCGGCGTAAGTTCCCCAGGAACCAGTGTTCTTGAGGGTGCAGGTGCCGGCGAGGGTTCCCGTGGCACTTCCTTGGCGGATTTCGATCTTGTTGCCGTCAGCGACGCTTGCTGCGTCCACGATGAACTTAGTGGCGGCCGTGCCGAAATCGACTCCAGACACGCGAATCCAGGAATCCGTTCTTGTGGCAAGCGGGGTAAGCACGTGGGTCACGGGCTGGCCTGCGGTATAATCAGTGCGGCTGCGGATGCCTTTCTGCTGGGAGCTCGTGAGGGCGGGGTAAGTGGCGTAGGGGTCGAAGTTCGCGATCTGTTCCGGGCCATCGTTGGTGACCACCACTTCCTTGATGGTCCCGTCGGTATTGTAGTACATTTCGTCTATGCCCACGCTTCTATGGTAGGCTCCGTTCGGGTTCGCCTGTCCGTCGCTCGCAGGGATAACCTCAAGGCCGTTGTACCCGTTCGCGATGCGGCGGTCATGATAGACCACGTAGCTGTGGCCCTTGAATTCGGCTACGCCGGCGTGGTTGTTGTTGCCATTGATACTCTTGCCGCTGATCGCCGGGTCGTTGAGGATGGTTCCCTTCCAGGTGTAGGGACCAGTGGGCTTTGTGGACATGGCGTAGTCAATCGAAGGCGCGCCGGACTGCCAGCCGGTGCTGTAGGAGAAATAGTAGTTCCCGTTGTGCTTGTGGATATAGGACGCTTCCAGCATTTTGCGGGTCGGAAGATTCTGGACTTCCACGCGGGTCTTGGTGCTGGTCACGACGCTGTTTACGTCGCTATTCAGCTGATAGACGTCAAAGTTGTTCGTGTTGGGGCGCGTGCTGCTTTCGCCGCCGCCGAAGGTGATCCAGCCGGTGCCGTCGTCATCGAAGAAAATACCCGGGTCGAAGCACCAGGCGACTCCGTCGCAGTCCACGACTCCGCCGTTGCCGACAAGCATATTGTAACCGGACACGGCGTTCGTGTAGGGACCGTTGACGGAACTCGATTTGATCAGCCCGATGCCGCTTGCGCCGTTCGGGAAAATGATGTAAATCGTCTTGTTTTTGACGCCGATGCCCGATGCCCAGATGTCGCTCACGTAACTTGCTTCGCGCTTCGCCTGGTAAATGATGCCGTAGTCGGTCCAGTTCTTCATATCCTTGGAACTGAACACGTAGAGGGACTTGATGCTGTAACCAGTCGCATTGTACGGCGCGGGGTCATCCGAGTCCGTGACGATGTAGAAGTTCTCGTCATCGGCCGCGGCCGAGGGGTCGGCGAGGTAATGATAGCTGGATATGGGATTGTCGGCCATTGCGGAAATAACCATTCCGCACGTGGCCGCGAGACAAATTTTGCCTATTACTATTGATCTGGATAGCATGGGTGCACCACCTTATTTTTGCTAAAAATATCTCTGGATGCTACTTTTTTCCCGTCGGCGCGGAAAATTTGCGTTGACATTTTGTCAATAAGCAAAAAAAGCTAGGGCTTGTTTTATTTGAATTTCCCGGAAATGAGTTATATTTTGTACTACATTTTGTACTATATTTTACCAGTGTGGCACTGGTAATGCCGTATGCTTCTATTAAAAAACGAACCGTTTGGGGCTATAGTATGGCAGTGCTTTTGCGAATGATGGAACCTCCAGACAAAACCAATACAATATCATAGCTCTGGATCTGATGTATCCGATAGGCACAAACGCCCTGTTCAGTCATCCCGTTAATGCGATCAATATTTGCTCAACTTTTTCTAAGAGATACGCCGTCTACGGAATCAGCGTCACCAGCGGTTTTTCAACGATGACAAACATATACGGACTTCATGTGTCTGGATTAGCGAACAAGACCGATGGGATCATCATCTCAGGCATAGATATTTACGTGGACTGAAACGGCGCGGGACTGATGGTCACTCCAATTTTTCAGAATGTTTCAGGGATGATGTCCGGCCTCATTATAAGCCCGATATGCAACAAAACGGGCTATATGCGGGGAATACACATAGGACTTAAGCTGACCGACCCCCCAATGAAAGTCCATGTCAAGGCCGCAGGCGAGATGTAAAATCGCGGTTCACTGTGAAAAGACAAGGACATGAAGCAAAAAAAATATCAACGCCTCTTTGCAGGTCCTGCCGTCTGTATGCCGGATGCGACATGGGCTACATCGTCTAATCATTTCGACACCTCGCGGACGGTTCACTTTGGTTCAGCTCTTGCAACGCCCCGATTCCGTTCAATACCTCTCCAGAAGGTTTAAATCGAATCGTCATTGACACAACATGAACTCGGCAAGTTCGGACGCTGTGTGTCAAACCTCACTGAGTTCGTCTGGTCACACGGAGTCCTTGAGGCAACGAACAGAAAACGCACAGTACTTGGAGTTGTCGTACGTGTACATGTACGCGTAGTCAAAGTACAAGTACCTGTCCTTGTTCTCCGTGGCACTCCAGAAGAATGCGTCGGATCCCGCGCCGATGAAGTCGCCGTAGAAGCTGCGGTCGCCCGCAGGGAGCGCCGAAAAGCCGTAGGCATCCGTGCCGTCGCCGTCATTGTACCAGCCACTGGTGCTCTTGAGCGCCGTACCCGCAACGCCGTACCCGCCCACATAAATTTCCAGGGTGGTCCATTCAACGTCCATCGGGATGTGCCACCCTGTGGGACACGCGCCCTGCTGCGGAGTAGAAATCACACCTGAGGCAGAAGTACCGTTATAAGTTGCACTCAACCCCATGGCACTTGCCCACTGGTACAGCCTACCGTATTTGGAACAGCTGTCCACGCTGTTGTCGTAGCACCAGCTGCTGTTTACTTTGTAGTTCAGGTTCTCCGCCATCCACGTCTGCGTGCCGATCACCACAGTCTTGTAGGTCTGGCCGTCGCGGCAGTCCTTTACCGTGTTGGTTCCGTAAGTGTTAGCGCAAACCTCAACCGAAGAACTTGATGACTCCTTCACGCTCGAACTGGAAACAACAGGCGAGGAACTCGATACCCCAACCGACGAACTTGAGGACTTGACAACCGAAGAGAAACTTATCTGTCCGCTACTTAAAGGTATTTCAGCCGAAGACGAACTATCCCCTTCCCTCTCCGTACCGTTATTCCCGCTGTCCCCGCCGCAGGCTGCCAGAATCAGGGCAACCACAACCATACCAAGAAATGCTATCCACTGTTTCTGTTTCATTTTTTGCTCCTTACCTTGAATCATCCACTATCCTGAATTTATCACGATCTTCAAATTTTACGCGAGGCGCGGTTTCCCTGTCCACCCGAGCTTCTCACGAAGCGCATTCACGAACCCCGTATTTTTCATACGCACAAAAGTCGTAAACTCTTTACTCGCCGAAAGCTCCACGAAATCGCCGGGTTCCAACACACGCGTCACGCGACCATCAAAAACTAAATTCAAGGGCACATCCACAGCCGAATAAATTTTACAGATGGCCACTGCGGGGATCACCAGGGGGCGCACCGAAAGACTACTCGGTGCCACAGGAGTAATCACAAACGCGGGGGTCGAAGGATAGAGAATCGGGCCCCCTGCAGACAAATTGTAGGCCGTGGAACCCGTCGGAGTCGAGAGCAAAAGAGAATCCGCCCAATATTCAGTGAGAGGGCGACCGTTATATTCCACATTCACGTTCACCATACACTCTGGAGCACGGGCGCGAATATGCACTTCGTTGAGAACGGTTTCTGAATCAATCACTTTTCCTTTGTGCACAATTGAAGCATCAATCATGGAGCGCTCGCGCATCGAATATTCGCCCGCAAATACGGCATCCAAAGTCATGGAAAGATCATCAACACGCGTTTCTGCGAGGAACCCCACACGCCCCGCATTCACACCGAGAATCGGAATTTGGTGACCGAGAGCGAGACGCGCCGTCGATAGCACCGTACCATCACCACCGATGGCAATCAACAAATCACTTTTGAGAAGTGTGCGCGCAGAGACAATTTTAATCGGCTTACAGGCCAAATCCTGCAAGGGCTCCATGGCACAAAAAGAAACATTCTTGTGAGCAATCGCCCATGCGGCAATCGTTTGGATCGCCAAGGCAAGATCTGCGCTCTTATCCTTCCAGCCTACAATTCCCACCTTTGACAATTTCATTCTGCTACCACCGCCGCTGATTTGAGTTTTTCACAAACGCCAGGAAACGCCGCTTCCACACATTCGATACCTTCCACAGTCGTTATCCCTGTTGCAAATAAAGATAAGACAAAAAGCATAAGACCCAAAACAGGATCCCCGTTACAATCAAAAGTTCCGGCATCGAGTTCTTCTTTCCCTCGAATGACAAGACCTTCCTCATAGACGCCAATCTCAGCACCTGTCTTGCGGAGGTTCTCTGCCAAGCGTTCAAACAACGGGCGCATGCCTTCTGAAAGACACTCGGGGACGCGAAGAATCGTTTCCCCATCAGCGGCACAGGCGGCGAGAGCTAAGAACGGGTATTCTTCAAGACTATTGCTGAGTATTTCAGGAGAAAGACGACGACCTTGCAGACGTTTACCGCGTTTTACTTCGATATTACCAAATGCAGAGCCATAGCGTTCGCGGCGACTCGTAAATTCCACATCCGCGCCCATGCGCTTAAGTGCAGAAAAGAAACCAGAGCGCCCTGTATTGATCCCCACATTCTTAAGTAAAATGCGATTCTCTTTCGGAAGGGGCCCAATAACCCCTAGTGTCGCAAAGGCCGCCGCTTCGGTAGTATCACCGGGAACAAAATAATCGTGGCTGGTAAGAACTTTCGCCTCTTGCATACGCGTTACCAATTTGCTTTCTACTTTAATGCCCTTCGCTTTGGCCATCCGCCTTGCAAGTTCATCCATGACTTCACCCGTATCTTTGTCAAGAGTCATGGGCACACCAAAGTAAAGAAGCAGTTCGCTCCACTGATCCCGAATGGGTTGGCGTTCTTCGATCACCACATTTTTGCCGCTCACAAGGGCATTCAACAAAATTGCATTTTTGAAAAGATAAGGAACATTGCCCACCGGCGTTAATTTAGGCTCAGGCATTTTGTCTAAGAACTGAAAGACAATGGAATCAGAGGACTCCGATTCTATTTTAACACAAAAATATTCCGTAAGAATTTTCCTAGCAAGAGCCAG
>DBTP01000024.1:1337-11215 GCA_002307115.1 Fibrobacter sp. UBA1313 | reverse complement strand
GTTCCGATGGAGAAAGCTTTATTTATGGAATGACTGTGGATTCTTTATCGAACGAAACGCTTTTTTCAAGTGAAATTATTCTCGCCCGTGTGGAATGGGTGGATTCAGAATATCAGGAGACTGTGCTGGATACGGTTTATAGCGACATTGATGGCAATTTTTCTTTGTCTCCAGCGGATACGGGAGAATATATGTTGCGCTTAAACTGGAATGATAGTTTGTATGCACAGATACGGAATTTGTCTTTTAATGGGGATACCTTGGCACTCGGAAAAGTAGGCTTGTATCGCTCCATTCAATTGTCTGGGGTGCTTCCCCTTCCCGAATGTGCGAATGCAGAGGTGCAAATGGTAGGTTTCTCAGAAACTGTTTTCGCGGATGCCACGGGTACTTTTGTTTTGGATTCCGTTCATGCGGGTCGTGGGGAATTGGTGGCGTATTGCGACGGCACCACTTATTCATGGACGCTTGTCTTGGCGGGGGCGTGTAGAGAAGCTTCTTTGGGGACGCTTGGGACAACTGGCTCGAATTCGAAACAAAATTCTGCATCGGGTGCTGTCGGGGGCTCTCAAAACTTGCAAAAACAGTCTCAGCCGATTGTGGTTGATGCTCAT
Source organism: Fibrobacter sp. UBA1313 (assembly GCA_002307115.1). Taxonomy (GTDB): domain Bacteria; phylum Fibrobacterota; class Fibrobacteria; order Fibrobacterales; family Fibrobacteraceae; genus UBA1313. The sequence goes on along the minus strand of DBTP01000024.1, from coordinate 10,601 downwards.
TGCAATGTGAAATGAAGTGATTAATTTTTTAATCGGAATTTGATGCGCCGATACGTTTAATAGGCTTTTTCCCTCATAGGGCGCCTATATTGAGAATGTGAAAAATATTCTCAACATACTCCTCTTCATTTGTATTGCGGCTTCGACGATTTTCGCTTCTTGGAATATGGGCTATGAGGGCTCGGGTCTTGCGGATGGTAGCGGCTATCAGATGCAGCAGGATGCATTGCGGTGGAGTCATACTGATGGCGATAAAAGGGGTCAGTCACTGAACGCCCGCTGGAGCGGTTATCGTCTTCAGGATGAATTGGATGGTATCTTGGCCTTTCGCGGGAACGCTTTGTTTTTTGAAGCTAGCGCGTGGTATTTGTGGGGAACCAATTGGTTTTCGGTTTCCATTTCCGATAATGCAACGACTGAAGTGACGGGGTTGGGCGGGAGTCTGACTTTCGCGAAGTCTCTCCGCAGATCGGGGGGCTCCGAGTGGAAACCTTATGTTTTGCTAAAACGCGAGCCCTTTTCGGAGTATCCTTTACCGCTTTCTTTGGGAACCACGCGCAATTTGGCTGAAGCCGGATTGAACTATAAGGATGCTGACGGCACTCTGACAAGTAGCATCAGTGCTGAAAAATGGTTGAGTCCCCAATCCGAGATTCGCACTCTGAACGATACCCTTTTGCAACCCCCGGAACCTTGGATTTTCCAGGCGATTGCCTACTGGCTTCCTACAGCGAAGCCGGGCCTTGCTTGGGGTTGGTCCTGTGCTTTTTCCCATGCGGATCGTACCACTCAGGAACCCACGACTACGGAAACGGAGTATAAATATTCCTGGTATCCGGCGGCGGCTCCGATTTGGAGTGGTGCGGTTTCTGTCATTGCAGAGGCGGGTCTCTGGCAATCTTCCCGTGCAGAATGGACGATGATGATGAGCGTGCCTTTACTTTCGGGACAGATAAGAGAATGGGATAACAAACAAATTAAAGACTGGGGCACGGCTCCTTTCAAGTTTTCCACGTCTTGGCTTTTCCGTAGCGCGGATTGGCAATTGGGAACCGATTTAAGTGCGGAACTCACTCCTTGGAAGCAGATGCAATTCTGGAATGAGGATGCCTACAAGGTGTTCAAAGCAAAAGTAAACATTCAACGAAATTTTTAGGAGATCTATTATGCAGACAAATATTGAAGACATGCAGGCGATAATTCTTTGCGGCGGACAGGGAACCCGCATTCGCGCGGTGGCTGAAGACAGGCCGAAACCCATGGTGGAAATCGGAGGAAAGCCGATCCTTTGGCATATTATGAAAATTTATGCTCATTTTGGTGTCCGCAAATTTGTTCTCGCTCTCGGGCACCAGGGGCATACCATTGTGGATTTCTTTGCCGATTATCAGTTGCGTCAGCGTAATGTGACGATTAATCTCCGGGATAGTTCCGCCCGCTTGTTTCATTCGGATGGGGTGGGTACTGAAATTGAGGACTGGGAAATTACCCTAGTGCATACGGGTGAAGAAACCATGACAGGTGGCCGCATTAAAAGGCTCGAACCCTATTTGCATGGGGATACTTTTTTTGCCACTTATGGCGATGGACTTTCGGATGTGAACTTGAAAACCTTGCTGGATTTTCACCGAGGTCACCAGCGCATAGCGACGATGACCGGAGTCCATTTGCCCACGACTTTTGGAATCGTGGAAGCAGAACCCGACGGCTCCATTCACTCTTTCCGTGAAAAACCCACCATGAAGGGATATATCAACGGAGGCTTTTTTGTCTTCCAGCGCGAATTGCTGGACTCCTTGGATGGGGATTCCTGTGTGCTTGAAGATAAACCATTCCAAGAACTTGTCGACAAAGATCAATTGCGCATGTTTTCTTATGATGGTTTCTGGCATTGTATGGATCACTACAAAGATTACAGCACTCTGAATACCATGTGGAAAGAAGGACAGGCGCCGTGGAAAGTATGGGGGGAACGCAAATGAAGGATTTATTTCAGGGTGTTTATGCGGGGCGCAAAGTTCTAGTCACGGGTCATACCGGTTTTAAAGGATCCTGGCTCTGCCTCTGGCTTCAGGAATTGGGGGCTACGGTCGCGGGCTTTTCCCTGGATTCGCCTTCGGAACCAAGTCACTGGGATCTTTTGGGGCTCCCTATAGTTGATGGCCGTGGCGATATCAGAGACGAAACTCTTTTTAAAAAATTCGTGAAGGATTTTCAGCCCGAGATTGTGTTTCATTTGGCGGCGCAACCGATTGTCCGCGAGTCCTACCGGAAACCGCTGGAGACTTTTTCCAGTAACGTAATGGGATCCTTGATTGTGTATGATGCGTGCCGTGAATGCGACAGTGTGCAGGCTGTGGTGAGTATCACTACAGACAAAGTATATGAGAACAGAGAATGGTGCTGGGGATACCGTGAAAATGATCCTTTGGGAGGGCATGATCCCTACAGTGCTTCAAAGGCATGTGCGGATATTGCAACGACAAGTTGGAGACGCAGTTTCTGGCCGCCTGCTGAGTATGGGAAAACCCATCATGTGTTGATGGCGACGGCGCGCGCGGGTAATGTGATTGGCGGGGGCGACTGGGCTTTGGACCGCCTCGTGCCGGATTTGATGCGTGCGACGATGACTGGGCGGGAAGCGATTATTCGAAATCCCCGTTCCACACGCCCGTGGGAACATGTATTGGAACCGCTTTCGGGTTATCTATTATTGGGAGAGCATTTGTGGGAGGGCCATACAGACATGGCGCAGGCCTGGAATTTTGGGCCCGCTAGCGAAGGCGTTTGCGATGTCGGGACGGTCGTAGAAATGCTTCGGGAGAGTTTGCCTGGATTGCAATGTCGTGTAGAGGAACAGTCCTCGGCGCCTCATGAAGCGGGATTACTCACTTTGGATTGCTCCCTTGCCCACAGGGAACTTCAGTGGTTTCCGGTGTGGGACGGAAAACCATGCTTTGCCCACACTGCGGAATGGTACCGCGCATTTTTGGATGGCGGACGAGTCATTAGTCTGGAGCAGTTGCAGAGTTATGTTAAAGAGGCGCGCCGAGGGCAGAGAATCTGGACGGGGAGTGTTCTCTTATGAACGTATTGGTGACAGGCGGCACGGGGTTTGTGGGGCGTCATCTGGTGGCACAGTTGCAGCGCTTAGGCTGGAATGTGATCCGTCTGGGCCGTTCTGCAGAGTCTGAATGGAAGGCCGATATCATCGATGAAAAAGGCCTTCAGTCTTTTGCAGGTCAAAAGAAGTTTGATGCGGTGGTTCATTTGGCGGCGTTGTTACCCGGTCAGGGTTCGGAAGAAACTATGTGGCAAGTGAATGTGGAAGGAACGCGCAACATTCTTCGTTATTTTGTGGAAGCCAGTACGCACATTGTATTCCTTTCTACGGGGCTTGTCTACGGAAAAGAGTGCAAAAATGTGGAGGAATCTGCGGTGCTTCTGCCTTCGCAGCCTTACGCGCGGAGCAAACTCGCTGCTGAAAATGTCGTATTGGAGCATCAGGTTTTCACAGGGTGCAAGGCCACGATACTCAGGCCTTCTGTTATTTATGGCGAAGATGCCCCCCCATCGATGTTTATTCGTTCCTTGATAGAGGCTTTGCGGGCGGGAGTTTCTTTTCCCATGACTGCCGGTGAGCAGGAACGGGATTTTCTTCATGTGGAAGATGCCTGTGCCGCGATGTCCCTGATTTTGCAGAATCAATTGGAAGGCATTTATAATCTGGCTTCGGAAGAGGTTCATCAGATCGTTGAGGTGGCGCGCGCGGTCGCTGGATTGAGCGGTCACCCGGACCTTCTGAAAATTGGCGAACTTCCTTATCGCGATGAGGAAAGCTTTTTCTATTCACTGAATACAGCGAAAATTCGATCACTTCTGCCCTGGAAACCTTCTTGGTCATTAGCCCGATTTCTCGCCATGCAATTTATATAAGGAGTTTTTCATGAAATTTATTTCACTTATTCTGTTATTGCTCCTAGTGCTTATTTCTTGGAGTTGGGGTGATAACCGCGACAATTTCCGTCGTCAGGGTTTTCAATATTATTCCGAGTGGAATGCGGATTCCACCTTGTCTTATTTGTTGCCTATTTACTGGGCACACCCCGAAGAGGATTCTGTAGCGATTGCTGTTGCCGAAGCGAGTCTTTGGAAAAAAGATTTTCGCACAGCCACTCAAGTGATCACTCATCTGCGTAATTCAGAAAGCCCGGAAGCCTTGCGAGTAAAGGGTTTGCTTTTTGAACAGGCGGGCCGACTGAATGAAGCTTTGCAACTTTATGACAAGGCGATTCCCCGCCTTCTTAAGCCTTGGGGAACGATGGAGCGCAGGGCCCAGGTACTTGCGTGGCTCGGCCGGGTTCCCGAAGCGAAAGCTCAAGTGCAGAAAGTGTTAAAAGCGAAAGAACCCAGCGAAGGATTACGCATTCGTTGTTTGCTGGATCTTGCTTTGTGGACGGCTTGGGATAAGGATCTTTCGGGATCGATCTTGTTGATTAAACAAGCACTCGCTCTCGATGGAAAATCGATAGAGGCTTTGCTTCAACTGGGGCAAGTGTATGAATGGCAAGGTAATTTTTCACAAGCGAAGAAAACATACGGGCGCGTGTTGAACTTAAATGATCGCCATGCGGAAGCGAGGCTTCGTCTCGATAAATTGCAGTGGGTGGAATAATGAATAAGTTAGTGCTTCGGTTATTGATTGCTGCAGGCTTTTTGTCGAGTCTGTGGTTTGCCGATTTCTGGTTTTTCAGCGAAGCCAGACGGGATACTTTTTGGTTCCCTATTTTGACGGTGGCCATTTTCTGGGGGATTTACCGAAGCCTTGCGAACTGGGCTTTGATCTACTTTATCACGCCTTCCAGTACGCCTTCTTGGCTCGAATCGGTGAAGTCCCGTGTCGATGTATTGACTACGGCCATGCCTGGCGAGCCTTTTGCCATGTTCGAAGAAAGCCTCACGAAAATTCAGGCGATGGAATGGCCGCATCGTACGTTTCTTTTAGATGGGGGTAATGATTCTCAGTTGATGGAACTGTGCGCGCGCTTGGGAGTGACTCATGTCGATTGCCGCAATATTCCCGGTGCCAAAGCGGGTAAGGTGAACTATTGCCTTCGGACTTTGAGTGATGCGGAATTTGTTTTTATCATCGATCCCGATCACAGACCTCGTCCGGATATGCTCTCCCGAGTACTGCCTTTTTTTGAGGATTCGAAAATCGGATTTGTTCAGGTGGTACAGGCCTATTACAATACCGGAAATTCCTTTGTAGCGAATGCGGCAGCGGAACAGACTTTCAGTTTTTACGGGCCCACTCTTATGTCGTTGCATGGATTGGGGATTCCTACAGCCATTGGGGCCAACTGTGTTTTTCGGCGCGAAGCACTGAATTCCATCGGCGGTCATGCGGAACATTTGGCGGAAGATGCGCTCACCAGTATGCGTTTGCATGCTGAAGGCTGGCGGTCGGCCTATTTGCCTTACCGTGGCACGGAGGGCTTGGTTCCCGAGGACTTGGGATCCTTTTTCAAACAACAGGTCAAGTGGGCGACGGGCATGTTTGAAATTTTATTCCGCGAATATCCCAAACTTTTCCGTAAGTTCAATGGGGTGGAACGCATTCATTATTTCAATGCGGGGACGTTCTATTTCAATGGGCTCGCCACGCTCCTGATGTTGCTTCTCCCTATTTATTTTCTGTTCGCTCAGAAATATGCAGTGGAATTTTCGCTACAGGATTTTATACTGCATTTGGCTCCCTATGCGATCTGCACCTTGCTCACCTATCGTTTTATGAGTCGTTTTTACACCCACCCCAGTGAAAAACGTTTCCCGTGGCGCTCTCTCACTCTCGAAAAAGCTTCCTGGTATGTCTCCTGCATGGGTTTACTTTCGGGGTTATTGCATCGGCGGGTGGAATATATTCCCACGCCAAAATCTTCGGATCATCGTGCCATGCCAATGTTGGTGCTGCCCAATCTGATCGCCATAGGAGTCTCTTTGATGGCGATCGCTTATGCTCTTTTTACGTATTATCGTCTGGATGGAGGAACCTGGTGGATGATTTCCCTCGCCTTGTTGAATGTACTGGTGATGGTTCCCGTGACGGTGATTGCTTTATTCCCGAAATACAACTGGGGGAGTCATGACTCGCAAGAATATCGCTAACCGCCCATTGAAATCGGCGCCGGGACCTTCGATTCGTTCGTTTCTCCTTTTTCTTTTCATTGTGGTCATGGCCTATTTCCCACTTAAAAAATGGGGCGAACCCGCTTTATCTGAATTCTGGTTCCGTGAGGTGATTTGCCGGATGGTGACGGATGCCCACGCACTCGAAAATCCGGAGCCTAGAAAAATGGGACTCGGGGCGACGCGTCCTGAATTACCGCAGAGTCTCTATGGAATGGATGAATTGCAGTCTACTTTTGGCGGGCGGGTTTCTCTGATTTCGTTTTATCAAGCGTGGGGGGATGGACCTTTGCACGCGTTTCCTACAGAGGCCTTGAAAAATATGCGCAAGGCGGGATATACGCCCATGGTGACTTGGGAACCCTGGCTAAGTGAATTTGTACGTTATGAGTCAAAGGAACCACAGAAGTCGCTCGCTTTGATTGCTTCGGGGAAACTGGACTCTTATATTCGGGAATGGGCGCGCGGAGCGGCTCGGCATGGCACGCCTCTTTTTTTGCGTATCGCTCATGAACCCACAAATCCGCTTTATCCCTGGACCTCGACTTATGGGAATACGCCTGAAATGTATGGCTCTGCGTGGAAACATATTCGTTCTCTGTTCATGGAAGAGGGAGCCCGCAATGTTTCCTTTGTATGGACCCCTTTCGGGTTACTGGATTCCGCGTTTTTTCCGGGCAAGGATCAGGTGGATTGGATTGGGCTTGATTTGTTCAATTACGGCGCTCTTTCGGAACAGGGAACCTGGATTGATTTTTACAGTCTCGCAAAACTTTATGTGGATTCGTATCGCACTTTTGGCGTGCCAATGTTCGCTGCTGAAGTTGGTACGAGTTCTGCAGGGGGCAGCAAAGCGGATTGGATTCGCGATATGTTCCGCGCATTTCGCAACGGTGATCTGCCGGAGTTAAAAGCGTTGGTTTTGTTCGATATTCCCACAGGACAGACGCCTACCGGGCTTCCCATCGATTGGAGTCTTTCTGAGATCAAAGGAATAGATAGCCTCATTCAGCGGGAACAATTCGATACTTTATTCACTCTTCGGCCAAAAGCCGCATTACGGAGTTATTTACCATGAAAAATAGACTACCTGTTTGTTTAGGAGCGGCCACTTTTGCCCTCCTCACCGCCTGTGGAAATGATGTCGCTGTCACGGCGCCTTCTGAATCCGCTTCCTCTTCTCTTTCTTCTTCGGTTGGAGTGTCGTCCTCTGGATCTCCGGCAGAAGCGGGGTCCTCGGCCAGCGAGGATCTGCTAAATCTCATTGATCAGAATTCCAGCTCGTCTTGGAGTAAGGATGGGATCTCTTCTTCAAGCTTAACGTCTGTTTCCTCCTCCAGTGGGGACTTGTTATCCAGTGGAGAACAAACAAGCTCTTCATCGGGGATCTCTAGTACCATTGCGGAAAGTTCTTCTTCTGCGGCAGCGGCGCTTGGTAATTTTCAAGTGCTTACCACTCTGAATACTATTGAACTTCCGTCTCTTTCCGAAGACGGAATTCGCATTGTGCAGACAAAGTCCGATGGCACTCTCGGGGTGTTACAGGTAAGCTGGGCGGGTTCCTCCAGCTGGATTGCTTCAGAAAATACTTTGTATTATGCCTATCTTACCGCCACGGGAACGCACTTTGCAACGCTATTTCAGGCGAGCAGTTCCTGGACCCTTCAGTCGAATGAATCGGTAACGTTGGGCTCTCCTGCTACTAACTACAAGGAATTCATCGCGTCCAATAGCGAAGGCATATTCTGGGTAGATTATGGAACGGCGAGCAGTTCCGGGAGCGGGCGCGGCGGAACAGGAACAGGTTCTAGTGATACTTCATTGAAAGGCCGAATTCTTTTTCAGAGTTGGAATGCGGGGGCCATAGATACTTTGACATCGGAGACGAGTTCCTACCGGGCGCGTCTGGAGGCTTCTGAAGGATACTTGGCCTGGGTTGAATATGCGCCCGAAGCGACCGTGGGAAAAATCGCTTTGATGAATTTGAATTCCGGTGCCATCACTTATCCTGCGACGAGTAGCCATCACCAGGATCGTCCTTCTGTCGATGGCGATTGGCTTGTATGGGAAGAATATCTGAATTCCACCGATGCGGTGATTCGCGCTTATCAGATTTCGACACAGACCACTTTGAATCTCAGTAGTTCCACGGGGTTCCGCACCAATCCTTATGTCTCTGGATCAAAAGTGGTTTGGGAAGATCAGCGCACAGGAAATGGCGATCTTTGGTATTATGATTTCAATAGTGCAAAGGGCGAGACCATTCTTGTCAGCGGTGAGGGACATAGTGCCGGCGTTCGTTTTCTCGCGAATCGGATTGTGTGGGTGGAAAGTTCCACGACATCTATGGGACTCTTGACGGCAACCTGGCAATAAAAGGCGTAGTCGGGTTTCCGCCCGCCGTCTTTATTCCTTTGCAAATCTTCAAAACGGTGTTTGCTGAGGAGTGCCAAAGTATTCGTCAGCATCGTTCGACCTCTGAGCTCGCTGTCCGTGAGATACGCTTTTTTAGGCTTCTCGTCCTTTGTCTTTAGGGCCGTGGTCGTTTTCTGCGCCCTTCTTTTTTATCTTTGGCCTCATGTTTACTTTTGGTGTTATGGCTTCCGGTGGCGGGAGCAATTTTCGGGCCTTATTGGACCATGTTGCCGATGGCAGTTTGAACGCATCCTGTGAATTCCTGATTACGAATAGCAATCACAGTGGCGCTGCGGTCATTGCTCGTGAAAAGGGAATTCCTGTATGTTACATTTCGAGCGTCACCCATCCGGATCCCCTCGATTATGAAGAGGCTTTGCTCGCGGTTTTGCAGCAATACCCGGTCAAGGTAGTCGCTCTCGCGGGTTACATGAAACACCTGCCCGAATCCTTTATTCGTGCGCTTCCGGATCGTATCCTGAATGTGCACCCTTCATTGCTCCCCAAGTTTGGGGGCGCAGGCTATTATGGAATTCGTGTGCACCGCGCAGTCATTGAAGCTCATGAAACCAAAAGTGGCCCGACGATTCATTTGGTGAATGAACATTACGATCAGGGACGCATTCTCGCGCAGGCCGAAGTTCCGGTTTTAGAAACGGA
>DBTP01000024.1:0-1010 GCA_002307115.1 Fibrobacter sp. UBA1313 | reverse complement strand
TGCGGGATTATGCGGAAACGCTTCCCACGCTTCCCTAGGATATTTTCCCTTGAAATTCAAAACGCCTGACTTTTTGGAAAATGTGGAAAACCCGGTGGCGGGGGAACTCGCCTTGCGCTCTCATTATCCCGAGTCAATCATTGTGGGTATTGACGAAGTGGGTCGCGGTCCTCTCGCGGGCCCAGTGGTGGCCTGTGCAGCGGTACTTCGCAATCCAGAAATGACCCATGGCTTGAACGATTCCAAAAAGCTCACCAAGGTCAAACGTGAAGCCATTTTTGAAAGCGTTAAGGAAGCTTGCCTTTGCTATGCAATTGCGAGCGCAAGCGTTGAAGAAATTGATTCCATGAATATCCTCGCCGCTAATTTTTTGGCCATGCGCCGCGCCCTCACAGCCCTTGGTTTCAAAGGGCTCTCGGCACCGCTTGCAGAAATGCCTGTGGAATATGCGGGTGCCTTTCCCGAAGGCGGAGATCTTCTTTTCGCTGTGGATGGTAATCTCAAAATCGCGGGCGTTTCTCCCGAACTCCAGCTCCCCATTATCAAAGGGGATGGACGCATCGCAAGCATTTCGGCAGCGTCCATTTTAGCGAAAGTCTATCGCGATAGACACATGGAAACACTCGCCGAAAAATATCCGAGCTATGGATTTGAAGTTCATGCGGGTTACGGCACCAAGTCGCATCTGGAGGCAATCCGCAAGTTGGGCCTTTCGCCAGCGCATCGGAAAAGTTTCCACCCTAAAGCACTGCAAGTGGATTTGTTTTAAGCGCGCCGTTAAACAGGGGTTGGTGAAGGATCAAGGTCGTTTGGTTCTGACTACACTTCGTTGAGTCCCCACTATTCCTTTGCTGTTTTTTTTGGTCCGCCGTCATAAATGTATTTTTGTAGGTGTTTTGCCCTTAGGGCACTTCTAAAAATTCTTTTTTTATGACCAGAAGCCGGTTCCCTGTAGGGAACATCAGGCTTCGCAGAGCTGACTTGCAGCCCCGCAGGGGTGAGGATGGAAC
>DBTP01000200.1 GCA_002307115.1 Fibrobacter sp. UBA1313 | reverse complement strand
ATTATGTGCTTATTCAGTTTGGGCATAATGACCGCACTTATACCAACGAAGAACGCTACGCGGATTCCGCGACCTTTAAATATTATTTGAAACTTTATGCGGATACAATTCGTTATCTGGGAGCGACTCCTGTGTTTGTTTCTCCGATGGTGATGAATGCCTGGAATACGAGCGGTATGCGGAACGTATTCACGGAATCTGGCAACAATTATCGCGGATGGATGTATCAGGTGGCGCAACAGATGGATGTTCCCTTTTCGGATTTGAATATGAAATCCTGGAATCTTTATAAATCGCTGGGGCAAACGTACATCACCAGTTTTATCTATCACGCCTATTCTAAGGGAGATTACCCCAACTGGCCTGATGGTAGTGCTGATGGAACCCATTTTCAGGAGAATGGTTCGGTGGAAAATACGCGCATGGTGGTGCAGGGCATTCAGGAAGCGGCAACGGCGTCTTATCTTTCCGATGCAACTAAGGCGAAGGTGGCGATACTTGCGAGCGTTTTCTCTCCGCGTTATTTGCTTACCGTGAAAGCGAATATTTCAACAAAGGGTCTCATTACGCGCAGTGCTGATTTTCCTGCAGGGGCTCCTGTGACGCTCCGTGTGATTCCGAGTTCTGGCGAAACTTTTGAATATTGGGCAGACGAAAACTGCAACCATGTGTCTACCGCAAAAATTTATTACGGGTTCAAGGCTCCCGGGAGGACTACGACCTATACCGCGATGTTTATGGGGGGCTCTGCCTGTGTCGTTTCCGGTACGCCGCCATCGAGTTCTTCTGTGGCATCCTCCAGCGCGATGGTTCTCTCTTCTTCTAGTGTGGTTGTTGTGTCTTCGTCTTCGATTACCACTGCGGGGACGATTCGTTCGGTGATTGATGCTGCTATTCCAGATTCTGGTGATGGCACCACGGATACGAACCATACCGGTTATACGGGCAGTGGATTTTACAATATTGAAAATTCAGAAACGAGTAAGGCCTATTTTCAGTTGCATTCCGATGCGGCGACAACAGGTGCCGTGATGGCCATCTGCTATTCGAATGGCTCTGCGGAAGACCGCCCTATGAAATTTGTTTTGGATGGATTTACCTACACGATTTCTTTTCCTACGACGGGATCGTGGGATGTTTGGGACACAGTTTACGTTTCGGATGTTTGGCTTGATGCCATTGATTTTCAGATGCGCATGGAATCCACCACGGCGAATGGCGGTCCCAATATTGACTGGGTTGGATTTGATCTTTCAGGAGTCACTCGAGCAAATAAGGAAACCCCGATTGCACTTCGCGGGGCGAATATCGTTACCACCTTACAGATGGATTTGAATCATGGGACTGTATTTGCCTCAGAAGCGGGCGTCTTAAATCTCAAAATTTTTAATGCTCTGGGTGATTTAGTTTATCAGGAACAACGAGCTCTTTCGAAGGGTTCTCAAGAGCTTCAATTGAAGCCGTCCACTTTTTCTTCTGGGACTTATTATGTGAATGCAACTTTTAAAGAAAAATCTGTACAGCGTTCCATATGGAAATACCAAGGGAGAAAATAAGATTTTGGTTATCTTTGTCGCAGTGGGCTTCTTTGTTGGCTAGAGTATTTGGTTTACCAATGGCCCTTCTGGGATTTTAAAGCGGGTGCTGATATGGCTGTGGATTTATTTGAATATTTGAACTACCGAGATTTTCTGCGGGATGCTTACGAAGCGGAGCATGCGGGGAATTGGCGTTTTAGCCACCGTTTTATTGCGGACAGGGGCGGTTTTGACGCCACCCTTTTTAATAAGATTCTGCAAGGGAAACGCAATCTTACTCCCCGTTTGGTTTCTTCTTTTGCGGCCATTTTTTGTAAGGATGATCGCGAAAAAGAATATTTCACGAATATGGTTTCCTTTAATCAAGCGAAAACGCATTCCGAAAGCAGACAATTTTTAGAACGTTTAGTTGCCACTAAAGAATGTAAGGTTCAGGCTCTTGCGAAAGATCAGTTTGAGTATTTTGATCAATGGTATCATGCGGTGGTGCGCGAACTTTTATCCATTTATCCTTATGTGGGTGATGATTTCGAATTAGGGCTCATGGTGCGCCCGCCAATTTCTGCTGCACAAGTGAAATCCTCCATTGCTCTTTTAGAACGCCTCGCGTTAGTGCGCAAAAAAGAAGATGGCTCCTATGAGCAGACGGAAGGCTTTATTACGAGTGGTGTGGAAACCTATAATACCGCAGTCAATTCTTATATCCAGCAAAATTTGAATGTGGCCCAAGATGCCATGGATCGTTTCCCTGGCACAGAACGCAATCTTTCAACGCTTGTATTTTCCTGTGACGAAGAGGCTTACAAGGATCTTGTGGAAATGGTTCGCCGGTTCCGTCGCGAAGTTCTCGGTCGTGTGGCGGCCTGCAAAAAATCCAATCGAGTATTCCAACTAGGTTTGCAAGTTTTCCCGTTGAGCGATTCTTATCCTCCTCCTCTTCGTCGCGGTCGTAAAAGGCGTATTCGGGGTTCGGAGGCAGATCATGAGTAAACGGTTTGCTTTGTTTGCCTCGGTCGCTTTGCTTTGGCTTATGGGCTGTAGCGATGATAGTCGAGCGGGTGGCACGGAAGCGGAATCGACCGTTGCTTTTCAGGTGGTGACCCCTGACGGAGGCGAGGCTTCTGGGGCGCGTGTGCGCATTTTAAAAGAAGCATATCTATCGAATGGTGTGGATTCTGCTGAATGGAACTTCGCTGATGAAAAGGGCTGGGTTACTTTAGCTGTAGAAGATTCGGGGGACTATACTATTGAAGCCCGTTATGTGAAGGACGGTGCGGCTACGGGTTTGGTGCGGCATGTAGAGGTTTCTCGTTCTGTAAATTTGCGTTTGGATTCGCTTGCCTTGGATACTTTGTCTGCCATTCAGGGTTCTGTGGCGGCGGGTCAGGGGCCCTCTGTGATTCGTATTCCCGGTTTGGAACGTTTTGTGGTGCCTGATAGTTCCGGCTATTTTGTGGTCGATTCGTTGCCCCCAGGTGTTTTTGATGTTGTGGTGGAAAGTCGCTCCAACCGTGGTATGGTGAGTATTCAAGCGAGTTCCGGTGATTCTGTCTCGGCATTGAATCTGGGCCCTGCGCGTGGATTTGCTGTGGAAAATTTTGAATCCTTTACGGGACAATCGGCGACAGGCGCAATTCTTGGTGATGGCTGGTGGTATACTCTTGATGCAGAGGGTAAAAATATGATGCCGCTCTGGGATGAAACTTTGACTCGCGCTTATTCGGGAAGTGTGGGTTGTGCTTCTGGTGGGTGTGCTCGTACAACGAATCGTCTTGGATTTTTGCTCGGCATGTGGATGACAGATTATGTGCTCCCTGGTTTGGATACTTTGTATTTCTCGGCTCGTGGAAGCGGTTCTCTGCATGTGGCCTTAGCCCGTGGTGAATACGGGGACAATGAATCGGGTTTGAAAATTACGGTGGCTCTTGAAAAACACTGGCGTGGTTATGCCATTCCGCTTTCGGAGATGGTCGCTTATGGAAAGGTTTCTGTGACGGGTACGGTGGTCAGTCGCATCGATTTTGCGGTGGAAGCGGGCGATACCGTTTTCTTGGATGACGTATTTCTGGGGGGTATTGATTCTGCAACGTTAGCCTCTGTGACCACTTACACAGACACCATCGCTTCCATTTATCCTAATGGGGATTGGGCGAAGCACGATTCACTTCTGGCCCAGCTTACAGGCTTTGCCGCAGGCGTGAAAGGCGGCGCTGGCGGTAAAGTGTGCGTCGTGACGACGACGGATGATTATACGGTAGTGGATGATTCCACAGCGGTAATCGCTCCAGGTTCTCTCCGCGAATGTGCGTATAAAGACACTGCGGTCTGGATTCTTTTTGAAAAAAGCGGGACCTACAATTTGTTGAATCCGCTTCGAATCAAATCCTTTAAAACCATCGATGGCCGTGGTCGTGATATTCGCATTACGGGCAAAGGGATTTTGACCGATTCTTCGAGTCACCTCATTTTTGAAAATCTTACATTCACCGACCCTGCTATTACCGCTCTTGACAGCACTTCGCGCCGCGCCCTCTCGATTCATAACCTTTCTAGCTTTGTTTGGGTGGATCATTGCACTTTTGAAAAATTCCAGCTGGTGGAAATGGACATTAAACGCGGTTCTCATTCGGTTACGGTGTCTTGTTCTCTCGTTGCAAAGTGTCTTACAGC
>DBTP01000210.1:14470-38117 GCA_002307115.1 Fibrobacter sp. UBA1313 | reverse complement strand
GATTTACCATCGGGGCGAAACGTACCCCAAGTGGCATTATCCACAATTTTCTTTTCATTCTGGCCATCAATGCCGATGGTCCAGAGATCCCATTTTTCGGGGTAATTGGCATCATTTTCAGGAACCCAGCCGCCTTTGGAACGATTGAACATCACGGTTTTACCATCGGGGGAAAAACGCGGAAACCAATCCACGGCATCACCTTGAGTCAGCGCTTTCGGGTCAGAGCCATCCGCATTCATCACCCAAATATCATGGTGCGAATTGCTACGGGAAGTGGACCAGACAATTTTGCCTTTGATTTTCCCTTGGATGGCTGTGAGTGCTTTTTGTTCATCGCTGGTGGGGGCGACAGAAGTCCCTGTGGGTGCTTCTTGAGCAAGTGCCATGGTGGCGAGAAGTAAAAGGAAGGCTAATTTATACATAATTCTCCATACTCAAAATCAAAAGCGTTGTTTGAATCTTCGTGGTTATTTGTACGAAATATACGAAAATGGAAGGGAATGAAACGTACGAATAAAATGATTAAATGAATTTTGCAACCACCACCATATAAAAAAGTTCCTCAAAAAAGAGGAACTTAAATATTAATCAACCAATAGGTTTATTTTAAACCTAGTATGACCATTCGCTAACATCATTCATTTCAAATTTGGCAACATTAGTGGCAACGGTTACCCAAACTGCACCCAATGCCCCGTCTTTAATTTTGAGGGTTCCATCATTCAGCAATACACCAATCCGATCGCCAACAATTCTGAAATCTTTGACACTGCCATGTTCATCAACCCAAGCAGTGGATAACCCTCCTTCTTTGACGTACAAATGACCATCGTTAGTTAACGCTCCAATTCTTGTTCCATTGAGCTGGAAAGATCTGACATTGCCTTTTTCAGAAACCCAAACTGCACCCAATGCCCCTTCTTTAATTTTGAGGGTTCCATCATTCAACAATACACCAATCCGATCGCCAACAATTCTGAAATCTTTGACACTGCCATCTTCATCAACCCACACAGCGTATAGCCCTCCTTCTTTGACGTACAAATGACCATCATTACTCAATACCCCGATTCTTGTTCCATCAAGCTGGAACGATTTGACATTGCCTGATTCCCAAACCCAAGCCGCTCCCGAAGATCCTTCCTTTATATATAAACTCCCATCGCTCATTAAGGCTCCAATTCTATTTTTATACACATCAATTGCCATAGCTCCAGAAGTGAGTGTAACCCAAATACTACTGAGCCCTCCTTCTTTCATCTTAACAGTCCCATTGGTTAATAATACAACAATCCGATTATCTTGCCTCGCAATCATCTCTAACTGAGCAACTCCACCCTCTTGATTATACCAAATGGAACTCAGTACACCTTCTTTCACTTCCGCTATCCCTGTTGTAAGAACCGCACCGATACGAAAGCCGGAGAGTTTAACACTGGACACACTGGCATCAAGTGCCGTAAGATTAGAACTCAGAGTAGGGCCATCTAAAGCCCAAAGCGTTTTATCATTTTTTATGAGGGCTACCCGTTCTGGGATGGCCGGGGTCTTAGAAATCAACGAAGAAAATTCGTAGGTACTACATGTGATATTTTCCACATCGCTAGAGGTAGAAAGAATTTCTCCGTTAGCACAGGGTGTGCTTTTATAATAGCTGGCAGCCCCAACATTAACACCCGCATACACAATTTCAGCGTTTTCTATGCAGTGAGCTTGAATAGATTTACCTGCTAGGTTAGCGGCGATTCCAGTGGCTTCTGGAGAAAAGTCACCAGTGATCAGTGTGTACCCAATACCCAACCATGAAGAAGAATGAGATGCAGAAGGAAATACTTCACTAGCATCATATGTACTCTTACATTTGGCGATTGCCTTAGAACGTAATTGAGTGTCACAATAGGATCTGCTGACATTATATGCGGCTTTCCCACTATGGTAGCAATCATCGTGAAATTTGCATGCATCTGTAAATAGGGACTTCATATTCAATGCAGTAGTCATTTGCGCAAATGCGGCAGCATACTCTGGATGACTACAACCATCTTGGTATCTGGCTAATATTGTCGATTCTGTTTTGTTCTGAGACAATTCAGCATTGCCTTCAGCACTGGCAGAATTTTCTCCTGAACAACCAAAAAAAATGATTGCAATAATGGGAATAGATGCTAATAATATTTTATTCATTGTTTATAACTCCTGGTAAAAAAACAACTTTGTCAAATATAATTATTTTATTTTATCTTGTCATAAAATATGTATCAAATTATTATTGTTTGCATCACAATAAACTGACATCGAAATCTATTTTTTTTGAGTTATATACTTAAGATCACAGACTAAGCAACATCAGCCTCCCGAACTTTTGATATTCGCCATTTCCCCCTATTTTCCAAATTTGCGCACTAAAATATATAAGCCCCTATTTTTTGTATTCAAGCTAATTTTTCCTTAAATCAATGACCTTGTTTACAAAAGTTTCAAGGTACCCTATTTACATGTTGCCTAAAGAATCTTGACGGTTCATCTTCGATTCGCGAATAATTTGCATCAAAGAATCCGGTAAATACAAAAATGAATACTTTTTCATTCGCAATTAGTAAACCAATGGATAAATGAAGCCTTTTTGGAGCCGAGTAATTTTTTAAACCAGTTATTTTATTTGCGGTCAAAAATCACATAATAATCATCACGGTAAACTAAATTCCAATTTTCGTTTTGCAGCAAAGCGAGAGCCAAAGAATTCCATTGTGTGTAATAACGTATCGGAAGTATGGCACGGGTGATGTTTTGTGTTTCTGCATCGCGAAGAAAGGTTTCTGGGACGCGCGCATAGTGGAGATAACGTTCGAAAAAGGGACCCGTTTTGAGAATAAAACGCCCATCAATATAAGTCTTAATTTGCGGAAGCTTCCACGCGAGATAGCCACCAGCGCGATCGTCATTGAAAAGATGACCTGTGCGGAGTAAGGGATGGTTTGCCATCCAGGCGGAGGCTTGTACAGGAACGCGTTCCTTCGAAATCATTTGGGTATTATAGGCTCCTAGACTGCGTATCCAAAAGCCCAAAATAAAGAACAGAAATATGACAGATACAATAGACAACGCGATACTGAGGGTGCGGCGGGGCGCCTCAGTGAGAGAAAAAGAACTCTGGAAAATGGAAGCCACAAACAAAGGCAAAAGCAGCACAACATTCCGTTCCGCAATTAAGGCGAGAATGGCGCAGATGCCGAGCCAAACCCAACGCCAACGCTCCCCTACTCCCCTTTTGAGCGCAATGATCGCTCCTACAAGAGAAACAATAGCCATGATAACAGCCGCGAGGGACGCCCCACCATTTTCCCAAGCGAGCACCAGAGAAATCGGAGAACAGTTCTCGGCAATTTCGTGACTGAAAATCGCCACTGCTGAAGTCACGCCCACAAGACGATCCAAAAGACCAAAGGGATAAAGCAAAAGTTCTAAACCTTGGCGATGTAAAAGAGGCAAGAAAAAGAGAATAGCAACAAGTCCCACACTCCCCCACTTCATTTTTGAAGTACGCATTTTCCAACGATCAGCAACGTAAAGGGACGCGAGAAGGGGTCCTAAAATGTAGAGTCCCTGTGTTCTACACCAAATAAATTGTATGACAATAATTGTCACTAAATAAAATACACGTTGGGAAGCACGTCTATTCGTTTCCAAAATTTTCGGGAGAACATTCCAATAGCAACCGAGAAAGATCAGCGAAAAAAGTACAGGACGCAATTCAAGAGAATAACGCAAAATGAAAATAAAAAATAGGGAGATTACCAATGGAAAGAGATAAGCGGTTTTCTGGGCATTCTCCTGATTTTTTTGTTTGGCAGGCAAAAGAAAAAGAAAGAAAACCAAACCCCATAATAAAGCTTTGACAGCGACCAGCAAAGGCGCTTTCCCGACAGAATAAATTTCATACACCATAAGCTGAAAGAAGGCATGGACATTTATCCATGGCGTACGCGCCTCAGTCCACGTTAATGGATCCTGATCTAAAAAACCATGAGCTATTGTGTCCCGCGCACAAGCGAGATGCCACCAAATATCCGTATCCGTCAAGGGGAAAATGGAGAAGAGGGAAACAGCCAAAATCAATGAAAGTTTATACGCCATGTCTTTCAAAGATAGACTAAACGGCTCATGAGTTAGTACACTATTAAACTTTCTATAAGGTAATCTCTAATAACAGTCCTATTTTACAGGCATCTAACAATATAGACTTCATTAAAAAATGAAGTCTAATATTTAAAATATCTATCTAATCTCGTTGAATGGCGATTCTACTTCTCAATATTTCTTGTAAGATCGTAAAACTATTTACACCAAAGTTCTGAAATTAAAGAACAAAAGTAAGGCAGAAGTTGCAAAAGCATTAATCCTAATTATCAAGGCTCTCAAAATTAAAACGATAACAGCAGATAATGGAACCGAATGGCATGGTTTCAAGGAAGTAGAGAAAATTTGTCAGATCAAATTCTATTTCGCAGAACCATATCATTCATGGGAACGAGGCACAAATGAAAACACCAATGGATTAATTCGACAATATGCTCCGAAAGGAAAATCAATGAACGGTATTACCAAGAAATTCTGCAAATTTATTGAGGATAGACTGAACAATCGTCCTCGAAAAAAATTAAATATGGAAAGTCCAGATTCGCTCTATTTCGGATACTCATTTTTGTCGCATTTCAAATGACAACCCGCTGATTCTCCAGTGGCTTCCACGAGGATCATGCCCGGATGTTCGGAATCTACTCTCGCTTGCACGCTGGAATCATGACTGGGATCGGTGCAGGAAACTGTCAGTAAAAAGAAAAGAAGTAACGAAAATGTTTGTTTCATCAGCGACATATTATTCCAGCGTTTTTAGCAATGAATCCAGGCGGGTGGTAAGCTGAACGGCACCTTTATAGTTGAGGTGATCCATGTTTTGAGCCATTTCATCCGTATAGTCATGATGCCCCATTTTATTTTCATCCAACAAACTAAAATAATGCTCCGCATGCGCGAGACTGTCAAACCACGCAATAGTTGTAGTCGCTAAGCTCCGAGTCATGCCATACCGCCCATAGCTACCCGTATTTGCATAAGCGGGGGCTTGAGGAAAGAGAATCCCCACAAGATGAATTTCCTTTTGAGTGCATAAAATTACAAGGTCTACCATTTTTTTCTTATAAGTTTCCACCAACGCTAATTCTTCCGCTGTAAAAATAGAATCATTCTCGATTTCCGCGTTTCCCCAATTTTTTGTAGTAATGTTGAGGCCTCCTTTTTCTGAGTATGCATTTAAAGCTAAAGCAGAAGGGGGATACGAATTTGCCACTGCAGTAAGAAATCCTTTAGGAATTCCTGAAGCCCAGAAATTATGATTGGTATCATAAATGTATCCGGGAGATCCTTGAAAAAGAATTTTATCAAAATCAAAGCCTGCTCGCCATCCATCAATATCAAGACTTAAAATAACAGTTTTGATATTTGCGCTGTGATTCAATACATAACTAATGATAAAAGAATAATCCCGTTTGGGATCAATCCCCATAATTCCCATATTGAATGCTTCTGTAGTCGTCATAATATCAGGCACAAAACCTTGTTCCATGCGAGAACTGCCTATACCGATCACTTCTATTTTATTAAGGCTTTTCCAATAATATTCCATCTTAAGTCTAAATGTCTCCTGCATATAGCTTTGACCTTCAATAAAATAGGCGCCAGCACTGTCCAAATCTAAGTCGAAATCAATAGTTTCTATTGCAGAATTAAACGTTCCAAAATAAAGGGGATTCACCCACAGACAGGGGTGCCAGAGTTCATCACCTTCAGCAACCTTCAGCAACGAGGAGTCCGCCGTATTGATGAGATAGATCGCAGAGTGGGCTCCATTGGTATTCGTAACGGTAGTTATAGCAATGTTCTTTACGTTCGACCATTCCGAATGATCAAAGGTATACTTAGTGGGTGCAGCAATACTCTGGACGAGTTTGCCCGTGCTGTCCGCAAAAAGTAAACGTTCATGAGTCGCATAATTCTTCCCCACAAAAGCGTTGCCTGTTTCGCTACCAAAATCCAGGAATAGCGTACGCTTCGTGGAGTCCTTGGATAGCGAGGCATTGCAGGCCTGTTCCCCGTTGTACCACACTGTGTCTTTGCCGCTGATGTTTGCGCGTAAAAGACGCGCCCCGGTGACAGCGAGAGAGCCATCCTCAGAGATGCCCCCGTGATAAGAACCATTAAAAAGTTTCACCGGCGTTCCAAACTTGCCACCCGCAAAGGAAACCTGCCACGTACTCTTTTGTTTCCACTCGGCGTTCTCTTTGTTGTTCCCCGCATCGGTCACATAAACGATCACCGTGTCTCCACCCACCACGCGCCAGCGAGGAATCGCCGCACTCGCCACATTGAGTTTGACAAGGTTGGTTCCTGTGGCGTTTAGATCGCGCACGTACACCTCAGAGGTGCCGCTCACACCTTCGACTTTGGTGCAGAACGCGACTCGTTTGCCATCGGGCGAGATGTCCGGGTGAAACACCGGAAGCGTGTCCACAATTTCAGTGACCGCAAGAGTGGAATTTGAAAAATCAATATAGGCGAGATTCCCTGTTTCATAGTTCACAAAGGCAAGCTTCGCGCGATATGTGCCCGTGATAGACTTTACCTGAGCGGAACTTGCGACAATGGAGACGCGGGAAGATGAGACCCCAGCTCCGCTTACCCAAACCGGTGATGGGATGCTCCCGAAAGCGAGGCGGAAGCTCACATACTCCGCTTTCGTCGCAGAGGTCACAGCATAAACATCACCGCGGGAGTAGAGCGAGATATTCGAGGGATCATTTTTGTAGCTCCCCCCTTTCACTACGCGCTGCCCTAACGTGCCTCCGTCCGGGGCACCCACAGAATTCGTGACTGTCGTATCCAACAAGTTGCCAAGCCAGTCATTCACCCATTCCATCGCATTCCCCGCCATGTCACAGAGACCCAGGTCATTTTCTCCGATGGTGCAAACGGGGTGGCTGTGGTATTCTGAGTTGGCATTCGTCCATGCACTGGATGTATTCCAGCCTTCGCCTGCCGCAAGCATCCATTCCGATTCTGTGGGGAGTCGATAAGCTTCTTTGGAAGGATCAAATACAAGGCCTTGCAAGTTGGTACAGTTCCCTTCGGAATCGAAAGTTGCCGAAGAATAGGTGTAGGCAGTATCGTGACTTTCGCTCACAGAGCGGGCGTTGGCGTAAAGAACCGCATCGTAGTAGGTCACGTTGGTTTGCGGAAGGTTTGCGCTATCAGAATTCACTGCGGAACCGTTTCCCATGAGGGAGGCATATTCGCTGCGAGTAACTTCGCTTTTGGAGAGAGAAAAATCATAGACAAATTTTACTTTCATCGCGGGTTTCGCATTGGAAGCGGCTGAGGCGTCATTGGTCCCTAGAGTTGTCGACTCTCCGGTGGCTTCTACGAGGATCATGCCGATGTGTTCGGAATCCACCTTCGCCTGCACACTCGAATCATGACTCGGATCGGTGCAGGAAACAGTCAGTAGAAGAAAAAGAAGTAACACAAATATTTGTTTAATCATCAGCATATTTATTCCAACGTTGTTAGCAATGAATCCAGGCGGGCTGTCAATTGAGTTGCACCTAAAGCATTGAGATGATCATCATCATAACCCATATTGTCAGTATAATCATGATGGCCCATTTTATTTTCATCCATCAAACGAAAATTTGGATGCCTGTTTTCTAATTCCTGAATTTTTCCAATGAGTGTATCCGCTTCACTTCTACGCAAACCATAGCGGCCAAAAGAACCTGTTGTAACGTATCGCGGATTTTGTGGAAAAATCACACCGATGACTTGCACATTGTGATCATTTGCAACAGAAATAATGTCATTGAGACAGTCTAAACTATTGTAAAAAAGCGTTGGAGCAGTATCAAACCAAGTGCTATCCCCATTCACTGAAGGCTCTGCCCAACCGCCTCCATCCACTTTATCAAAGCCCCGATTATAAGTAACCGAAGAGCGCATTTCTGAACTACCTTCCAATGCTTTTGCGGTTAATTCGGAAAGGCCCTGTGGTACCCCTGCTTGCCAGAAATCATGATTTGCATCATACACCACTCCTGGAAGTGGCTGATAAAACATATTCCATTCAGCACTTTCTTCTTTATTCCAAAAATCAATATCCAAAGAAAGAATGATTGTCTTTAGTTTTGAACAATGATTAAATATGTAATTTTTAATAATATAGCGACTCAAATAGATATTGTTGGGAGTTTGTGCCATATTGAGTACAAAATTAGAAGACTCAAAAAGCAAGGGATTTATACCTCGCAATGGTCTTGATGATCCTACAATAATCGTTTTCACAGAATCATAATATTGCCAGAAAAGTTCCATTTTATAGCGAAAGGTAAGCACATTCAAGTCAGAGGATTCAAGGAAATAAATGCCCGCACTATCCAGATCCAGATCCGTTTGCAAGAGGATGTTGTTAGCATTCACCCACAAACTGGGATGCCAGAGTTCATCACCTTCCGCAACCTTCAACAGCGAAGAGTCCGCAGTATTGATGAAATAGATGGCAGAGTGCGCTCCGTTGGTGTTGGTGACAGTGGCCACGGCAACATTTTTCACGTTCGACCATTCCGAATGATCAAAAGTGTAGTTGATGGGTGCAGCGATGCTCTGGATAAGTTTGCCTGTGCTGTCGGCAAAAAGTAAACGTTCATGGGTTGCATAATCCTTCCCCACAAAAGTTTTGCCTGTTTCGCTACCGAAGTCTAGGAATAGAATTCGCTTCGTGGAGTCATTGGAGAGCGATACGTTACAGGCCTGCTCTCCGTTGTACCATACTGTATCTTTACCGTTGACGTTCGCTCGTAAAAGACGCGCCCCGGTGACGGCGAGAGAGCCATCCTCAGAAATGCCCCCGTGATAAGAACCATCAAAAAGTTTTACGGGTGTTCCAAACTTGCCACCCGCAAAGGAAACCTGCCACGTACTCTTTTGTTTCCACTCGGCGTTCTCTTTGTTGTTCCCCGCATCGGTCACATAAACGATCACCGTGTCTCCACCCACCACGCGCCAGCGAGGAATCGCCGCACTCGCCACATTGAGTTTGACAAGGTTACTCCCGGTGGCGTTAAGGTCTCGCACATACACCTCAGAGGTTCCACTCACGCCTTCGACTTTGGTGCAGAACGCGACTCGTTTGCCATCGGGCGAGATGTCCGGGTGAAAGACAGGAAGGGTATCCACAATTTCAGTGACCGCAAGAGTGGAATTTGAAAAATCAATATAGGCAAGGTTTCCTGTTTCGTAGTTCACAAAGGCTAATTTGGCCCGATAAGTGCCCGTGATGGACTTCACCTGAGAGGAACTTGCAACAATGGAAACGCGAGAGGTAGATGCCCCTGTGCCACTCACCCAGAGAGGCGCTGGAATGCTTCCGAAAGCAAGGCGGAAGCCCACATACTCCGCCTTGGTCGCCGAAGTGACTGCATAGACATCCCCACGAGAGTAAAGCGTAATATTTGAGGGATCGTTCTTGTAGCTCCCCCCTTTCACTACACGCTGCCCTAACGCGCCTCCGTCCGGGGCACCCACTGAATTCGTAACTGTAGTATCCAGCAGGTTGCCGAGCCAGTCGTTCACCCATTCCATGGCGTTCCCTGCCATATCACAGAAGCCTAGGTCATTTTCTCCGATGGTGCATACGGGATGGCTGTGGTATTCCGAGTTGGCATTCGTCCAAGCATTGGAGGTATTCCAGCCTTCGCCTGCCGCAAGCATCCATTCCGATTCTGTGGGGAGTCGATACGCTTCTTTGGAGGGATCGAATACAAGGCCTTGCAAGTTGGTACAACTCCCTTCAGAATCGAACGTTGCCGAAGTATAAGTGTAGGCCGTGTCGTAACCTTCTTTAGAGGAGCGAGCGTTCGCATAGAGAACGGCATCGTAGTATGTCACATTCGTCTGCGGAAGGTTTGCGCTGTCAGAAGCGATTGATAAATTTTTTTCCATGAGAGCGGCATATTCGCTACGAGTGACTTCACTTTTGGAGAGGGAGAAGTCGTAGGCAAGCTTCACCTGCATAGCGGGCTTCGCATTGGAAGGGGCTGAGGTGTCACTGGTGCCGAGAGTGGTTGATGCTCCCGTGGCTTCCACGAGGATCATGCCCGTGTGCTCGGAATCCACCTTCGCTTGCACACTGGAATCATGACTGAGATCTGTGCAGGATATTGTCAGTAAAAGGAAAAAAAGCAACAAACATATTTGTTTAATCAGTGGCATATTATTCCAACGTTTTCAGCAAAGAGTCAAGGCGAGTAGTAAGCTGAGCGGCACCCGCTCCAGATAAGTGATCCCAGTTTGCAGCTTTGGAATCATCGTAATCATGCGCCCCATATTTGTTTTCATCAAATAAAACAAAATTCGAGTAAATTTTTTCCAAGACTTTTAACTGCTCAATGAGGGCTGTCGCTTTGCTTCTTCTCAGTCCATATCGTCCGTAGGATCCTGTTTGCGCATACAGAGGTGACAATGGAAAAATTACTCCAATTACATTAATATTAAAATTCCGGGAAAGTAAAATAATATTTTCCAACGAAGTCATGGCTTCGCCTAAGCGAGTGGTTTCATCATTAAAAATAGAATCTCTTGAAAGTTCAGGACTGCTTCCCCATCCAACAGAAGGTTGATAGTTGTAACCTAATGAATCTGTGAGTTGCAATCGAGAATCAATGGAACCGCCCCAAGCATTTTCCGTGTACTGTAAAAGATTTACAGGAATACCATCTTTCCAAAAATTGTGATTTTGATCATATTGATATCCAACGGACTCTTTATAATAAGTATTCCAGTCATCTCCATTTACTTTATACCACATATCAAGATCCAAAGAAACAACAATGGTTTTAAGTTTGGGGAATAAAGGAAGAAAATAATTTTGAATAAAATATTCGGATATATAAATATCATTGGGAACATGAGAAAAATTGACAGCATAACCACTAGAGATCAAAATGGGATTTACGCCCCCAAATGAACGGGATGAGCCGATGATTGCGACTTGTACTGAATCATAGTATTTCCACAATAATTCCATTTTGTAACGCAAAATACAAGACTCTCCAACAACATTATTTTCTGTCATATAGACGCCAGCACTATCTATATCTAGCTTAAAAAAACTTTCCATAGATGCGTTGGATGAATTGTCATAGTCATAGGGATAGAGAAAGTCATCGCTATATGTCACCCACAGACAGGGATGCCAAAGTTCATCACCTTCCGCAACCTTCAGCAACGAGGAGTCCGCAGTATTGATGAGATAGATGGCGGAGTGTGCTCCGTTAGTGTTGGTAACAGTTGCCACGGCAACATTTTTCACGTTCGACCATTCCGAATGATCAAAGGTATACTTAGTGGGTGCCGCGATGCTCTGGATGAGTTTGCCTGTGCTGTCGGCAAAAAGTAAACGTTCATGCGTCGCATAATCCTTGCCCACAAAAATTTTGCCTGTTTCGCTACCGAAGTCCAGGAAGAGCGTACGCTTCGTGGAGTCCTTGGATAGCGATACGTTACAGGCCTGTTCCCCATTGTACCACACGGTGTCTTTGCCGTTGACGTTCGCTCGTAAAAGACGCGCCCCGGTGACGGCGAGAGAGCCATCCTTAGAAATACCTCCGTGATAGCTTCCGTCAAAAAGTTTCACCGGCGTTCCAAACTTGCCACCCGCAAAGGATACTTGCCAAGTGCTTTTTTGTTTCCACTCCGCGTCCTCTTTGTTGTTCCCAGCATCGGTCACATAAACGATCACCGTGTCTCCACCCACCACGCGCCACCGCGGAATCGCTGCACTCGCCACATTGAGTTTGACGAGGTTACTCCCGGTGGCGTTAAGGTCTCGCACATACACCTCAGAGGTTCCACTCACGCCTTCGACTTTGGTGCAGAACGCGACTCGTTTGCCATCGGGTGAGATGTCCGGGTGAAACACAGGATGGGTATCCACAATTTCAGTGACCGCTAGGCTAGAATTGGAAAAGTCAACATAGGCGAGGTTTCCTGTTTCGTAGTTCACGAAGGCTAATTTGGTCTGGTAGGAACCTGTAACAGACTTTACCTGCCCGGAACTCGCGACAATGGAGACACGGGAGGACGAGACCCCAGTACCGCCCACCCAGAGAGGTGTTGGAATGCTCCCGAAGGCGAGGCGGAAGCCCACGTATGTGGCCTTTGTTGCGGAGGTCACTGCATAGACATCTCCTCGAGAATAGAGTGTGATATTCGAGGGATCATTGCGATAGCTCCCCCCTTTTACCACCCGTTGTCCTAAAGAGCCTCCGTCTGAAGCACCTACGGAATTCGTAACACTCGTATCGAGTAAGTTGCCAAGCCAGTCATTCACCCATTCCATCGCGTTCCCCGCCATGTCACAGAGGCCAAGGTCATTTTCTCCGATAGTGCAAACGGGGTGGCTGTGGTATTCTGAGTTGGCATTCGTCCATGCGCTGGAGGTATTCCAACCCTCTCCAGCGGCGAGAACCCATTCCGCCTCTGTGGGGAGTCTATATGCTTCTTTGGAGGGATCAAACACAAGGCCCTGCAGATTGGTGCAGCTGCCCTCGGAATCGAACGTCGCCGAAGAATAGGAATAGGCCGTGTCGTGACTTTCGCTCACAGAGCGAGCATTTGCGTACAATACGGCATCGTAATAAGTCACATTGGTTAGGGGAAGTTCTGCGCTATCAGAAGGGATTGATGAATTTTTCTCCATAAGAGCGGCATATTCGCTACGAGTGACTTCGCTTTTGGAGAGGGAGAAGTCATAGGCAAATTTTACTTTCATCGCGGGTTTAGCATTGGAGGCCGCAGCCGCCTCATTGGTACCCAGAGTTGTCGACTCTCCAGTAGCTTCCACGAGGATCATGCCAGTATGTTCAGAATCTACCTTCGCCTGCACACTCGAATCATGACTGGGATCGGTGCAGGAAACTGTCAGTAAAAGGAAAAGAAGTAACGAAAATGTTTGTTTCATCAGCGATATATTATTCCAATGTTGTTAGCAATGAATCAAGGCGAGTAGTAAGTTGAGCGGCACCTTTATAAGCAAGATGATCCCAGTTGTAGGCCATGTCATCGGTATAATCATGATAGCCCATTTTATTTTCATCCATTAGATGAAAATTAGAATATTTACTTTCTAAAGTACTGATTTGTTCAATAAGCGTTAGCGCGCGACTTCTTCTAAGTCCATAGCGACCGAAAGCTCCCGTTTCAGCATACAGAGGGGACTGTGGAAAAATAATACCTACCACATTCACATTAAAATTTTGAGCTTTTGAAATAATAGTTTCCAATGCAAGCAAAGCTTCATTCAGGCGGATATTTTCATCCTCTATAATCGAATCTCGCGAGAGTTCTACAGAGGTTCCCCACCCAAGAGTTGCAGGAACAACATAACCTAATGAATCGCATAAGTAAGATCGAATGTCTTCGGAAGCTCCCCAGGCCTCTCTCGTGTGCTGTAACATACTTTTTGGAACGCCATCCTTCCAGAATTCATGATTGTGATCATAGGTGAATCCAGGGGCCCGAGCATAATAATTATTCCAATCTTCCCCATTTACTTTATACCACATGTCCAGATCCAAAGAAACAACAATGGTTTTCAGTTTAGGAAATAAAGGAAGAAAGTAATTTTCTACAAAGTATTCAGAAATAAATATATCATTGGGAACATGAGAAAAATTGACAGCAAAGCCGACACTCAATTTTGATGGATTCACACCTGCGTAAGGGCGAGAAGACCCAACAATAGCCACCTCCACCGAATCATAAAATTCCCACAAAAGTTCCATTTTATAACGCAAAATATGGGATTCTCCAACAACACTTTCTTCTGTCATATAAACGCCGACACTATCCAAGTTTAATTCTGTATTCAAATTGAAATTGGAGACCCCGACCCATAAACTAGGATGCCAAAGTTCATTCCCTTCAGCGACATTTATTAATGAAGAATCTTTTGTATTTATGATATATAGTTTCGAATGAGCCCCATTGGAATTAGTCACACTTGCCACGGCAACATTCTTCACATTTGACCATTCCGAATGATCAAATGTGTAGTTGATGGGTGCAGCGATGCTCTGGATGAGTTTGCCTGTGCTGTCGGCAAAAAGTAAACGTTCATGGGTCGCATAGTCCTTCCCCACAAAAGCCTTGCCTGTTTCACTGCCGAAATCTAAGAATAGCGTGCGCTTTGTGGAGTCCTTTGAAATGGATGCGTTGCAGGCCTGTTCCCCATTGTACCACACAGTGTCCTTGCCGTTGATGTTTGCGCGCAAAAGACGCGCCCCGGTGACCGCTAGATTGCCATCCTCAGAGATGCCGCCATGATAAGAGCCATCAAAAAGTTTCACGGGCGTTCCAAACTTGCCACCCGCAAAGGGGACTTGCCAAGTACTTTTTTGTTTCCACTCCGCATCCTCTTTGTTGTTCCCCGCATCGGTCACATAAACGATCACCGTGTCTCCACCCACCACGCGCCAGCGAGGAATCGCCGCACTCGCCACATTGAGTTTGACGAGGTTGGTTCCTGTGGCGTTGAGATCGCGCACGTACACCTCAGAGGTTCCGCTCACGCCTTCGACTTTGGTGCAGAACGCGACTCGTTTTCCATCGGGTGAGATGTCCGGGTGAAACACAGGATGGGTATCCACAATCTCAGTGACCGCGAGAGTGGAATTCGAAAAATCAATATAGGCAAGGTTTCCTGTTTCGTAGTTCACAAAGGCCATTTTTGCATTGAATGTCCCTAGAATTGATTTAAGTCTCCCAGAGTTTATCAAAATGGAAACAAGAGAGGTGGTTATTCCATTGGAATTCACCCAATGGGGTTCAGGAATATTCCCAAAAGCGAGGCGAAAACCAACGTAATCCGCTTTTGTCGATGCAGTCACCGTGTAAATATCCCCACGAGAAATCCAATTGATATTAGAGGCTGTATTTCGGAAAGAGCCCCCTTTGACTACGCGTTCACCAAGGGCTCCACCATCTGAAGCACCGACATAGTTTGTGACAGAGGTATCCAAAAAGTTCCCTAACCAGTCATTCATCCATTCCATCACGTTCCCTGCCATATCGCAAAGACCCAGTGTATTTTTATCTTGTGTGCAAACTGAATGGGCGACATCATTGGAATTATCATTGGTCCACGCGCTACTTGTGTTCCAGCCATCACTTGCCGCAAATACCCATTCCGCCTCTGTTGGCAATCGATAAGATTCTTTAGTAGGATCAAACACGAGTCCTTCCAGATTTATACAATTTCCCTCGGTGTCCAGTGTCATTGTTGAATAGGAATAAGCAGTATCAAAACCTTCTTTCTGGGATTTTGCATTGGCAAAAAGAATCGCATCATAATAAGTAACATCTGTTTGAGGAAGGTTCGCTGAATCGGTCGATAACACCGTCTCATTCCCCATAATGTCAGCATATTCTGCCTTTGTGACTTCGCTCCTTGAAAGAAAATAATTGTAAGTAAAAGAAACATTCATTTCAGGTTTCACAGAAGATACGGCAGAAGAATCGTTTGTCCCTAATATCGTACTTTTTTCAGCAGCTTCAATAAAAACCATTCCTGAGTGTTCTGTTGCTTTAGATATTCCCCCGGAATTATCCGAACACGCTCCCAGCAGAAGAAGCAAAAAAGATAAAAAAAGACCAATGCGTATAGGGAACATACCATTCCTGGTTTCTATTATTTTTTTTGTGCAAAATACTCCCCAAAGATACTAATTCAGAGCGTCCCGGGCGATGTCTCGATTGATGGCAATCCCTGGATATTCCGGGAAATAGGATTTTGCAATGTCATACCATTTGAGAGCCATTCGCGGATGTTGCCTAAGTGATTCATTTCCCAAGTTAAACGCAACCAAACCTAAAATTTGTTTACGTGTCAAAGGTTTCCATTCAAGTCCTGTCCAGGGCCCTTTCGCGTACTTTTGTTTGTATTCACTTTCCGTGTAAGAATATCCGTTCAGGTTCGGTTCCATGTAAACACCGTGATAACGCAACACCACATGACTTGGCAAAAGAATTACTTCAAGTCCGAAATGTTCTGATTCGGCAACCATCATCGCAAGCCAGGCAAGACCCAAACAACCAGAGGAATCTCGCTTCAATATACGCAGAGGAAATACAGCTTCTGGATGCACCGATGGAGCCCCTTCCCCTGCAAAATTCAGAGCCCAACCTTCTTTTGTCCATAAAAGGGAGCGCAACGCTTCCAAAGTATCTAGGTAAGTGGTTTGAGGAAGTTTTAATTGATCGCGAAAATAAGAAATGCCGTGTTTCCATTTTTCATTTTGTTCAAGGCAATTTTCGTGAGAACTATCCCAAGTGCAGGCCGCTTCTTGATAAGTGAGTGGCACAATTGCAGACGCGCGGAAAAAGAAAACATAGAGAAAAACAAGAAGTCCCACAAGAGCGATTAAAACAACACTTTGCTTACGCATTTTATTTTGATTCATTGAATTCTAGTCCATCCCATTCCATGGGAGATTGCCAGAAATCGCGAGCCGTCATCATGTAAATGACAAGCCGCTTGGTGGCTAAACTTTTTTGTGCTTTGAGCATACGGTGGCGCACTCCGGGGCCACCACCCCAACTGGTGAGTATTTCCACATCGAGCCCTGTCGCATACGCGAGAAGCGATCCAGGGCCCCCACTTTTGGCATCCACCGATTCAAAGACCCCCGTAAAAGAATCTCCCATCAACAAAATCGGAGCCTCACGAGGGCCTTTGTAGGGTTCGCCGTTTCTAAAAATCTGGACAACCGGAAGTGTATCCGGGGCAAATTTCGATTTTTCTCCCTCTGGCAAATGGGCGACCAAATCCCCTTCGCGGAGGGTGATCGTATCGCGCATTTCCAATCCTTCGCGATGAGCCCCCGCCTCGGCATACCAACTGTATGCAGTCACCCTTGCCGCAAGCTGTTCCATGGCCGCGAGGAGCCCTGGAGTTGCCCAATGGGTATCGTAACGCTGATAGGCAAAGTGAGGTGCCACATCTCCGCCCCTTGCAGCCACCAAAGCCGGGTACAAATCAAGCACATCGATCCCTACGGTAAGCATTGCCCGTGTAAAGTCGCGCCCATTGGGGTTCACGCAAAGATCCTGTGGCGTACCGGGAATCAAACGATCCGGATAAATTTCTTCTTTCGCAGGCACCGGGACTACCAAAAGCTGAATATTCAGGGAATCCAGATATTTTTTAAGTTCGAGCAAACGCGGCAATGGATTGTGCAAAGAATCCTGACCCGTTATTTTATCTGCAATCACATAATTGGCGTTGCGGCGGAACCAGAGCCAACCCGAACTTTCCCAAGCGTTCTGCTCCTTGGGGAGGCCTTTCAGTTTTTGCGTGAGAGCCTCACGAAAGGTCTTGGTGGCTTCCGTTTCGGGACATGTATTTTCAATGGATGCAAGCGTCTGCAATCGGAATGCAGACGAAGTATCCAGCGTCCGAGAAGCAAGAGTCCTTGTGGCTGTGGGTGCATTCAAGGCGGTAATTTCCTGATCGGTGAGTCTGAACCTGGGAACATCAAAAGCGACCCAAATAGGGGTACCCATAGGGTTTCCACGCATCACGGCAAAAGGACGACTCCCCCGCCAGTCTGCCCCTGGGGTATGAACTTCCAGATCCGTATTGAGAGTCGGATACCAGTAAGAAGCGAGAGTTCTTGCCCAGTTTAAGGCATCTTCTTTGTTGAACTCAACGGTCAAATAGTCTTGAAGCGTCTTGATCTCTTGCGATGATGCTTGTATTCCCTTCAAGTGGGCATAAAATACGGGACGATTGGTCCAGAATGCAGGAGTCACTTCGACCCACCATTCCAAAGTTCCATTTTGAGGAACGCCCCACAGACGCGTTACTTTTTGAAATGCGCGAAAGACATTGGGTTCTTCCCATTTGACGCTTTCAATACTTTGAATAATGGGCGAAAGTTTATCTTTTCCACATTTTTCACGAATCTCTTTTGCAAAAGGTTCCGGAGCGATGGCAGTTAAACCGGCGAACGCCTGTGGTTGGGTACGAGTGAGAGAATCGAGCATTGGGAATGGATATTTTGTAATAGGCCATGCCGCCAACCGGCCCACATAACCTTCTGGAATCTCGTCCATGCCAGATTCGCGGATGGGATTTTGGTAATAGGCCGCAAAATCAAGAGCCGCCTTTGTTGCTTTTTCAACAGAGCGAACCTGTAAGGTGGGTGAAAGGTACGTCATTCTAAAAATGGACTTTTCGGGTACCGGCGTGGGTTCGGAGGGGACCTTCACTGGGGCAAGAGAACACGCCCCAAGGCAAAGAAGAAGAATGGCGAATAGAGAATAAAGTAGTTTATGCACGAATAAAAGTTACAAAACGCGCCGCATTGTATCTTTTGTTCCTGCGGTAATTCCTAAATTATAGTCATGAAAAAAATAGTGGCCGCAACATTGCAAGGGCGCTGGACAGGTGATTTTGAGTCCAATAACGCCTGGTACAAAGCCGAAGCGCTCAAACTTGCCGGGACGGACGTTAATTTAATCATTCTTCCGGAACTGTTTCACACTCCTTACTTCCCCGTGGTCGAAAGCGCCAAAGCCTTTGATCTCGCCATAGAAAAGGATCACCCATTAGTTGAGGAATGGCAGGCAATCGCCAAAGCATTGCATTGCGTCATTGTTTTCCCATTTTTTGAAAAACGCGCCCGCGGTATTTATCACAATAGCGCTTTTGTTTTTGAAAGTGACGGCAGCATCGCTGGCTTGTATCGCAAAAGCCATATTCCGGATGATCCCTGCTTTTATGAAAAGTATTACTTCATCCCGGGAGACACCGGTTTTGAACCGATTCAAACTTCTGTGGGCAACTTGGGAGTTTTAATTTGCTGGGATCAATGGTTCCCGGAAGCGGCGAGACTCATGAGTTTGCGCGGCGCCGATCTTTTGATTTACCCCACGGCCATCGGCTGGGATTCCCGCGAACCCGAATCCCTTTATGAACGTCAAAAAGACAGTTGGATGACAGTAATGCGAGGACACGCCATTGCAAACCGCACGTTTGTTCTTGCCGCAAACCGCGTGGGTACTGAAGAAAATCTCACCTTCTGGGGTCATTCTTTTACCGCAGCCCCCGATGGTTATGTAATTCAAGAAAATGAGGCGACATTTTCAGGAACCTCCCGCGTGGAAATTAATTTGGATGAAACAGAAGAGAACCGTCGCTGGTGGCCCCATTTCCGGGATCGCCGCGTGGATCTTTATGGGGACATTTCTAAAATCTGGGGAACTCCGTGAGCAGACACTATCCGGCAGAATGGGAAACACAAAAAGCAACATGGCTTTCTTTTCCGCACAATGAAACGAATTGGTACGGGACACGCCGCGAAAAAATCACCCGTTTTTACTTTGATCTCATAGAGATTATTTCCCGGTTCCAACCCGTAAAAGTGCTCGTGCCCAAAGGCTGGAAACTTCCAGAATCGGAAGTTCACTATCATAGGGCGGCTCGTTTTCCTGTGGAGTTCATTGAAATCCCTACCGACGATATCTGGATTCGCGATTACGGTCCTTTTTTCATTTACGAAGAGGAAAATCCGCGCATTGCCGAATTCAAATTCAACGCCTGGGGAGCCAAATTTCCCCCTTGGGATAATGACAATCAAGTCCCGGAGCGCATTGCGTCACTTCAAAAAGTTCCCATCCAAAGTTTCCCCTACATCTTTGAAGGGGGGGCCATCGAAGTGAACGGGGAAGGCTTGGGAATAACCACATTGGATTGTCTGGTGGGGCTCCATCGTAATGAAGCGCAAGATCTTTCGCTCGTGCGGAAAGCAATCTGTGACGCTTTAGGTCTTAATGATTTGCTGGTGCTCCCCAAGGGTCTCCACGGAGACCATACAGATGGACACATTGATAACGTGGCGAGATTCGTTACCCCGACGAGAATTGTGATGGCGTGGGATGAGGACCCCAACTCCCCGAATTCACGCCCTTTGGCGCACAACAAAGCCATTCTTGAAACCTGGATTCAGCAGCATTATGGAAACGATGGGCGCGTAGATTTGCTTCCGCTTCCTCCTCAAGGAAAATTAGGCGATGAAACGTTGCCTGCCTCTTACATGAATTTTATTTATGCAAACGGCGCGCTCCTTTTTCCCTGCTATGACAAATCAAAAGATGAAATCGCGCACCAGTATTTTAAGCATCTCTACCCTCATCGGGAAATCATTGGAGTGGACTGCAGCACGCTTATTGAAGAAGGCGGCAGTCTGCACTGCATGAGCAAACAAGAGAATTAAAGCCGCTTCAAGCTCTCATTGAATAAAGATTGAAGCAAGATCCGCTTTGCAAAGCCGGATGTTTCCTGAAGGGAATCGGCCTCTTTTCATAGGATCTAGATTTTCAAAATAACCCTAAATCCAGCTCAATATTGTTGAGCGAATCGCTTGCCTTCGCTTGAGTTTTCTTGGCTTTTTTCGCCTCAACAATAGCCTTTTTTGCCAATTCATCTACATGCTCATTCCACTTCACACCAGTATGCGCCTCTACCTTTTCGAAATTGGCATTCCCCACCAAGCCTTTTATATCCTCAATATAACGCAGAGCGACAGGACTTTTAGCCTTCCACTCCCCTTTGGCCCAACGGGCAATTCCTTCATAATCATGGCAAATCACACCCGTTCGATTATTGGCTTTCAGCCACTGCATCGCTTTATAGGCCGCCATCAGTTCCCCATCAATATTGCGACTTTCGGCAGGTTGCGGGGTAATTCCGTACGCAGAGGCTAGTTCCACCCCGTTTTCTACAGCGACAAACGCCCAGCCCGCGTAATCAAAATCAGGGCTAAATGAACCATCGACAAAAAGACGTAAGCCTTCCGGAAACGTTTCAGAAACGCCGGAGAGCCATGCCTTGGCCTCTTCTTTCGTGCCAAAAGATTTGAACAAGGTTCCTTTGACTCCATGGGTGAGACGCTCGCATTCCGACCAACTGGTGACGATATGTTCAGAATTCGTGCATTTTACCGCATAATACTTCATTTTTGTCATGCCTAAAATTTATATTTCTTCTGTATTGTTCTTGGAGATTCTTTTGAAACCGTCCCCTTATTTCGCTAATGGTTTTTCCAATTTTCCCAAAAAATTTTACTCTGCAAAAAAGCTTCAGAGGTGGTTTTTGAAATATGCAGGAGAAGCGGCCACCCCTTTTGAATATCCCGCGTCTCTTTTTGATTGCAAAGGACATTTGATTTTTTTGCCCCAGTCACCCGAAGAAGCGCTTCCTTATTTTCCTCTGCTCCGTGAAATTATTGAAAGAGATCCCCAAAATACGCTTTTACTCGGAAATGAGAACTTAAAAGATCTTATTCAAGGGGCTGGTTTTGCAACCGAACCTCGCTATTACTCTACACTCGGGTGTCGTTATGGCGAAGCTGAATTTGAGATATTGAAGAATGAACTTGTACAAAGATCTTTTTCTGTTTGCCTCTATTTGGAACCAGAGCCCTTTTACCAAAGGCTTCTCCTTGCGAAGCTTTCTGAGGCGACTTACCGTATCGGTTTTTTGTGTGAGTCCTTGTATCCCTTTCTGAATGTTAGTTTGCGTCCTTCTGAAAACGAAGTACACGCGAAAGCTTCCGTTCTAGAAGCCCAATACAGAAAGGTCTCTGCATGAACCCAATGAAGGGGATTCCCCTCACCAAAGTGGGTTTTGCGGATTTGCATTTGCATACTTCACTCAGCGATGGAACGCTTTCGGTGGAAGAATTAATTCAATTATCCAAGCGTAAGGGCCTTCGTTGCATTTCGATCACGGATCACGATAATTTGGAATCCTATAAATTGGCCATAGGACCTGCGGAAGAAGCCGATATCGAATTGATTCCGGGAATTGAAGTTTCTGCAGTCTGGCAGGGAAAAGATATTCATATCCTAGGCTACTTTTGTGATCCTACGAATTTGGCCATGAACATGGAACTCGAAGAATCCGGCAAACAGCGCGTGACGCGCATCCGCGCCATCATAAAAAAATTAAATACACTGGGTGTCGACATCACATTTGAGAAAGTTCTCAGCTACTGCAAAGGCCCGGTCATTGGGCGCCCACATGTGGCGATGTCTTTGGTAGACGAGGAATATGTATCTTCCTTTTCCGAGGCTTTTACAAAGTATTTAGGCGATGGCTGCATCGCTTTTGTCGAAAAAAAAGGTTTGAACCCGCAACAAACGATTCGCCTCATCGAAAATGCAGGCGGTATCGCAGTGCTCGCTCACCCTTATAAAACAGGGGCGGACACTCTTATACCGGATTTAGTCGAGTGGGGTTTGAAAGGAATCGAAACTTACAGCCCTTCGCAAAAAGGTTCTGCGGGCCGCAAATACAGGGATATCGCTCTCCGCTATAATCTAGTAGGCACCGGCGGTTCTGACTTTCACACCGAAGGCGGGCCCTCTGGCCCCAATTGCATGAAAATCCCTTATTCTGTGGTAGAAGAACTCCGCGAACGCCGTGAAAAATCACGCGCAGAGTGGTTCTAGGGAACCGCTAATAAATAAACTTAAAGTCGTCCACAACGAGGGTAGCGTCCTCTGTACCTGTGTAGAAGTTCCCCGCCGCGCTCGAAGCAAACACCACTCTTACATGAGTGATTGCCTCTTTTCCTGTTCCTTCCACTACGGAATTATCAATCGCTTTATTATTGCTAGAAGAGACCTCCGTTGCAAATGCAGAAGAATTCCAAATGGGCGAATTGGTGAGAGGCGTTCCATACTGCAATTTGAGACGCAAGGTTCGCATGCCATTCACATCGGGCTCTGATATGGAAACCACATCGGGATTCGGGCGCGTGGTATAATCGGATGCGGAGGTGGAGCGGAACCAGGCAGAGGCCACGAGGGTGTTCACGTCTGCGGAGGTACGATCCACATTTTTGTCCCCTGTCCGGTTTTCGAGAACAATGTAGATGTCGCAACTATCGCCATCGTTATCGCTGTAGGAAAATTTCACATCGGCGTATTCGGGGCGTCCCTTAAATGGTTTTCCAAAATCAATTAATTCGTTCCCATCTGGCCAAGTGGAAGAAGAGGCCATACTTAAAAGTCCCACCCCATTGGGGTTAAATTCTGCGGTGTAAATACTTCCCGAAGCAATTTTTCCAAAAATAGAAGATGTTTTCATCTGAGCTCCAGAACCGCTTCCCACCGTCACTTGAGTGGTATTTTTCGAAGCACTATTCGCATTCCCCCAAATCGCTCCATAGGTTGGATCTTCAAGGACATAGTCATTATTGTCCCAACTATCAAAGTTGCTGTAAGGGATCTGATACCCCGCTTTGACGGTGTAGGTAACGCTATTCCCCCCCACCGAAACCACAACGGGGACACCTGCGCTTAAATCGTATGTGGAACCTTTAGTGATGCTCGTGGTAGAGGCGCCTTCAGAAAGACCGAATGCCGAGATTTTCACTTGAGTAAGATCCGCCAGATACGCCATTTCGATGTAGATTTTTTTAAGCTTTTGATCAATGGTGACGCTTGCTGCATTCGTCGCAGAAAGACTTAC
>DBTP01000210.1:10206-14113 GCA_002307115.1 Fibrobacter sp. UBA1313 | reverse complement strand
CTTAAATTCCAAGGAGAGCTGGGGTTTGCCGTCGCTTTATCAGAAACCACGAAGGTGACAGCGACATTCGAAAGCGCTGCTTGAGAAGCCAAGTGCAAAAGAACGGTCTTTTTGGACGCATCTATGGTAGCGGCATTTAGCTCGCCTGTAGCGGTGATAGAAACCAATTCCTTTTCAGAAGAAGCTTTATAATCCTCTGCCGCTTCAGCCACCACAAAAACCCAGGCCTGTGTGGTTTTATCTTCGGCGGTAACCGTAAATGTGTGCGCCGTGGTAAAATCAGTCACTTTAGTGGGATCGGGGCTCACCGAAGAGGTACTCGCAATCCCCACAGAATCCACGGAAAGCGTGGCAAAGTCTGTACCAAAAGCCACGAGAGTGTAGATGGTATCAGTCACATGATTAGTGCTTGCCTTAACGCTTTGGGCAAGTTGTGTGTTCAATTTAAGAGTGAGATCGGTGTTGGAATTGAGAACGGGTTCACTGGAGCTACTACTGAAGCTACTGGAACTCACCGAAGAAGAGGACGTCGTAGATGAGGAAGAAGACCCAGACGAATTTATTGTGGATGAAGACGATTCCACGGGGACACCGCTTAAAGTTACCTGAAGACACCAAACGTCGCGAAGCCCGCTTTCAGAAACCACGGCAAGATAGATTTTGAGGCTCTTGGGTAATGCGATTTTACTCCCTTCCACGAGAGCTTTTTTAGCAACGGAAACCTCGTTCCCTAAAGAGTCCCTCGCGGTAGAATCGCTAGGAATGGAATCGATTTTACTATCCACACGATGAAGTTCTGCAAGAGAACTGATATCAATACTTTCAACCGTGATTGAATCCGGTTTTTCGGTAAAATCAAAACTCACGCCAATGGTTCGCGTCACCGTTCTAAAAGAAGTGGACCCGGTCTGATTTTTAAAAGATAAACCATTCAAGGTACGGTAATCGGATTCCCCAAATTCATTCATATCAGCACTGCACCCGCACACAATAAGGGTTGCGATGCATAAAAAAGCACTTAAGGAAGGAATGATTTTCTTTGACATTTTAAATGTTTCCTTAATAAACTAGCTTGAAATCACCTATGGAAAGAGTCGAACCGGCGACCCCTTTGGCACCAACATCACCATCGCCCGCACCCACCAAACCGATGATGTGAGCGTAGGCGCTGGACGCAAATACCACATAAATAGAGGTCACTTCCTCCTCCCCGGTCCCTACAGTCATCCCCGTTGGCACAGGCAAATCACTCGTCATCCAAGATGCACCGCCATAATTCAAGACAATGGTTTGAGTCGTGGAGGTCACTTTCGTTGTGGGTAAAATTGCACCAGAAGCCACAATCGTCTTAGAAGCCTTATTCACAAGCATCACATAAATCAACCCTTTTTGAGCAATGCCACTTTCTGTCACTGGAACGTAAGAATACTCCACGGTAAAGGAGGTCGGGCGCCCCGTGAATTCTTTGCCTAGGGTCATGTAATCCAGAAGATTGGCGGCCTGGGAAAAGTCGGTAGCATTTTTATACAAATCACCTGTTTCCACGCCTGCTTCGAAGGAGCCTGTAAAAAGAATCCCTGTGGCGATTTTGGATTTCCAAGTAATGATCCCCGTTGCCGCCTTAATTGCTTTGGTTTCCAATTGAGCGGCTCCACTTACTTGAGTGAGGTTTGCCTCCGAAGAGTAGGAATAAACAATGGCACTGGTGGTGGTCGCCATGGCATCGCTAGAGGTTCCCCAAAAGGAATTAGGAGCCACCTTGCTATTTGCCCAAGTATTAAAATCGGAACCGGGAAGCTGAACCCCCGCTTTTACTGTCCAATGAGCGATGGTGCCATCTTCGGCAGTGACTGTAAATGCGTAAGGAGAACGCAAATCCTCCGCGCCTTCGTAACTACAGACAGCCCCTTCAGAAACGGAAACCGTCGCCACAACGGCACTCAAATCGTCACCATACGCGAGCTCCACATAAATCGATTTGGCCGTAGTATCAATGACACCAGAGACTGCCCCCACGACAAAAGAAAGCACCGTATTTTCAGAAGAAAGAATCACGGCACTCGAAGAAGAATGGGCGCTGGAAGAGGATAAGAGACTGGAACTGGAAACAGAAACGCTGGAGGAAGAGACGACACTTGAACTCGAAATACTTGAAGAGGAAAGCCTCGTGCTGGACGAAGACATCATGGCACTCGAACTCGAAACGGAAATACTCGAAGAAGAGTGAATCCCGCTGGATGAGGATGCGACACGACTTGAAGAAGATTTCGCCACACTCGAACTGGAGGCATTTTGCTCTTGAATGGTCACAGTCCAAATAGCATCAATGCGACGATTGGCATCGAGAACGACCACATTAAAGGAGGTGATCCCAGTAATGTCAATGACCGAAGTTTCTTCCAAGAGTTCGCCCAGTTCGGGGTCATTGGGATCATCGTCTGCGGCAAGATAGAGAGTCATCCCTTCAGTGAGCTTCACAAAATCCACAATCAAAGAATCCCCGTATGCGCGTTCTGGTGCAATGAGAATAGTTTGAGTAGAATCATTCATGGAGACCGTTTCAAAACCCACAAACGAAAATTCCTGCAAAGAAGATTCCTTTGCAGAAGACGTCGATTGATCGCTACAGCTCGTAAGAAGTACTAAAGTGAACAGCAATAAAAGAGAAAAGAATTTCTTCATAAGGGCGCCTCTAGAAGAAATAAACCAGACAAAAATCAAGAGAGAGAAGATTGATTTTGAAATTAATGATGTTGTAATCAATATTACTGGTTGCCTCTCCATTTTCCTCAATATCCGTCATACTGGAACTCAGTCCCAAAAGACCGACCGAAGTTTCAAACGCAAAACCTTCCACCAAAACAATATCCACTCCTGGATTCAAACCGAGTTTAAACGAAAGCGACTGCGTTCTGGTTTTAGAAATATCTTCGGTATCATCGACCTGCGAAATGCCATAGCTGTAGGCGACTTGAAACGAGGTTTCGTTAAAAAAGTAAATGGATTTACTGTCAAATAATTTGAGATAATTGCGCAAAAACGGTTGCACATAAAAACCATTGCTTAGATATTTGCGTTCCTGATCCACGTCTGCAATATCTTCTAATAGAGAAAAATGAAGGGTGTACTTCGTGCGGGAATAACCCCCACGAATCCCTGCCGCGAGAGCATCTTTAAAGAAATAACCACCAAAGGCATCTACGGAAAGGGTGTAACCGTCCAGATCGTACAAATCGCCCACAATGATATCCAAGTCAGAGGCATCCGCTTGTACCAAAGAGACGGAAAAACCAGCCATGATATTCCCTTTCGCAATATTTTCTTCGGGAGCAATCGGGACGGTATTATCTAAAAGCGGCTTGGGCTTTTTGGGAGCTGTTTCCGCATAAGTCATCGCAATGAGACTAAAAAAAAGCATACAAAAGAAAGCAAATCGATTCATACCTACATGATAACAAAAAAAGGCCACTCCTAAGAGTGGTCTTCTTTATTTTCAAAGTCTCTTTGCCCACTTTTCGAGCAAAGAATCACCTTACTTTTCGGTGAGGAAAGCAACACCCGGAAGCACCTTCCCTTCGAGTAATTCGAGAGAAGCGCCACCCCCTGTGGATGTGTGAGTCACCTTCTTATCGGCACCGTACTTCTTCGCTGCCGTAGCGGTATCACCACCACCGATGACCGTGATGGCCCCCTTAGCGGTTGCTTCGACGATCGCATCGGCCATCGCCTTGGTTCCCTTTTCAAAAGCGGGGAATTCAAACACGCCTGCAGGACCATTCCAAATGATCGTCTTCGCGCGCAAAATGGCTTCTACAAAGAGCTTGGTGGATTCAGGGCCCACATCCAAGCCCATCCAACCATCAGGGATTCCCGTGGCATCGGTTACGGCTTGAGTCGCCGCTGCCGC
>DBTP01000210.1:9790-9928 GCA_002307115.1 Fibrobacter sp. UBA1313 | reverse complement strand
TATCCGCAGCAACATAGTCTACCGGGAGAATAATCTTCTTGCCGTTTTTCTTCGCCTTTTCCATTAATTCAGGGACGATTTTTGCGCCCTCTTCATCAAACAGAGAGTTCCCGATCTTGGTGCCATTCAACACTTTCT
>DBTP01000210.1:9273-9542 GCA_002307115.1 Fibrobacter sp. UBA1313 | reverse complement strand
ATCTTGGTGCCATTCAACACTTTCTTGAATGTGAAAGCCATGCCGCCACCGATAATGATTTCATCGGCCTTATCCAAAAGATTATTGATGAGTTGAATCTTATCGGCCACTTTCGCTCCACCGAGAATGGCGAGGAAAGGACGCGGAGGGTTGTTCAAAACTTTATCAAACGCCTGAAGCTCCTTGTTCATCAAGAAACCCGCAGCGCGCTTTTCGAGAGCAACACCCGTCATGGACGAGTGATCGCGGTGAGCGGTACCAAAAGCATC
>DBTP01000210.1:6422-9034 GCA_002307115.1 Fibrobacter sp. UBA1313 | reverse complement strand
GGTGAGCGGTACCAAAAGCATCGTTCACATAAACGTCGGCGAGTTTGGTCAGAGAAGCGCGGAAAGCCTTCACTTTTTCCTTGTCCGCTT
The DNA here is from genome assembly GCA_002307115.1 of Fibrobacter sp. UBA1313. GTDB lineage: Bacteria > Fibrobacterota > Fibrobacteria > Fibrobacterales > Fibrobacteraceae > UBA1313. The sequence continues at coordinate 8,944 of DBTP01000210.1, read as the reverse complement.
TAATCTTGTTCCCTTCGGCGTCCTTCGCTTTTCCTTCTTCTTCAATGTGGAAACGGAGATTTTCTAAGAGGACAATTTCGCCAGGTTTCAGGGCTGCACAGGCAGCTTCCACTTCTGCACCCACGCAGTCATTGAGGAACTTCACAGGCTTTTTGATGATCTCTTCTAATTTCTTCGCCACAGGAGCGAGAGAATATTTGGCAACTACTTCCCCATTCGGACGGCCCAGGTGACTTGCAAGAACCACAGAGGCACCCTTGTCAAGAGCATACTGAATTGTAGGGAGAGCGGCATCGATACGTTTGGTATTGGTGATTTCTCCAGTTACCTTATCCTGTGGCACATTAAAGTCCACGCGGATAAAAACACGTTTGCCCTTGAGGTCGAGATCTTCGATAGAAAGCTTAGCCATTGTACTGAACCTTTGGTTGAAGTGAGTTTATTTAATTACGAACGTGGTTAAAATTTATAAAATTGGAGCGCACCGAAAGGATTCTTTTTTATGGATAAGCTTTGGACTCGCTCATTTCTGAATATTTGCGCCAGCAATTTCCTGATGTTTTACGCATTTTACCTTGTGTTCCCGGTGCTACCCCTCTACATTATCGAACAATTTAAAGTCAGCAGTACCATAACGGGCCTTGTTCTTTCCGCCTACATGGTAGGATCTCTTCTGTGCCGCCCTTTTGCGGGTTACCTCGTGGATACGTTTTCCCGTAAACCGCTTTACTTGGTCACTTTCGCTTTGTTTACCTGCGTTTTTGCGGGTTATCTTGTGGCTGTCACACTCTTGCTCCTTGCTTTAACACGCTTGGTTCATGGTCTCTCCTTTGGCCTTGTGACTACCGCGAGTAACACCATTGCAGTGGATGTCCTCCCCTCTTCTAGACGCGGGGAAGGCATCGGTTATTTCGGAGTCGCCACCAATATTGCCTTTGCTCTTGGCCCCATGACGGGAGTTCTCGTTTTTGAAAATTATGGTTTTAACGCCGTTTTTATGGTCTCCCTTGTCATTAGTTTAGTAGGACTGTTGTTGGTGCTCCCCCTGAAAATACCGCTAAAACTGCAGAAAGAAGGAGCGCGCCCCATTTCTTTGGATCGGTTTTTCCTCATAAATGCGGTTCCTCAATTTCTTTGTCTCGTAGTGATCGGATTTTCCTATGGCCCGGTGATCAACTACATCACCCTCTACGGTAAGGAAATCGGGATCTCTGGGAGTGTGGGTTACTTTTATGCTTTTCTTGCCATCGGCCTTATTATCAGTCGCCTTTTTTCGGGGAAGCTCATTGACAAAGGGTATCTAACGCGACTCATTTTCGCGGGCACCGTTATTCTGACCTTCACCTTTGCGGTTCTTGGCCTCTTCCCGAACCCGGTGGTTTTCTTTGCCGCCGCTTTTTTTATTGGACTCGGCAACGGCATGGTATGCCCCAGTTACCAAAATTTATTTGTCAATATGGCGCGGCATAATCAACGCGGTACCGCCTCCAGCACTTACCTCTCTGCATGGGATGTGGGTATTGGCATTGGGATCTTATCTGGCGGATACATCGCCGAAAAATTCAGTTATGGTGTTGTTTTTGTGATGAGTTCTCTAGGCATTGCTTTAAGCCTTCTTTTATTCCACAAAGTCGGAGCTCCTCATTACGAAAAAAATAGACTATATCCATAACGTCTGAAGGAGTTTTAATGGAAAATAAATCAGATCGGTTGTGGACTATTTCATTTGTCAACCTTTGTGCCTCACAGTTTCTTCTGTACTTTTCCGTTTATTTAGTGATGCCCGTGTTGGGGCTATACATTATCGATTCTTTTGAAAACGGAAAATCAGTCGTGGGATTTCTGCTCGCGGCCTATACGGTTACCGCGATGTTATGCCGGCCTTTTGCGGGCTACATCATCGATACTTTTTCACGCAAGCCCCTGTATCTTTTTGCTTATGCGGGTTTCGTTAGCGTCTTTGGCAGTTACCTCCTTATTGGAACATTGACTCTCCTCTGCATCGTGCGCGTTTTCCAGGGTTTTTCCTTTGGCATTTTTACCACTACCGCAAATACCATTGCCGTAGATCTTATTCCCCCTGCACGCCGCGGAAGTGGAATCGTCTACTTTGGTATTACCGCCACAGCCGCTTTTATGCTGGGGCCGATGACTGGTATTTTTATTAATTCAAGTTATGGCATCCGCACGGTTTTTGCTACAGCACTCACCACAGGTTGCTTGGGACTTTTGCTTGCGCTCTTGCAACAGACCCCACCCCGTCCCAAACCGGAAAAGAAAACGCCCATCGCTTTCAAACGTTTTTTCCTTGTCGCAGGGCTCCCTCTCTTTATCAACATGCTTTTTGTATTCTTCAGTTACGGCATCACCATGAATTATATGGCCTTGTACGCCCGCGAACTCGGAATCGGCAAGGGAGCGGGTTTCTTTTTCGGTCTTCTTTCTTCGGGCATTATTTTAAGCCGTCTCATCATTGGACGCCTTATTGACAGAGGACATCTTTTGCACTTGATGATTGCAGG
>DBTP01000210.1:0-6092 GCA_002307115.1 Fibrobacter sp. UBA1313 | reverse complement strand
TCGCCTTTTTTATCGGAGTCGGTTTTGGATTGGTGAGTCCCGGATTTCAAAATCTCTTTGTGAATTTGGGGAATCCTTCCGAAAGGGGAATCGCCAATGGCACTTTCCTTTCGGGCTGGGATTTAGGCATTGCTACGGGAACCCTTTTGGGAGCCCCCATTGCGCAACATTTTGGTTACAACAATCTTTACCTTTTTGGCGCAGGCATGGTGGGTGTCGGTCTACTCATTTTCATTAAAATCAGTAAGCCTCATTACTTAAAAAACAAAATAAACGCCTAATTTGAGCTTTTATACCCCTCTAAAAGCCCCTTTATTTCATAAAAAAATAAAGACTCTTAAACTTACATATTTGTAAAAATATAAAGTAAAGCTTCCATTTTTGAAAATTTCAAAAGTTTTCTGAGTGGATTTTTAATCAAAAAGGCCATTTGAAATAAAAATTGGAAATTGGCACATCATTTGCTCTATGCTCTTCGGTCGAATAAAATAATCGACATAAACACTGGAGAACCTATAAATGAAACTCATTACGGCCTACATCCAACCCGAGAAGCTGAATAGCGTGAAACAAGCGCTCTATGAAGCTGAAATATTCAAGATGAGCGTTACCAATGTATTGGGATGCGGTCAGCAAAGAGGCTACACTGAAAATTACCGCGGAGCGGAAACAGAAGTGAATCTACTGAAAAAACTTCAGATTCGCATTGCTTTGAATGATGAATTTGTGCAACCCTGCATTGATGCTATCATCAAGGGTGCCCGTACAGGAAACATCGGCGACGGCAAAATCTTCGTCGAAAATATGGAGCGTTGCGTACGCATCCGCACGGGCGAAGACGGCCCAGAAGCCATCGGTTAATAAAGGAGAACTACCATGAACGCAGATACACTTGCTCTACTCAACGAAAAAATTAGCGCCTTAAGTTCTCAAATTGCAGACCTTGGAGCCAACGTGGTACCAAAAGGGGATTCGACCTTTGCTACGGTTTCTAGCCTGAATGACAGTACCTTTATGACGGAAAACGTCTGGATTATGATTTGCGCACTGCTCGTATTCATTATGAATTTGGGCTTTGCCACTGTCGAATCCGGCCTATGTCGTTCCAAGAATACTGCCAATATTCTCTTCAAAAATATTGCAGTGCCAGCAATCGGTGTTACCAGTTTTGCAGCGATCGGTTTTGCCTTGATGTATCCAGGAAACTTGGAGCATTGATAACATGTCTTAGGATTCGCAGGTTTCGGCCTGAAGTGTCCCAGAAGGTGGCTTTACCAACGCCTATAATCATTACACCTATTTCAGCGATTTCCTCTTCCAGGCCATGTTTGCCGCTACTGCTGCAACAATTGTGTCTGGTGCCGTCGCTGAACGCATCAAGCTCTCTTCTTTCCTCGTGTTTACTCTTGTCTACGTTACAGTCGTATACCCGATTGTCGGTAGCTGGACATGGGGTGGCGGCTGGCTTGCAGATCGCGGATTCCACGACCTTGCGGGTTCAACCTTGGTTCACTCTGTGGGCGGTTGGGCGGCTCTCGCAGGCATCATGGTTCTTGGGCCTCGTATTGGTCGTTATCGCAACGGTAAGATCTACGCATTCCCGGCACACTCGATTCCGCTTGCAACCATTGGCGTCTTTATGCTCTGGTTCGGTTGGTGGGGATTCAATGCAGGTTCCGCTCTCTCCGCAGATCCTAAGGCGACGTCTTGGATTCTTGTGACGACGAACCTTGCTGCCGTTGCAGGCATTATTTCTTCTACCGCTTTGAGCTGGATTTTGGCAAAGAAGCCGGATGTCACCATGGCGCTTAACGGTTGCTTGGCAGGTCTTGTGGCCATCACTGCGGGCGCTGATGTAGTCACCCCGCTGAACTCCTGGATTATCGGAGCGATTGCTGGTATCTTGGTGGTCCTTTCAGTGTATATGTTCGACAGACTCCGCTTAGATGATCCTGTGGGTGCTCTCTCGGTTCACTTGGTCAACGGTCTCTGGGGGACTCTCGCGGTAGGTATCTTTGATATGACGGGAAACTACTCTGTACTTGGCCAGTTGTTCGGAATGGCAGCCTATGCGGTTCCTTGCTTCTTCGGCGCTCTGCTTATCTTTGTGGTAATCAAGAAGACGATGGGTATCCGCGTCTCTGAGAAGGAAGAATTACGCGGTCTCGATGTGGGAGAACATGGGCAAGAAGCTTATAGTGGCTTCCAGATTTTCACCAACATCTAATATTCTTTAATTCTTAATGCTCCATTGGTTCAAAAGCGCCGCAAGCGCAAAGACCAGTGGGGCATTCCAGTTTATGGCAATTTCATTACTCGCATACGCTTTTACATGATCGTAATACGCCGTTCCCGGCTTGGAATTTTCTTCTGGATAAGTCAGGCCGCGTGGTGTCTTCGAAAGGTCATCTTGACGATCCTCATTGACGCCCCCGACTAAAAGGCCAGGCACCGGTTCTTCTACTTTATCGCCACCACTCAAACGATGATGTGGAAATTTAGGAGCACTCAAAGCAGAACCTGTTACAAAGCTCATATTCACGGCATTTCGCCCGTACAGATAATCCAAAGCTTCGCAAAGAATGGTGGCAAAACGAGGATTCTCATTCCAAGTCAAAACGACAGAAGCGGTGAGGGCTTGGTTCGCAACGACTCCATTAGAACCCCACTCAAAATGAGTGATTGGCACACGGTAAGGACAATTTTCTAAACCAGCGGCAATCGCATCAGTGGCATTTTCCAAATTTTCGCGAGCCTTTGCTTGCAAAGAAACATCCCTATTTTGCATCGCCAAAGAAATCCAGCCCAAGTTCTGCGTATTCTGCCAGTTGATGTCCCAAAGGGTACTTTGCGTCTCTGCGCGCTTTTGAAGTCTCGCACCGATGGTATTGTCGTGAGTCTCCCGCCAAAGTTCGGCTTCGGCCCAAAAAAATTCATCCTCAAAGTGAACATCGTTATAAAGACCACTCCCCTCTGTATTGTGCGGATACTCGATATTGGGGTTTTGAAGCGCCCATTCATAGGCTTTTTTTGAACAATCAAGGCAGAGATTTGCAAACACTTCGTCCCTAGCTAAACCTGCATTCGCACTTTTGAATACCCGATGTGCCTGGGCTAATGCGCCCGCAAAATTAAGGGAAGAAGCGGTGGACTTTCCTAAAATACGGCGCGGATAAACCGTTTCGATGGGAGCGACAAATGTATCCCAACGATCAGGGGAAACTTTAAAGAAGACTCCCCCATCCGTGTCTTGCATACGAAGGAACCAATCCAATTCAAAACGAATCTCTTCCAGAAGCGGCGACGATTTTACTATTTCTGGGTAAAATTCAAAAGTATGCATCAGAGTCGCAACACTCACCCCGGCATTCACCACATACTTGCCATAGTCACCCGCATCATACCAACCGCCGTGAGCATTCCACAAACCTTCGCGTTCCATGGATGCGTGAAAAGGGATTGCCTCATCTAAGTGAGCGGCGGGCCTTGCCCACATCCCTGCACGCTCCTCTGTGAGTTCTACGCCACTTCTCTGAAAGTAGAATCCTTTTATCGTCGCCAATAATTGCTTTGCATAGGCATCACGACCAATAGGAAAAGCGTCGCTTTTTAAGTCATCTGAAACAGAAATTCGATACATGCCAGGAGTTTTCAACGAAGAAAAGTCCCCCACGCGCACCCATTCCCCCGTGTGATCCCACAAACCATTTTCAACGAGAGGTCCCGTAAAAACAACCTGATTCTCACTATTCAGAATGGAAAACGTATTAATATCGCCGTCAGTCACCAAAATCCGTTTAGGCGCTTCGGGAAGGTATCCCAAATGGTTGTATCGAAGTTTCATATTTTATCCAACCAGGCTTGTAAAATGAGTGTGGCCGCAGCGCGATCCACAATTCCTTTGTCTTTCTGCTTCTTTTTTTTACTCAGGTAGCTCGTCTGCTGTAGAGCGAGCACGGAAGTATAAGATTCATCTTGAGTTTCAATGGGAATCCAAGAAAAATGCTGACGCAAATCAGTAACGAACTCCTCCACCACCTTATTTTTACCATCTCTTCGCCCATCGGGGTGCATGGGCATCCCCACAACAAAAATATCAATCTTCTCTTTTTTGACAATTTCTTCGAGCCGATCCATCAAGTTTTGAGTCTTCTGATCGATGGTTTCCCTCGGAAAAGCCCAGTGCAATTCGGAATCCGCAAACGCGATTCCTACACGATGTTCACCATAATCAATGCCTAAATAGTTCACAGAAAGGAAATATAGTTGTTTGGGAATAGCAAAAAAGCAACATTGTTTCTAAATTTCGCGCGAAAAAACAGCCCAAAGTATCAAATCAGCCTAGAGTAAAACATGGACCAAACAAAAATCAGAAACATCGCCATCATTGCCCACGTTGACCATGGTAAAACTACCTTGGTGGATCAAATCCTTAAACAGTGCGGCACCTTCCACGAAAACGAGGAAGTGAACGAGCGTGTGATGGATTCCGATAACATCGAACGCGAACGCGGCATTACGATTCTTTCCAAAAACGGAAGTGTGCAGTATAAAGGCTACCACATCAACATCGTTGATACCCCGGGGCATGCAGACTTCGGTGGACAGGTGGAACGCGTTTTGGGTACCGTCGATGGCGTACTTCTTGTGGTGGATGCTTTTGAAGGCCCCATGGCTCAGACTCGTTTTGTGACTCAAAAAGCACTGGAGCTCGGACTTATCCCTATCGTTGTCATCAACAAGATCGACCGCGATGGTTGTAATCCACAACTCGCTGTGAACAAAGTTTTTGATCTTTTCTGCGAATTGGATGCGAATGAAACTCAATTAGACTTCGCGAGCGTTTATGCGAGCGGTCGTAAGGGTACTTGTCGCAAGGAAATGAGCGACCCCGATGGGGATCTTCGCCTATTGATGGATCTCGTGATCGAAAAGATTCCAGCTCCTAAGGGTGATGCCAATGGGGCTCCTCTTCTTCAAATCGCCTCTCTTGAATATTCGGGCTTCTTAGGCCGTATGGCTGTGGGCCGCGTTTTGCAAGGCACGTTCAAACCGAATCAGACTCTCGCTCAAAGCCTCGAAGGCGAAAAAACGCGCAACGTCCGTATTCAAAAAATTCTTCATTTTGATGGTATTCATACAGTCCCCGTCGAAGCGGCAGGCCCAGGTGAAATCATTCTGATTGCAGGTCTAGAAAGCTTTGATATTGGGGATACTCTGAGTTCTATCGAAAAACCGGTTCATATGCCGCGTATTCATTTGGATCCTCCCACACTTTCCATGATTTTTACCGTGAATACATCTCCCCTCGCAGGCAAAGGCGGTGGCAAATACCTCACGGGGAACCATCTTCTGGAACGCCTGGAACGAGCTCACATGGCTGATCCTGCCCTCCAGATTGAAAAAATTGGTGGCGCCAGTACCTTCAAAGTCTCTGGCCGTGGCATTTTGCATTTGACGATTCTTGTCGAAAATATGCGCCGTGAAGGTTATGAATTTACCATTGGTAGCCCTCAAGTGATTTTTGAAAGAGGCGAAGATGGCAAACTGATGGAGCCTATCGAAACTTTCAAGTGCGAACTTCCTGCTGAATTTAGCGGTGCCGTGATTGAAGAACTGGGCCATCGTAAAGGGGAAATGACCAACATGTTCCAAGACGACAACAACCGTGTTGCTCTGGAATATCTGGTCCCTAGCCGCGGTCTCATCGGTATCCGTGCGACATTGCTTTCCCTCTCTAAGGGTTATGCGATTGCTTCCTCCATTTTCAAGGAATACCAACCGTACAAGGGAGAAATTCCTTCTCGTGCGAATGGCGTCCTTATTGCAAAGGATGCCGGAGAATCTGCTGGTTATGCCCTTTCAAAATTGGAAGATCGCGGATTCATGCTTATTCCTCCGGCGGTAGAGGTCTATCCTGGGATGATCGTTGGCGAACACAATCGCCCGGTCGATATTATAGTCAACGTCACCAAAGGAAAGCACCTTACCAATATGCGCGCTTCGGGTGCCGATGATATGATTCAATTGACCCCTTACCGTCGTTTGACCCTCGAAGAATGCGTTACGTTCATCAATGAAGACGAATGTGT
>DBTP01000106.1 GCA_002307115.1 Fibrobacter sp. UBA1313 | reverse complement strand
ACCATGGAAGATAAAGGGTACAGTGAGTCCTTTACAAAACTGCGTCACTCGGCAAAATTATATCGGGGATGGGGCGATTGTTACGGCTATTATCTTGTGGCTACAGGGCGGGCGGAAGTGATGGTCGATCCTGTTGTCTCTTTATGGGATGTGGCCGCGATGCCTTGTATTTTTGAAGAGGCTGGTGGTTCCTTTTCGACGCTTCGTGGGGAGATGGCTCTCTTTGATAGTGATGGGCATCCTACCGCTTCTATTTATGAAGGCTTTACTGGGGTCGCCACCAATAGGCTTCTTCATTCCCAAGTGCTTTCTCTATTTGAATAAAAATTATTTGAATATTTCGCCAGTCATTCTTGGCTTTTCGAGTTGAGTGGCGATACTATTTATATCTGAATATTTTGGGAAAAGCAAAGAGTCTTTCTCAAATTGGAAGGTGATACTCCCCACATTCGCGGTGTTGAGCATGGGGATATGATGATTTTTTAATCGTTCCACGATTTCTTTGCTTGGATGCTTAAATCGATTGTTCTTGCCCGCAGAAACCAATGCGATTTTCGGATGCACTTTTTCGAGAAAGGCTTCAGAACTTGATGTTTTCGAACCGTGGTGGCCCAGTTTTAGAATGTCACTTTGGAGTGGAATATTGGTAGCGAGAATTTCTTTTTCTCCTTCTACGGTGAGGTCCCCTGTAAAGAGTGCCGAACCTCCAGGACCTTGGATTCTAAGAGTAATACTCTCAGAATTGGTTTCCCCACAGACAAATGGATCGGGGTGGAGCACTTGTATTTCCCAAAAGGCAGATTCTTCGCCGGGGAAAGAGAACTTTTCCTTGTATAATAATCCGCGATGAAGATCTCGTATCGGTATTCTTTTTTCAGAAGCCACAGCGAGAACGTCTTGCCATTCCGGTTTCTCTTCAATACGGGCACATTCATGAGTCCAAACTTCTCGAACCGGGAACATTTTAAGAAGTCGAGAGGCACCTCCGAAATGATCGGCATCCGGGTGCGTAATAATCAAAGCTTTGAGTTCGAGAATTCCTTGATTACGGAGGAACGGAATTATTTTATCGTCTGCAAAATTGCGCTTGCCTTTGTTCACTCCCGCATCAATGAGAAAATAATGGCGGTTTGGACTTTTTACTAAAATACAATCCCCTTGGCCTGCATCCAAAACCGTAAATTTCCAATCTTGTTTGATGCGGTGAGATACTTCGGAGAAAAGAAAAAATCCGCTTAAGATTGTTGCGATGCCAATAACCATCCACCTTGCCCAAATATTTTTAAAAAAGAGCAAACTTCCTATAAGTGCAAGAGTCACAAGACATAGAATCCAAGAATCAAAAGGCCCAACAGTCATGCTAGCACTCGGGGAATCCGCGAGATCCTGAGTAATAAGAGAGGCGAGCCGTAAATAGAATGAAGCCGCATCGGCAAATGAGTATTGTAAAAATTCAACAGGAGAAATGATAGTAAAGAGTCCCGCTTGCATGGCGAGTGCGACAAGCGGAACTACAAGAATATTGCCCAACCACGAAACTGGCGACATGGATTGAAAGTGGTAGATAAGAAAGGGCGCTGTGGAAAGGGTGGCGACAAAAGTGACCCAACTCGCTTGAACCAGATGTTCTTCGATGAGTTTCCAAAGCTTATGGGAACGGAGATATTCGGGAACATTTTTGAATGGATAGTAATCGTTTCCGATAATAATTCCCGCAGTCGCTGCCGCAGAGAGTTGGAATCCTGCATCCCATAAGGTGTTTGGGTCAAAGAGGAGTAGCGCTAAAAGGGCCACACCGAGATTATTCAAATTGTCCGCTTTTCGTTGAACAAGGCCTCCCATTTGCACGACCAGAAACATGAACACAGAACGACTCACCGCTGCGGAGGCTCCCGTCACCGGAATGTAGATCAGCATCAAAATCATGGCGATGATACGTGCCCAAAAATGGGGGAGACGCGTCGCTTTGAGAAATAACATCAGCATCCCCGCGAGGAGCACAATATGGAATCCGCTAATGGAAAGCACATGCACTAAACCCGTGCGCCGAAAATCATTTTGGAGGGCGTCAGGAATCCCAGAGCGATCTCCAGCGAGAAGTCCCAAAAGGAGACCGGTTTCCGCAGGGGAAAGGCGTGGCGCAAATCGATTTTTGAGCCATAATCGGAATGCAGAAAAACTTTTTTCGGGGACCCAGTGACTTTTTTCTAGAGTGAATTGGGTGAGTTCTCCGTAGGCCGCAAGTTTTTGACTTTCAAGCCAGGCTTCTGTATTAAACGATCCTGGGACTGTCAGTTTGTTGACGGGATACCATTTAGCTTCCCAATGGATTTTGTCGCCGGGTTCCGGGGGCTTTCCTTTTTTGTCGGTGAGGCGAATGCGTCCCCAGTCTGTTTGAATCACCACAGCCATGCCAGAGGGGCGGGGGAGTACGACTTCGACATCCCCTTCGCCAGAGGTTGGTCGAGTTTGAGAAAAATGGATTGTGGGTGCTGTATGGACATTTCCAAAAAGAAGTAGTTCCATCACTAAAATAAAAAGAAGCGAAATTTTTCTTGCAAAGGGGGCGATGCACACAAGCATTAAAACGAGAAGGGGACCAAAGGCACAAGCATACTTTGGGTCATTAAGGCTCACAATGAGAGACGTGACAGAAAAAAAAGCGGCGAGTGCGGGGCGACTAGAGATCCCTTGAAATAATTCCGTTAAGGTATTTTTTGGCTGTTCTCTTTGCCTATTCTGCCACATTATTTCCTACTTATGTGGGAAAGATCCCAATGAAAAGTGTAAATTAGGGTTGTCATTTAGTATTAACGTGCGAAAAGGCTTATGAAAACACATTTTTTAATAAAATTGACATTTCTTGTAATCCCCTTGATCCTTGGTGCTTGTAGTCGTGGGGATTCCGATGATGATGCGAATATGTTGCCTTTAAGTGGGCTGAAATTTTCCGCTTATCCCAATGATTTAGCTGTGAATGATTCTGCAGCGGAATATCTCAAAACAGGACTTCTCATTACGGTGCATCCGCAGGGTTCATACACGATTTCTTTTGATACGAGTGCCGCCTATGAGGCTCCAGAATTGCAGTTGTATCGGCTTTCTTTTCCTAATGATTCAACGTATTCTTATCGACAGGTGCGCAAGTTGCAGGCGACAGAAGTCGATGGCCGATGGGTGTATTCTTTTGTCTGTGAAGAGAACGACCGCGCTTATTGGGCAGCGACACTTCGCGGTGGGGACAATTATTATAAGGGACCTGTAAATCATTTTAAGTTTACAGGGGATGGCGCTTATGGCGACAATTTAAGTTTGAATCTGATTGTGGTGGGCACCTATGATGGAACCTCCGATAACGTGTCCGTCGATACACTCGCTCTGGAGATTTTGGCGCGGTTTCGAAAAGAACTTTCTCCCGCAGGGATTTCGGTAGATACCATGTATGTTCGTTATGCGTCGAATCATCCGACATTGGGGGCTTCGTACCCCGCAAATAAGCCTTGGCTTGCTGGATCTTCGAGTGATGATGTCTTGCTTACGGAACTCGGAGGCTGGCCGGAAAATGGGGTTTATGATGCTTTGGATATGATTCTAGTGCATCGCATTGAAACCGAGGGCGTTCTCGGCTATTCCCCGCTTTTTGGAGGGAGTCTTGGCGGTGGTGATGGCAGTACAGTGGTTTTTGGAACCCACTATTTGAGTGGGGGTGAAGATGTCTCTCAGACGGCCGCTGATATTATTTTTACGATGGTACATGAAACCGGTCATTTCTTCGGTCTCCGCCACACCACATCCACTTCGGCGGACATGCAATCAGCAGGTGATTTCTCAAATACCACCGATGGTTTGGACGATACCCCTTCTTGCCTCAGTTTGTTACAGAAATCTGTAAAAGTGGATGTCGGTGTTTTTTCCGATACAAAAATGATTATGCCACGATTGGTGATTGCAGGCTTTGTGGATAATTGCGCTGATGCCTCCAACCCGATGTTCCCTTCGGTAACGAATGTTGCAAGTACAGGCTTTACACCCGAGCAGTACAACATTATTAAAAAGACTCTTGAATTATATCCTCATTAATTATGGCGCAACCACACCATTTTTCAGAACCCGTTCAGCTTATCGCCTTTGTGCTCCAAAAAGGCTGTGATTGGAATCCTTTATTTCTTGAGGCACTCC
>DBTP01000104.1 GCA_002307115.1 Fibrobacter sp. UBA1313 | reverse complement strand
TTTTATCAGTGGCCATTTTGTATTTCTCGTCGGCGGGCACCTGTTCCGGATTTTCGGGCGTGATGTGAATATCGCTGATATTACTCCCGAAGGCTGTATCTTTAGAGACTCCAGAAGCATGGAGAGAAAGTTTGAAAATTTTCCATTCCATATCGAGTTGCGTATAAAGTTCTTGAGAGTTGGGTCCTAGCTCACTTCCTAAACATTGCCCGTAGTTCGTGTACTGATGACTTGCGCCTAAGTGATGGGTGTAAACCCAGGGCTCAATGTGCGTGTATTCGCTCATCCATGATACCAGTACGGGACCTACCGCGCGATTTTCTGTGGACGCTCCGATGGAGGCTCCCCACTTGTTGCCCCACCAGGAATCATCGAACATGGAGGTCACACTATTCATATCATCCCACAAAAGTTCTCCATAGATTTCCCAGTTCGGAATCGTCTTGATGCTTAAATCAAAAGAAAGTCCCGCATTGTCTTTATCTCCCAGGTAATTCTGAGCAAAAACATAAGGAACAAAAGGAATTGCGTAAACCCATTCGAAGTCTCGATCTGTGCTGTCGGCGTCATGGTTGAGGTTGGGTTCATCGCTTGTTACGGTGGAGCCATAGATGACCGTTTCACTGACGCCAAAATTTATTTCAAAAGGGAGCGCAAAGTCTAGGCGATTGGCGTGGAAAAATTTGTTCTTGTTTTTTTCGTAGAAAAGTTTACCGGAGTATTGAGTGTAAGTGATGGGGCCGGTGCTGAGTTGAAAGCCAAAGAAGGGGGTCGGGGCGGGTTGACTCAGAAAATAGGTGGTGTCCATCCAGGGTCTGTAATTATTGCTACTGCCGCGAAGTACAAGCTTATTTCGTTTCGCAGGTCCCCATTCTAGGTAATCGACACCAGCCATGAGTTTTCCAAACGCGGATTTGTATTCGCTATAGGCAGTAAATGTATCCCAGGAGCGTCCGTTATTGCCCTGGAGATTGTAAGGAAGCCCCTCTTTTGGTTCGTAAAAATGGGGCTCTATCTCTCGATTGGTTTTGTCGCTATAAACAGTGCCTGAGGCTCTCCAAAGAAACTGGGGGGATATTTCTCCGTTAACAAGAAGTCGAACGTAAGCACTGTTATCTATATGAGTCTTTGTGTCTTTATAATTTGTAGTAGCAAGAGAATCAGAAAGTGTGGCTCGTACATTGAAAAAAATGGTAGAGTCACCAACGCGGATATGCCCGGGGAGAGAGTCCTGTAGTTCAAGGGCGAAAGTGTATGTCGTGCAAAATAATGTGAAGTAAAAAATTTTTAAAAGTGACATAGCGTATCCTTGAAAAGATGAATATGTATGCTAAAATTTTTTCGCGCTTTAGCGGAGACCGGGATTAAGGGCAAAGAAATAAGAATTCGGATTCCGCTACGAGTATATTTGAATAGCTTAGAAATCAGAAGTCCTCGTTTTCCCCAGCGTTTTTTAAATACATATTCCTGGGAACGATCATGTTGCAGAGCCTGCTTAAGCGATGTGTCTGTGGAACCTCCCCCGAGGTGCGGGAGTCGGAGTCGGGTATCAAGGAAAAATTGGGTTCCAAGAGCATTGGCACGCCAAGCGAAATCGGTATCTTCGTAGTACATGAAAATATTTTCATCGAAACCTTTGCAAGATTCCCACAGGGAATAGTTCATCATCCAGCATACGGCGCCTGTATAATAGGTGCTTTTTAGGTAAGGTCTGTCACTGATTGGAATTGGCGTCCCGTGGAGACGGATATCCGCATTTTCCTTTGTGCGAAAAGCGTTTGTGAAAAATGTTTGAAGTGAAAAATTCGTGTAATACGCTACTTGTGCCGTTCCGTTTTCATTTTGCATTTGGGGAGAAAAAACGGCTTGATATTCGGGATGGTTTGTGTTCCAAATTTGCAGGTCTTTTTGCAAGGCGACGATCGTTTCTTTTTCTGGAATGGTGTCATTGTTCAGGAGGCAGATGGAATCAAAGTCAATCTGATTTTTCAAGAATCGGATTGCGCGGTTATTGGCGGTCCCAAAACCCTTATTTTCCTTTAATTCCGTGATAAAAACTGCTGGAAAATTTTCTTTGATTTTTTGCGGTGTTCCATCAGAACTTCCGTTGTCCGCAACGGCTATTGCAAATTTATCCTGAGGAAGACCGGCCAATTTTTCCAGACAGGATTTTGTCATATTCCAGCCGTTGTATGTGACAAGAATGATGCCTGTTTTCATGTCATGATTGTCCAAAAAGACGGATCGCCAAAGGCTTTCCTATTGAAGAAAACAGAACCTTGTCTAGAAGGGATGCTTTAAACAGAGAAAGGCAGCCTGTGATGTTATTATTGCCACTGATATACTGCTGTGTGGAAAAATCAGCTTTTATTCTTGCAAAATTTCTCCAGGAATCAGCCAATTTGTTTCCTTTTGCATCAATGACTGTTGCGTCTCCGAAAACGAGGTCTACATTTCCTATGGACTTTTCAAGAATCTCTAATTTTTGGGGAAACCAGATATCGTCCTGATCAGCAAGAGCAATGAAGTCTTGGGGCTTGGCGATTTTTTTTGCGATCTCCAGGCCCAGCGAAAAAGTGGCAAGGTGTCCCCGGTTCTGTTCTTGCCGGTGTACGGAAAGAGGTAATTTTTGAGAATAGCTTTGTAAAATGGAGATTATAGAATCTCTGGAACCATCATCAACGGCTATTATTGAGGTGATTTTTCTTGTCTGCTTGCACAAAGAGTCTAAGAAAGGCTTTAAATAGCGTTCACCATTATAAGTTGCAAGTACAATGAAAATATCCGGCATATTTTAAAAATAGCTTCTTTTATTTCTTAAGCTCGTCTTCATAAAGCTGTTCGTATGCATCAGCCATTTTATCTAAGGAATAATCGTAGATATGTTCTAGAATCGGTTGAAAAAACTGTTCCCGATAGGAGAAAGAGGAAAAGTCAATGATCTTTTTACGCAGTGCAGAGATATCATCAGATGGATACGTTTCACCAAAACCGGTTTTATCAATGGTTTCTTTTATCCCACCTCTATTGGAACCAATGGAGGGAAGTCCGTATTTTGCCCCTTCTATGATGGTCAATCCAAAAGATTCATCAATGAGCGAAGGCGCCACGAGAACATCCTGTTGCAAAAAGACGACATTAAGTTCTTTGGTATTCAACCATCCTTTGTACTGGATTCGGGTATCATTCTGTATTTTTGTGCGGACTTCATTCTCTAGCGCGCCTTTCCCGCACAAGGTGAGTTGAATTTTATCGTCTTTTATTGATGAAAAAGCCTCAATTAGTTTGAGAATTCCTTTATGCTTTAACAACGCCCCCACATAAATAAAACGGGTAATTTTATTTTGTTGGCTTTTTTTCTCTTGAATTATTTTGGCAACATCTACATTTATCGTTGTTGCATTTGAGATGCAGTGCAATTTTTCAAGGGAAGAAAAATGGAGTTTGGCGACCCTATCGTACATCATTTTAGATGGGGTTACCACGGCGGAAAGGTATTTGGAGTAACGTTGATAATAGTATTGAATAATTCTGTGCGGGAAATAAAGAATCGGATTGGTAGCTTGTGCCGAATCCATAGCTAGAAGATCATGAACGGTGAGGATGCAGGGAATTCCATTTTCATAAGCGATTTTCCAGACTTTCGGGCCGATCCCCAGTACGTTTTGTGAATGGATGATGTCGGGCTGGAATTCGGCAAGGACTTTACGAAAATTTCTAATCGCAATGGGATTATTTATGTCCAGAATTTTGTTGCGAATTTTTGTCAAGGAGGATCCGCTCGCATTTCTTCTCGCGTCAAGGGAATAAGCACCTGAGGAACTTTTATAAATTTTGATCCCATTATAGAAGTCTATTTGTGTATTTTTTTCCCTCATATCTTTTTCCATATCATAAATGGAAAATATGGCACATTCATGACGGGGATTTAAAAATTCAATCAAATCTTTTAAAAAGAATTCCGCTCCCCCTGCCATATTCGGGTAATAGAATGTATTAATAAACAGAATTTTCATATAGGATTGCCTAGGGATAGATCGGAGTAAGATAGAATAGTAATCGAGGGGAAAAATATTTTTCCTGTAAATTATTGTTTAAATTGTTCCCATGATTTCTAAGAAGAAAGTAATTCTAGTCTGCGATAAAAATCCCTGCACTAGTTTTGGACATCTGGTGTTGGATTTTGAACGTACTTTGTATGCTGAGTTTGATGTTTGAATTTTGTGGCTGAAAACGACTCGCTAATGTGCTTCGTCAGGAATACAGGCAAGGCCGATGGTCTTG
Source organism: Fibrobacter sp. UBA1313 (assembly GCA_002307115.1). GTDB lineage: Bacteria > Fibrobacterota > Fibrobacteria > Fibrobacterales > Fibrobacteraceae > UBA1313. The sequence continues at coordinate 65 of DBTP01000104.1, read as the reverse complement.
CCTACGTTTTTTTTGCTGTTTTAGATGCCGCGCTTCGTGGGGAACAAAAACTGGATGAAGAAAAA
>DBTP01000161.1 GCA_002307115.1 Fibrobacter sp. UBA1313 | reverse complement strand
AATGTCAAAATGGCAATAGCAATCCCCATTCATCACCAAAAAATCTCCGCGACACCCTGCTGCATACAAACGATGCAAGGGACCGCCAGTACCCAGAATTTCCGGAAACTCCACCCACACTTTGGAAAAGCCAATAGCGTCTGCGGCCGTTTTTAATTTATCAGCAAGATAATAAGCGTTCACATGCAAATTCAAACCGGGAAGTGTCCGCGCCAAACGAGCTTGATGCTCAAGAATCGAAGCATCCACCACAGGAACCAACGGTTTTGGCATCTGCAAAGTCAAGGGTCGAAGCCTAGATCCCAGGCCTGCCGCAAGAATTAAAATGGACGTTTCTCTACTAGGCATCGTTCCCTGCATCATTTAGAGCGCGGTTTCGATAAATTGTTTGCGGAACGTTCCGCTACCCAACAAAATATCGATGGGAAGTTTGTGAAATTCATATTCATACGGAGGCTCTTTCCAAGCAAAGTCATTCGGATAACGATTGAAAAGGTACTTGAGAATCTGAACCGCCATCTCAAAGGAATCAAAGACTTCGCGATCCAGTACATGAATCTGAGCGCCACCACAAATTTGCCCAGCTCCCTTATGGAAGGTCGGCTGAAAATAATTTTCTCTGAAATACACGCCGGGAAGATTCAATCGATTCATATAAGTGCAAAGCTCTGGAGCATTGATAAATGGAGCACCAAAAATTTCAAACGGTCGCGTGGTTCCTCGACCTTCACTCACATTCGTCGCTTCAAAAAGACACATCCCCGGGTACACAATCGCGGTATCTAAGGTTGGCATGTTGGGGGAAGGCATAATCCACGGAAGTCCCGTTTGATCAAACCACATCTCTTTTTTGTAGCCATCCATTTCCATCACATAGAGATCACACTTAGGAAAACATTCCATTTTGAAAAGACGAGCCAATTCGCCGATCGTCTTACCGTGGCGGACTGGAATCGAATGAAGTCCCACAAAACTTGAATATTCAAGGTCCAAAATAGGGCCTTCCACCTTATGGCACCCAATCGGATTGGGTCGGTCATGGACCACCACCGGAATTCCCTTCTTTTCGCACGCACGCATACACAGGTAAAGCGTCCAAATAAACGTATAATACCGAGCGCCCACATCTTGTAAATCCACAAACAAAGCGTCAATATTCTGAAGCATCTCAGGGGAAGGCTCGCGGTGATCCCCATAAAGGCTATAGACAGGTATTCCCAACTCTTTATCGGTATAACCGTCCCACTCAATCATATTGTCTTGAGTGTGCCCTTTAATGCCGTGTTGAGGACCATATAAGGCCGCCAATTCAAACAAAGTGCCATTGAAGGACATCAAGGTTTCCAAAGTGTAGTGGTAATTAGCATCCACAGAAGCGGGATGCAGAACGGCCCCTAAACGGCAACCACGAAGAACCTCTGGGAAGGCGTCTTGAAAATGAGAAATCGCTAGTTTTACCATCTTTTTTTTCTATCTTTTTGAACCAAATCTAACTACAATTGTAGGACGTTGTTTTATGGCTTATCTAAACAAAGTGATGTTGATCGGAAATATTGGCAAAGATCCTGAAATACGGGTGACCCCAACTGGCAAAAAGAAGGTGTCCTTTTCTCTCGCCACGTCTCGCCGTTTCCGCGATGCGAGTGGTGAACCTCGTGAAATGACCGATTGGCATAACATCGTTGGCTGGGGTAAAATTGCAGATATCGTTGAAACTCTCAACGTTCGCAAAGGGATGAGTCTTTTCGTGGAAGGCACTCTCACCTATCGTAGCTGGGATGATCAGGCCACCGGGCAAAAACGTTATGCAACAGACATCAACATGGATACGTTCCAATTGTTGACGCCTCGTAGCCAAGGACAGGGGGGATCTTCCTATCCTGCAAGTGCTTCTGGCAATCAAAGTTCCTCTTATAGCCGACCTGCCTTCGATAATAACGTCGCAGGTGGTTATGACAATCCTCCTGCCGCAGAAGCAGAAGATGATCTTCCGTTCTAAGTCGCCGTATGCAAAGTTTTGATTTAGTAAATCTCGCGATTCTCTGGTGCATTGGACTTTTAGCGTTGGTGCAAACAGTGAATGCTCGCGGAGCCATTCGTCTTTCTTTAAGCGGTATTGCGACTACGGTGATTTTTATTGCTGCAGTATTCTTCACCTATCTGAAAGTGAGTGATTATCAAGCCCTCATGACGCCAGAAAGTCAAGGGACTGCTGCTATTCAACAAAGTGCATCCTCGACTACGACAACCAACTCCACTGTTACCAAGGGTATCAATTCTTTAGATGTCTACGCTCCAGCAGCCGAAAAAATTCTTGCAGATGCCTTAGACAATATTGAAGCCATTCAAGCCTTTGAAGCGATTCCTTTTGAAGCCTCTGAATCTGATCGTGAAGATGCAGAACGCAAAGCTTTGAGTTTACGGAATCAAACTGCAAAAGTGAATCAACAAGCGATGGGGCTCTTCCACCCTCGCAGCGTAAGCGAGTTGCACGCACAACTGGTTCACGCCACAGAAAATCTCCGCCTGGCGGGGTATTCTCTGCACGCGTACACCACTATGGAAGATGAAAGCCAGAAAGATTCACAACGCGAACAGTACCTCAAACAGGCAATGATCGCAAAGAAAACCTTGGAAAACTTCCAAGAAGGTCTCAAAGCTCTCAATCCGTGATTAATTCTACTCACAACAACCAAAAGGTTAAACCTATGAGTCGTAACGTAGCCATCGTCGGTGCTACCGGCGCAGTCGGACAAGAACTCCTCTCGATTCTTGCTCAACGTAAATTCCCAATGGATTCACTGAAGCTCCTCGCTTCCAAAAACAGTGCTGGGAAAAAACAAACGTTTAATGGCAAAGAATTAACTATCGAAGAATTGACTCACGACTCTTTTAAGGGTATTGATATTGTCTTGTCTTCTGCGGGTGGATCTATTTCCAAAGAATTTGTTCCTTCCGCAGTAAAAGCGGGGGCCATCGTCATTGACAACACCAGTTATTTCCGTATGGATCCGAACGTTCCTTTGGTAGTCCCAGAAGTGAACCCAGAAGACATCAAAAAAAATAAGGGTATCATTGCAAACCCGAACTGCACGACCATTATTATGTCGCTCCCATTGTTCCCGTTGTACAAGGCTTTCGGCCTTCAACGTGTCACAGTGGCCACCTACCAAGCAGCTTCTGGAGCAGGGGCCCGCGCCATGGACGAACTCGCCCGTGAAAGTGTCGCCGTTGTCGAAGGCAATGAATTCAATCGTACCGTGTTCCCCTACCAGTATGCATTCAACCTTTTCCCACACAACGCTCCATTCAACGATGGAACCGAAGCAAAGGCCAAGGTGAAGGCTCCTAAGGGTTACTGTGAAGAAGAATGGAAAATGGTGGTGGAGACCCGCAAAATTTTCCACGATGACGCCATTCGTGTCGCACCAACTTGCGTTCGCGTTCCTGTGCTCCGTGCCCATTCCGAAGCAATCAATGTTCAGTTCAAGAAAAAGACTTCCGTAGAAGAAATCTACGCGGTCCTTTCCAAGGCTCCGAACGTTGTCATTTTGGAAGACCCCGCTAATAATCGCTGGCCAATGCCTATTGATGTGAGCGGAAAAGATCCGGTGTTCGTCGGTCGTATCCGCGAAGATCTTTCCCAAGAAAACACCTTCGATATATGGGTGGTGGGCGATCAAATTCGTAAGGGTGCAGCCCTCAACGCAATACAAATCGCAGAACTTCTTTAAGTCAACTCAAGTTATTAAATTCAAAAGTCCTGTGAGTGATCACGGGACTTTTCTTTTATCAAGATATTCATAACGCTTTATTTTACAACGTGTTAAATAGAATTTGAGAAAAAATAAAGGCTAGCATACAAATCAAAATCTATATTTTGGGATACTATGAATTTGACTAAAAATATTCCTGACATGTCGAAAGTAACACATCCCAATTGGATCGAAATTAATTTGGATGCTCTTCACGACAATATTGAATTTATTCGCAGCATGATTCCCCCCAAGACCAAAATTCTTTTGCCCGTAAAAGCAGATTCCTATGGTCATGGCTCTCTCGCCTGCGCCTTTGCTGCAGAAGCATCAAACGTTGATTTCTTGGGCGTTGCCCACATGACAGAAGCGATTTTGCTCCGCCAATATGGAGTTCAAATTCCAATTCTTATTTTGGGTCCCTGCATTCCCGCCGATTTTCCGTACCTTATTGAGTTCAAACTGACCGCCACCATTTCGGATATGCATACCGCTAGAAATTTTGACGAATATCTCCACACCGTGGGAGTGAAAGCAAAAGCGCATCTGAAAATCGATACAGGAATGCACCGCTACGGAGTTCGGGCTGATGACTTTGATACCATTCGAGCGATTCTTTCCCTTAAAAATTTGGAAATCGAAGGAATGTACACGCATCTTGCCACCGCGGATATGGCAGGCAACCCCAACACAGAAAAACAAATCGATCGATTCACCCGTTTGGTAAACGTTCTTGCTGTCGATGGAATCAAACCCGCCATTTGTCATTGTTCGAGTTCCGCAGGCACCCTTCTGCACCCGGAAAGTCATTTTGATATGGTTCGCCCAGGACTCGCATTATATGGCTATAATCCCATGGGGACCTATCCTGCTCCTTGGCCAATCAAGCCTCTCATGAAGATTAAAGCAACCATTCGCACCATTCACGAAGTTCCCGCGGGCGAAGGCGTTTCTTACGGCCAATACTGGGTGGCACAGCAACCGACGAAAGTGGCGGCAGTCGCCATTGGTTATGGAGATGGATATCTCCGCGGAGAATATAATAAAGGATTTGTACTCATTCGCAATCAACTCTGCCCCATTCTTGGGCGAGTTTGTATGGATGCAACGATGGTCGATGTGAGTCTCATTCCCGATGTGCAAATTGGAGAAACGGTAGAAGTGGTCAACGGAGAAGCAGATCCGCGCATTTCCATGGAAGCCCTTGCCGAAGAGCATCATACGATCCCCTACGAAATCACCAGTCGCGTTGCCCGTCGCCTTTATCGCAAATATTATTGGAAGCACCGATTATTGCGCTGGGATGATCTCAAAGCGGAATTTAAGATTCCAGAATTCAAAGAATTCCCTTACCGTGCTTAATTTGTATGAATCCTATTTTCAAAAAAACAGACAAATTAACACTTCTCGTCACCACGTTTGGTGGTTCTGGAATGAGCCCCAAAGCCCCAGGAACCGCTGGAAGTTTTGTAGCTGCGGTTCTTGCTTACCCGATTGCCATGGTGAGTTTCCAAGGTTGCTTTGCTTTACTCGCATTACTTGTCTTTTTTATAGGCATTCCATTCGTTGCCAAAGTGCTTAAAGACACAGGTTCCGATGATCCTGGTTGGGTTGTCATCGACGAAGTGAGCGGGCAATGGTTTGCATTTGCATTCATTGCGCCAGCCTCTCTCATCACCTATCCATGGCTTATTCTATTAGGTTTTGGCTTGTTTCGTTTCTTTGATATTCTTAAGCCTCTCGGAATTCATCAACTTGAAAAACTCCCAGGAGCTTGGGGTGTCATGGCAGATGATCTTCTCGGTGGAGCCTATGTAGCCTTGATTTTGCTAGTGATTTGTAAGCTTTTTAATTTATAATGTCAAAATTAAACGGCCCCATTCTAGCAGAACAGGGCTTCGCGACAAAAGGGAAGCATTCTAAAATTTGGAACGTATATATTAGTGTGCGCAAATTTGAAAAGCAGGAAAAATGGCGGAGATATTTTAAGGGCTCTAAAATTTGATCGGATATCCTAAAAAGAATCGAACGTCTGGATAGACTTGTATCGTAGGAGCAGGGAGTTTGAAATAGTTGAGGAATCGTACCAAATCGCGAGCCCAACGTTCTTTCGGTTGAAAGATGCCTTCAAAATCATAGTCCAAAGCGATATAAAATTCATGATGTCCTTTCCCTGGGCCTTCGACAAAAACACCATCATCAATGCTCCAGCCACCTGCAATCGCAAGCCATCCCGGCCAGTAAGGACGCGCCGCACGGGGCAACATCCGATGAACCTTGAGCGAAAGCCAGAATGTTTCATTCACATAATCGTCCGTAAAAACATCCGTATCGCTCTGTTTATAATAAGCATCGCTGTTTTTCCAATAACTCCACTTGATATCAAAGTAATTGAAGACCGGAACATAACGCTTTGCCATGGGGTAAAAGCCCCCCAAAGTTCCTGACATCACATCAAAAATACTGAATCCCCATTCTGGAGAAAAACCATCTTTCACATCAATCGCTACATGGGTGAGCGAGGTGGAAACCCCTGCCAACAAATAAGACTGAAATTCAGAAATCCCCGCCCAGTGATAACCCTGATAGAAGCCTTCTCCTAAAAGAATCCCGGAAAAAAAATGACCAGCCTTGTCCAAATTCAAGGCATAATCAAAATCGTTTTCAAAATGAAATTCAGAGCCTTGCTCATCCCACCACCCCTTCTCAAACACAAACAAATAAGCAACGCCAAAAGCTCCCGCAGTCAACGAGGCTACACCAGCAAAACGAAGCGCAGAAAAATCTTGAACTGAATCAGAACCGGGATCTTCACTCCGGTAATCAAAAGAAAGATCGCGCCAGTTTTTTTCTGACGCGACCTGTTCCGCAGAGTCCACGGTATCCACTGAAGCGCACACAAGCGTGGTAACCACCAGTAAAGTACCGAAAATCCGACTTAGATTAACAAACACCGTTATCCTTAGTTTTTGCCAAAGATAACAACGCTATTATGTCCTCCGAAACCAAAGCTATTGGACATTGCATATTCCATAGACTGGTTCACAGAACCCTTATCACAAACATCGAAATGAATTTCGGGATCTTTGTGGAATACGTTTGCCGTCATGTGAATTTTCTGTTCCACAAGAGACTTGATGGTGACGATTGCTTCTACGGCCGAAGCAGCTCCAAGCATGTGACCCACCATGGACTTTGTTGAATTAATTTTCACGTGATCGGTCTTGCCACCAAAGGCTTTGTAAACAGCAGTGCATTCAGCGATATCGCCACGAGGAGTGGAGGTTCCGTGAGTGTTCACATAACCAATTTGAGCAATATCAATCTGCGCATCCCTAATGGCCATATTAATAGCGAGAGCCACGCCAGCACCATCTTCACGAGGAGCCGAGATGTGATAAGCATCGGCACTCACACCCGAACCCGCGATACGGGCAAGAATCTTCGCACCGCGCTTCTTTGCGTGACTCAAACTTTCGAGCACGAGAACGCCAGCACCTTCACCTACCACAAACCCATCACGATCCACATCGAACGGACGCGAGGCCGTTTCTGGAGAATCGTTACGCGTGCTCAATGCCTTCATCGCTGCAAAACCGCCAAGGCCGACTGGGCACACGGCTTCTTCAGCACCACCTGCAAGCATAATGTCTGCACGACCGAGACGAATCTGATCTGCTGCAGAAATAATGGAGTGGTTAGACGAAGCACAAGCAGAGACAGGAGCCCAGTTTGGTCCCATCCAGCCCATACGAATCGCCACTTCACCCGGCACCATGTTCACAATGGCCATCGGAATAAAAAACGGGGAAACGCGACGAGGACCGCGAGTGCCCAACGCCACGGACGTTTCATAATAAGTGTCCATGCCACCGATACCAGAAGCAATCATCACACCAGCACGAGTAATATCAACGGAATGAGAATCTTCGATGCCTGCATTCTTTAACGCTGTTTCTGCAGCATGCACAGCATACTGGATGCTGCGGGAATAGCGTTTAGCGTCACGTTCGCTGTAGTAAGGCGAAGCGTCAAAGACTTTCACTTCTGAACCAAAGTGTACTCCATAATCGCTCGTATCAAAGCGAATGATATTGGATACACCAGATTTGCCAGCAAGGAGATTTGTCCAGAGTTCATCGGGGGAATTCCCCAAAGAGCTCACACATCCCATTCCTGTTACAACAACATCTTCCATAAATAGTTATCCTTGTAAAATGAATAAGCGAGCTAAATTTATTAAAAATTTCACAACTGAATATGCAAATGAAAACCGCACCTAACTTAGTTTGGATGGATCTTGAAATGTCGGGCCTCGAACCAGACACAGACGTCATTCTTGAAATTGCAACGATTGTCACAGGTCCAAACCTTGAAATTCTTTCAGAAGGCCCCGTCCTTGCAATTCACCAACCAGATAATATTCTAAATGGAATGGACGATTGGAACACTCGTCATCACACACAGAGCGGACTGGTGGACCGAGTCCATCGTTCACCGTATTCCTTATCAGACTGTGAATCCATCACTTTAGACTTTATCAAAAAATATACCCTTGAAAAGGGCAATTTATTGTGCGGAAATTCAATAACTCAAGACCGCCGATTTCTCTACCGCTATATGCCGAAGATTTCAAATTGGCTTTGCTATCGCAGTGTCGATGTAACCTCCGTGAAAGAGCTTGCCTTCCGCTGGTTCCCCAATTTACCTGAATTCGAAAAACAGGAAAAACACCAAGCCTTGGATGATATCCGCGAAAGTATTGCCGAACTCGAATACTATAAAAAAACCATTTTTCATTTAGTTCGCTCTTAATACGCATTGGATAAAAATGCACCTCCTTTTTAATGAAGCCCTTACCGCGTAAAATACGACTCCTCAACAGGAGCATTCTTATCCTTTTGGGTGTTTTCCTACTGCTACAATGCGGGAAGTATGCGTTCGTATCCACGAATCCACAAACCACTGAGGTCCACACACTGGATGAGGCCTCGCCTGACATTGGACTCATGGAAGAAGAAAACGAGGATACACTCCCCCAGCGTGCAGACGTTTCTTCTCGCCTAGACAATGAAGAAAAAGCAGATCTCAGTCATGTTTTTCTTCAAAAAGACACATCTCTCGCTCACCAAATGGATATTATGCTCCGGCGCTATCACCCCGATAACGCATTATTTTTAGTGGTTGATGCTAAAACGAATGAAATTCTCGCTTGGGGAGAACGCAAAGATAGCGCCGTACAGACAGCGCCCGACTACCTCACACGAGCCACTTTCCCTGCGGCTTCTCTCGCAAAAACAATCACCATTGCAGCAGCGATGGAGTCCAAAAAATACACCCTCGATTCAGAGATTCCGTTGATCGGACAAGCGCACACACTTTACAAATTCCAGCTTCGAGTTCCCAATAGTTATCACGGCCAGACAACAACACTCGAAGACGCCTACGCAAAATCATACAACCCGCCCATGGCACTCATGGGTTTTGCAGTCGGAAGCACAAGGCTTAAGGATGCGGCTCAAAAACTAGGGTTCAATTATTCATTTCCCGAAAATATTCCTCAGCGATCCATTTTTGCCCCCCCCGATTCAGGGTATGGACTTGCCGAAGCCTCCAGTGGTTTCACACAAGAAACGACATTGTCTCCACTTCAAGCGGCGGCGATGATCCGCGCCATCCTCATGAAACAACTGTTGGAAATTCCTTGGTCTTCCAACCGAGCTCTCGGCTACGCCCCCATGGAACCCCAACCAATACTCAATACCAAATTTTCTAAAAACACCTATTATGGACTGCGCCAGGCGATGGTGCGCACGGCCACTCACGGAACCGCACGAAAAAATATTTCCCCACGGAATATAGCACGACGTTATTTAGATCGTCTCGACATTGGCGGCAAAACGGGCTCTCTCGATGGCAATGATCCCAAAGGTCGCTATGATTGGTTCATGGGTTTTGCGCAGGAGAAAACCAATCCTCAAAATGCCATTATCGTAGTGATTATGCAGGCTCATGGCGAAATTCGATCTCAACCCGCTACCCAAGTCGCTGGTATTTTAATTAATTATTGGGCAAAACAAAACATCCCTACTGGGGAAAAAAGTTAGAGGTAACCCTATGGATTTTACTTGGTGGAATTTAATACCGACCTATTTTGATGGCACGGCAATCCAGTTAGGAAATTTTCCTATACGCTGGTATGGTCTCATGTATCTTTTCGCTTTCGCCACCTGTTATGCAGTCATTTGGCGCACCAACATTAAAGAAAAAATAGGCATCACCAAAGAACAAATGGATAGTTTTGCCACATGGGTGATCGGCGGCATTCTCGTTGGCGCCCGGTTAGGCTACGTTCTATTTTACAACCCGCAACACTATTTTGCACATCCTTTGGAAATTCTCCTTCCCTTCCGTTATGATGATCTTCAAGGATTTTACTTTGTTGGTATCTCAGGAATGTCGTACCACGGCGGACTCTTGGGCGCCATCATTTTCGGCATCACCGGTATCAAAAGGAACAAACTCCCCCTGTGGAAATTACTCAACCTCGGATTCTTAGCGGTTCCTCTCGGTTACAGTTGGGGGCGTTGGGGCAACTTTGTAAACGGAGAACTCTACGGTGAAGTCACAACGAGTCCCATTGGTATGCTTTTTCCCATGACTCATGATTTACAACTTAGGCATCCTTCGCAGCTATACGAGATGTGCTTCGAAGGCCTTATTCTCTTTGCAATTCTTTTTACCTTACGTCGCTTGCCCCTTTTCCGCAACCAAATGATGGCTCTCTACCTGATGGGGTATGGCATTTTCCGATTCTTCATCGAATTTTTCCGTCACCCAGATAACTTTCTCGGTCGCCATGACTTCTTCCAAATGAGTCGAGGGCAAACGCTCTGCTCTATCATGATCATCGCAGGGATAATCCTCTTCATTATTGAGTACCGGCGAGAAAGGGCAACCCTCAAGTAAGAAAAGAAACATTACAGGGCAATATTACAGTGGATTGGCAATATGAATATTCATGGGCAAAGGCGTGACCCTGCTGGATATCTCTGGAAAGACACTCCATGCCTTTAAAATTAGCCAAAGAAGTCTCACGATTGCGTGCCTTGGCAAACGATAATAGCCATGAAGAGTACGTTTTATTACCTAAATGAGTTATAGCAAAAGCGCCCCTCCCTAAGGAGAGGCGCTCTTATCGTTTAGCATTCACTTCAGGTACACCATTCAGCGACCCTCAGGGAATTTCAACTAGCCGAGCTTATTCTGAATTAAAGTCTCGGCGTTAAATGTCTTGCGATCAATCCACTTCACCATCAAAGAAACTCGGTTATCGGCATTCAAGGCGTGCCAATACATGGTGAGCGTCTCCTCTGCAGTGTTTGGAATTGGCAACATCAAAGGTTCTCCTTGGAAGCTCGGAATCGGTTTGCCATCCGTTGCGTAGGTCGAGATAAAATGACCAAGACCCGGAAGAGCCTTATCATAGGAGTACGTAAAGCGCATACAACCCGCTTCTTCAGAGTTAGTAGCACTCTTGAGAATGGATAACTTATATGCAGCAGGAGCCGCTTTTTGAAAAGTAATGCCTGAAATTCTCGGCGTAAAATTGGGGCCATCCGGTTCGTATTGACGAGAATCCAACGAACCCTCAAATGTCTTGCCTGCTTTTATGCCATCAAAAATAGTGTCCGTCTGGTCGCCGTTCGTAATAATGTGCATACCCTCAAGATGGCGGGCCGGATAATAAATGATCAAACTTGGATCTGTCAGCTTAGTTTCATCAAATGCTTGCGTACGCATAAAACCAGTATCCCCATCCATGACAAACACGCGATTGCGGCTGTTTTCGCTGCGTCCCATAATCCAATACACTTGCACAAAATATCCACCACAGGGCGATGTACCCAAGACAATTCCACGTCCAGGATAGGGGTTGATGGACAAGTTGGCAAAATTGTTTTTGGCTACAGACGCGTAAGACATGAGATACCTCAGAGAACTTTAAATTACACTTATTGATGGCCCAAAAATAGTACCTTATGCTTATTTTCGCAATGTTTCAATTTGAAACGAAATTAGTAACTCCTTTAGCATCAAAAAGTTAGAGGTGCTAAAAATAGAAAAAACACGCTACATGTTCCAATATGCAACAATACCCATTTGAACAGTTACTTACGAATAGCGCAAATTGAACCCGTTGATCCCTTATTTATTCCATTTTTCTATCCTAAAAACGAAAAAGTCTCACATTCACCCTTAAAAAAAGGTTTTTACCTTATTTTTAATAAAAAACCACTATTTGGCACAGATATTGCATAGGTTTTGGCAAACAAACCTGGTCGCAAACTGTGACCGCCAATGTTAACAATGAGGTAGAATAACTATGATTAAGCCCCTTGCAGATCGAGTTCTGATTGAGCCCGCTGAAGCCGAAACAAAGACCCAAAGTGGCCTATTTATCCCAGACAATGCTAAAGAAAAGCCCATGCAAGGCAAGGTCATCGCTGTTGGCGCTGGAAAGAAAAACGAGAAAGGGGAAACCATCCCCACAGAAGTGAAAGTGGGTGACACAGTCCTTTATGGCAAGTACAGCGGCACAGAAGTTACTGCTGAAGGGAAGTCTTACCTGATCGTGAAAGAGAGCGATATTTTCGCCATTCTCTAATTCTAAAATAAAATTTATAACAAAAAGAAATATAAGGACTTAGGAGTTTTATATGGCAAAACAATTGAAATTTGATGTCGCCGCCCGTGAATCCCTGATGAATGGCGTAGATAAACTCGCCAACGCTGTTAAAGTCACCTTGGGCCCTAAGGGTCGCAACGTGATGATTGGAAAATCTTTTGGCGCTCCAAATATCACCAAAGATGGTGTCACTGTCGCTAAAGAAGTGGAACTTGAAGATGCTTACGAGAATCTCGGCGCCCAGATGGCCCGCGAAGTCGCAAGCAAAACTAGCGATGCCGCTGGTGATGGAACCACCACTGCAACCGTGCTCGCTCAAGCGATTACCCGCGAAGGACTTAAGAATGTCGCCGCTGGGGCAAATCCGATGGACATCAAACGCGGTATTGA
>DBTP01000184.1 GCA_002307115.1 Fibrobacter sp. UBA1313 | reverse complement strand
TGGGGTGTCGCTATTTTCATCATGCTTAGCGGAGCCTTTTTTTTAGACCCCCATATTTCCAAAACCCCTGATAAAATTTTTAGGAAATATATTCCGCGCATTGCGGTAGCGTTAATTTTTTGGGGAGGTCTCTACGGGTGCTTTCATGTAGTTTCGAATCCTCAGTTTACAGCAATTGATTTTTTAAAAGTTCCCCTCAGTTTTCTTTTCGAACCACAAGTTCATTTATGGTTTCTATACGTGATTATTGGGCTTTATCTTTTAACGCCTCTTTTGCGCATATTCACCAAGTATGCAACCAAAAAAGAACTGGAATATTTTTTGTTTTTGTTTGTGTGTTTTGGAACGTTATTGCCATTGTTAAGTCAGTATTTTTTGGAGTCCATTCACCAACCACTTTATCGGAATTTGATTATTCCTGGCTTTTCGAGTTTTGTCGGTTATTTTGTAGCTGGGTATTATTTTCAACATTATCCTTTGATGCGTAAAACGCGATTATTTTTCTACGCCTTGGGAATTCTCTCTTGGGTCTTTATCTTTGTAGGCTCTAACCAGCTTTCTATTGAAAAGAATACACCTAATGAATACCTGATGGGAAATTTCCGTCCAATGGCTTTTTGTATGGCGACCGCTATATTTCTTTTTGCAAAAGAATTTTTGGGGCGACGTACATTTGGAGTACGAGTAGAACGTGTGGTTTTGTGGCTCTCGGGTTGTACGTTCGGAATTTATCTGGTACATCCCTTCATTATTTCGGCATATTTGAAACTTGGAGGAAACTTGTATTTTGCCTCTTCCTTTATTTCAGTGCCCCTCATCTCTTTTATTTTCTTTTTGGTGAGTCTCTTCATCACAGCTCTCATAAAAAAAATACCACTCATTCACAAGTGGATTGTGTGAGTGGTATTGGATAAGGCTTGGTTTCGATTAAATATTTTTATCGATGGCCGCTTTGAGCGTGGTTTTGGGCACAGCACCGACGATATTACCCACTTCAACACCATTTTTGAAAAGCTTCATATTGGGAATGTTAGTGATTCCAAAACGAGCACAAAGAGCTTCGTTTTCTTCGGCATTCACTTTGGCGATAATCACGCGACCATCATATTCATCGGCAAGTTCATCCATGACAGGTCCCATCATTTGGCAAGGACGACACCAAGTGGCCCAAAAGTCGACAAGGACAAGCTGACCTGAACCAATGACCTTATCAAAACTAGCTTCATTGACGTGAAGTACCGGCATTTTCTAACCCTCTGAAAAAGTTCGCTGAAAAAATAGTTAATTTAGGGGCGGCAAATTATGTCGCGCAATAAATATAGTTCAACAGCTCTTTGCATTCTTTTCTCAATCCTCTTCACACAGGCTTTTGCGCAGGTGTCTACCCCAGCACCAGTGGTAAGCGAGGTAGATGCAAGTCGCTGGGTGACAGAAATTCCAGAAATTGGACAAAGAACCTATGATTTAGATGGTCAGAAATCGGAATGGGTACTGGGAACCTCCATGATGGGAAATCCAGACCTGACCTTCTCGGTGATGGGGCTCGGCTCCCCTACCCATCGGTTGCCCTCGAAACTTGCCGGTTTGAATACCTCTCGATTGACTTTTGATGCCACCCAATTGAACCTGAATGGGGACAATGGCGTTTTGAGAGAGGCGCCGCGCGAACAACCTGTGGATACTCCTATCACCCGCATTACCTGGGAACGTTTTGCTTTTAGTGGCAACTCTTTTGGCCTTACGTTTCAACGCCTGCTGATGGATTCCATTCAATTGGATCTCGGCCTTTCGAGCCACTCCGATTTATATTCCGATGATTTTCATTACCAAGATGTGACGCATCAACCTTATTTTGCTTTAGGTCGCGATTCTTCGAGTATTCCTTTTACAGGTCGGAACATTGCGATGAACAGCATCCATATTCGTCCCGCCATCACTTGGTATTTTCCAAAAGCCGAAATTAGTTTTGAAGCCAGCTATCTCCATATCGATGACGACGACGTCCCCAATTACCAGATAATAAGGGATTCCTCGGATTACTCAACACTGGAATACCAAACCACCCCATTTAATGCATCTGTACAATCCACCAACTATGGTGTGTCCGCGTCTTGGCGCCCCTTTTCTTTTTTGAACGCAGGAGCTTCAGTATATTCGGGGACTCATGAAATCGATTATGATAGTCTCCCTAACTATGCAACGGGGGTGGATACACTTGCAGATACTCTAGATGCATCGGGTGGCGTAATCACCGATACGACTTGGTCCGGAATTCAACGTTCCATTTTGTACGAAACGGTGAACGGTTCCTTTATGCTGGGGAGTCAGAGCGCCATTTTTAATCCTTCACTCCAAATGGATTATGAATTTGTAACGGCTGACAATCGTTTTGAAGAGGATCGGGAATTAGGTTATCTGCAATTGGAAGATACTTTGGGCATGCTGATGTTTCGCACCCAAAGTGGATTACTCCGTAATAGTCACATTGATGATTCCGTGCAGTATGCGGGCAGTTTTTCGGCCAATGCCACATTGAGTCTTCCTTCGAATTTGCGGGCGCTGGTGAGTTATCGGTCAGATACGCGATTTCCTGACATTGATGAACTCCGTTATATAAATACAGGGCGCTATGCATTTCCAAATAAAAATTTGAAAGCGGAGGAACGCCAAAGAACTACCGCCGATTTGCAGTGGGATGCGGGTGGTCTTTTTTACGGTTTAGGAATTCGGCACGAAAAAATAAAAAATCCAATTCGCCCACAATGGGTTTTGGGTGAAGGGTTAAATTCGGTTGAATCCGCTTTCAAGTGGATCAATTTGAAAGAGGCGGAGACCTTGGATTGGATGGTGACCGCAGGAATACAATTGGGGAATTGGCAATTGCATGTAGAACGCTCTGCCGTTTTAAACAGAAGAGTAAAAATTATAGATACCCCTGAATTATTTTACAAAGGCTCTCTGTTTTGGAGTGACCGTTTTGTCAGTAACCGCTTAGGCGTTTCCGTGCGCTGGGATTTCCAGTGGTTCGATAGTCGCTGGGACTGTGAAGTGGATGAAGACGGCCTACCTCAACTGGTGGAACTTAAACATTATCTCGCTCTGAACTTCGAGGCGCGAATGCAGATTCTCACCTTTGAACTTTACACGCGTATTGATAACTTAAATCACAGTATGTATGAGCCCGCCGCAGGTTACGCGCCCGAGGGCTTGCGCTTCCTTTATGGGATAGTGTGGTCTTTCGATAATTGAGTTTAGGGCACTTCTAAAAATTGGTTTGCGGCCATGAAATTTAACGAGGCCGAGCTAGAGCAGGAATGAGAAATGGCTAATACTGATTGTATTCGCCATTTTGAATGACGAACTATAGCGAAGTGCCGCAGTCGATTTCATAGAAAAGGAATTTTTAGAGGTGCCCTTCGTACAAACTATTTTTTGAGGCGGATTTTGTACATCACAGGCCAGTATTTGCCAGTGATCCAAAAGTCTTTGCCATCGTAGGCGATGCCATTGAGAACTTCTGCTTTTGAATTTTTAGCGCGAACCTTTTTGGCTTGGATTGAAAAGTCGATCCAAGAGGTCACCTTCCCCTTTTTGAGATCAATGACCGCAATCGAATCGGATCCCCAGAGGTTCGCGTAGAGGGTGTTTCCCACCACTTCGAGTTCATTGAGGTTGGAGACGGGGTTGTCATTCTCGGTGATCGTGATTGTTTTAAGGACTTGGTGATCACCCAAACTCAAGCAAAGAAGTTCTGCGCTCCCATTGCTCATAAGGAGCATTCCGTTCCAGAGATCGAGTCCCCAGCCTTCGGTAGGAATCTGAAATTCCCCTTTGAGGGCTAGCGTTTTAGCATCATAAACAAACGCCTTGTGCTCGCGCCACGTGAGCCAGATAATTTCATTATCAATTTGAATGGAACCCTCACCAAAATAGGCGTCCCTTAAATGCGTGGAATCGGTCGCGGGGCCTCCCGGTTTTTGCATCCGGAACAAGCTCGATTTTCCATAGATCCCCGTAGTTTCCACCAGTTCTTTTCCATGAAAAAAAAGACCTTGTGTGTAACGATTCGAATCATGGGAGGCTGAATCCTGTATAGAAAAAGCCTGCAGAGCGGCGGCAAGAAACAGGGATGAAATCATATTAGGGTTCCAGCCAGATATCCGGCCAGCGATCGTTTCCTGTGTGATAAGTAATGCGGGTAGCCGTATCAGGCGATTTTCCGATTTCCCACAAGTAGAGTTCGTAATCATAAATATCGTGGTCGTGGCCTTTGTCCGTCGCACCCCAAACCAGCCATTTTCCATTGGGGGAAATGCGAGGGAAATATTCGTGGGAACGGCGCCCTTCAAGATCCATCAGTTTGACAGCCTTGGGAATGCCGAAGAAGCCGATCTTCTCAATGGGCATGCCGTCTTTTACGGTGAACCAGAGAATTTCGCTCGGGGCTGCGGTGCCCCCGTTGCCCGTGGGATTCACACGGTAGATGCGAGAGCCGTCCGCAAACCAGTCAATCTGACAACCGTCCCCAGACTTTGTCCACGTTTTCTTTTCAAGGTTCCAGATACCCGTTTCCCGCATAGAGCCGCGGAGCGTGATCGCTAAATATTTTCCATTGGGGGAAAGGTTCGGCTCCTGGAGAATGACGTCTTTTTTAACGAAAGCCTGCGCGCCATCCA
>DBTP01000011.1 GCA_002307115.1 Fibrobacter sp. UBA1313 | reverse complement strand
TCCGGAATAAAGTTCGATTCAAAGGAAAATCCACAATATGACGAGCAAATCGATATCCCCTGTCTGACGCAGGAATTCCATCACCATGCATAAAATAGAGACGCTTGCCTTGAATTTCTAAGACCAATTCTTTGTGAATTTGGACGCCTAACGTTTCAGGGAAGAAAGAACCCAAAGCAAAATCGTGATTGCCACAAAGATAATGTACTTGAACCCCTGCATCTACCATATCCGCGAGTGCTCGGTACAACTGAAAATGGTGGCGATTTACATAATGGCGGTACTCATACCAAAATTCAAAAAGATCCCCAACAATCACAAGATGACTACAAGCGTTACGCCACTCCCTCAACTTTATCACCAAACGTTCTTCTCTGTCCGCGATAGAACGAGGTGAATTCGCGCCAAGATGTACGTCAGAAACAAAGTATGCGGGGAGACTTTCCATGGGGATAATCTAATAATTCTACTTTTAGGTGGTGCGATTCTTTTTTTCAATAGCGATTCTTTCCTTATTGTGTGGATGTGCTCCTAATCTTGTGGGGGCGCGGTGGGAAAATAATGCCTCGCCTACACCACCGAAAGACTCCACATTTAATTCTTTTGTGTTTTTAATTGATGGGGATACCCTCAATGCATCAGAAGGTTTACGCATGGCCTACGCGAAAATGCTCGAAGGTGCACTCCCCGCGAATGAAAATTGCCGATTAAAAATCAAGGCTAAGGGAACCGTCGAAGAAAGTTTTGCGAGTTGGTGGTATCTAGGAGTTATTGTGTTTTTGCCCTTATGGCCAGCAATGCCTCGAGAAACAGACATGGAATTATTCATGGATGCAGAACTTTTTTGCGATGGCCAATTAGTCCAACAAATTACGCTTACCGAAGAAGAACATCCTCGACTTTTCTGGTACGGCCCCTATCGCAATAGTGAAATTCAAGCGAGTGCCGACATGATGCACATCAAACTCATGAAACGGCTACGTTCAGCGATACAACAAGACGTTCCCGTAGACACAGGCATGGACTCAGATTTCTAAATTCAAATAATGCATACGCTTTACATTGTCGCTACCCCTATCGGGAATCTTGAAGATATTACGTTCCGTGCCATCAGGATATTGAAAGAAGTGCCCCTGGTACTCGCAGAAGATACTCGTCATTCTCGTTTGTTGATGGATCACTATGACATCCGAACCCCAATGGAAAGTTACCACGACTTTAATAAAGAGAAAGTCACTCCAAAATATGTGGAGTATCTCAAGAACACAGGCGATATTGCCCTGGTGAGCGATGCGGGAACGCCCGGTGTTGCAGATCCGGCCTTCAACTTGGTTCGCGAATGCGTGCGGGAAAAGATTCCTGTACTTGCGATCCCTGGCCCGAGTGCAATGATTACGGCTCTTGTCTCTAGTGGGCTCCCCACAGATCGGTTCCGTTTTGAAAATTTTTCGCCTAAAAAAAGTGCGCAGCGTTTGCACATGCTAGAAGCGCTAAAAGAAACCGCCGATTCTACAATGATCTTTTATGCGAGTCCGCACAACCTTTTGAAATTCCTAGAAGAGATCAAAACCGTGTATGGTGAAATTACAGTCGCTCTGATGCGGGAGCTTACTAAAAAATTTGAAGAGCATTTAGTGGGAACGCCGAGCGAATTATTGGCGCACTATAAAGAACGCGTCCCGAAAGGTGAATTTGTTTTACTTTTTCACCCACAAGGAAAGGGCGGATTATGATTCTTTTTATTGCCTTGCAGATTATTGCGGGAATCATTTTATTTGCAATACGACCAGAAACGGTGGGGCTCTATACTTTTTTACCTCACGCAATTCCGCTTCTCACAGCGATCCCATTTCTTTTTTCCTCCGATTTTCGAAAATACTTTAACAAGTATCTTTACTGCTTCGCAGGGATTCACTTCGCTTTTCTTGCTTTAGATTACACGCTGGATAGTCATGCAAGCGTCGTGAGCCTAGCCGTTATTTTTGTTCCTCTTTTTCTTTTTGGTTTGATTCATTTTTTTATTTGGAACGCCCACAGAATTTTCGAAAAGCAATCCATTCAAGCACTTGCACTTTGTTCCATCGCTTGGGGGTTTTACGCACTCGCATTTCCTCCGCTTCCCTTGGGACCTGCGGCAGCTATTTTGTTGGTTCCGTGGTTTATTGTTTTGCTCAAATTCCCACTTCAATCCATTTTATTTGGTTCGTTCTGGTCGGGAATGCTTTACAACGCGATCAATTATTACTGGATTTACAACGTGATGAAAGTGGGACCTGCCGGAATTATTCTGTTCGGTTTATTCCTCCTGATTGCCTTCTTTAGTTTATACAATACCTTTGCGGCTTTTGTCTTTGTAAAAGCAAGAGACGTCCGCATTAAAGGGTTTCCTGTTTTTCTTTTGCTATTTCCTTTCTTTTATGCCGGATTAGAAATGACAAGGAGCGTGGGCGACTTTAGTTTCCCTTGGAGCCACTTGGGCTACGTTTTGGGAAACCACTTAGAACTGTTACAAATGCTTTCCAATATCGGTATTTTTGGTTATACCATTTTGATTATTATCAGTAATATGTCCGTGGCTATGGGATTTGTTTTCAAAAAGAAGATACTCCTCGGAACCCCCGTTGTCATTCTTTTGATTCTTTTTATTTATGGGTCCATGGTGCTTTCCAAGCCAGAAGCAAAGCCTTTCTACATTGCAAATGAGAATGAAGCCCCGACGTTGTCATTGGTGCAGCCGAGTATTCATCAAACGAAGAAGTGGAGCCACGATTATTATGATTCGGTGATTGCGCAAACATGGCAACTGATCACCGATAGCGTTTCTCTTGAGAAGATAGATATGCTGGTTCTCCCCGAAACGGCGATTCCCGATTTTCTAAAACGCCACCCTCAAGAAATGCGCAACATTCGAAAGATGGTTTCAAATACACACGCCTCCGTATTTGTAGGCGCACTTGATTATGATCGCGAAGGAATTCCTCCTCGAGAAATCAATTTTTATAATAGTGGCTTTTTGTTCAATGCCTCCAGTCGGAAGCCTCAACGTTATAGCAAGGTTCATCTCGTCCCCTTCAGCGAAAGAATTCCTTTTGATGATGTGATTCCCATTTTAAATTATGTGGATTTTGGAGAGGGCGATTTTGTAGAAGGAAAAGAAATTCCTGTCTATGCTCCATTTCAATGGACTCCTTTTATTTGTTATGAAGCGATTTATGGAAGCCAAATTCGAGAGGCTATCCGTAAAGGATCCCGGATGATGGTGAACATTACGAACGATGGCTGGTTTGGCATCAGCACAGCCCCAGGGCAGCATTTGAATTTGATCCGTTACCGCGCGGTAGAAAACGGTTACCCCGTGGCAAGAAGTGCTAACAGCGGAATTTCGGCCTTCATCGACCAATATGGAAATATGAGCAGCAACACCGAACTTTTTACAAAGCGTGTAATAACCAAGAAGGTTCCTCTGCGTACAAGAGATACTCTTTATACTCACATCGGGGATGCGGTCGAAAATAGTCTCTTACTGTTTTTCTTTGTATATCTAGCGGGACTTGTAGTCGTGTTAAAAAAGAAGCGTGTGCGCCCAGTGACCTGATTTGACTCGTTCTTGTGAAGTGGTTCCAAGAAGTAATTTCTTTACTTTAGTTGCATACGCGGGCGTCACCAACTGATCTTCACGTCCAAAAAACATTTCTGTATTTTCTAACTGGATCGGTTCTTCAAGCACGGTTGCTTGGGCGAGATATTCCAAACCCTTCGCAAGTGTTGAAGGAGGCATCTTGAGTGCTTGTTCCATCCAATCCTCTTGAATAGATTCATCACAAGGTCCCATCATTTCCATATAACTTTGGAGAGCCGCTTTCGTATTCTTGACCATTGCTTTGGCCATCAAAAGGGCTTGGCTCTTAGGCCAACCTTCTTCGCCTTCACAAAAATTAATCATAGGAGCAAGAAAAATCCATTTTTGCCCTTGAGGTCTTGCCTTCGTGGATAAGACCAGTGCCTGTGCTGCGAGATCACAGGCTACCACTACATCCGCCTTTGCCAAACCAGGAATAGAGGAATACAAGTCATCCGGATTTTCAATCACTTTCGTATAGGATACAAATGTATGCTTTGCATTGGAATTCACTTCCACTAGGTCCTCTTCCCAGAAGCCTAAGTTGGTAGCAAAACCTGATAACCATATCCACTGCATAGCCATAATACATTCTCCGTAACGACCCAGAACAAATACAAAACTCAGAATTGAGAAGACAGCTAAAATTAATATTTTATCTATAGATGTCTATCCTTTAATCTCATTCTTTTTCGAATAAGACCTTTTCCGCTCTTACAAAAAGTGTACAAGGCGAAGGGCTTCAATTACAGAAATATATTATTCGTAAAATATGGCAAGCGAATTATTTCGAAACCGCTTTATTCTTCCAAGTTTAATAGTTCAGCTTGGAGGGTTTCATCTTGAGGGTAATATTGGTGAGCGATGGTTAAATAACGTTTCGAGCCTTGGTGATCGCCCCGTTGGGAAGCTTCAAAGGCAAGATTGCGAAATCCGAACAAAGCTTCTTCATTCTTATTTTTTGCCGCTTGAATGTAGGCTAATTCCGCACGATCCCACCACTTAGCATCAAAAGCCAAGTTTCCTAAAAAGATTGCGGCATCTGAAAATTTGGGATCAATCTCAAGAATTTGGGTGAGTATATCCATAGCAACATAGGTATTACCGCCTTCTGCAAGAACATCCGCTAACTTGTACAAAAGTGCCGTATTATCCGGTGTAATGGACAACGCCTCTCGATAAGCTCCTGTACTTGCCTCATAATTCTTCTGGATTCGGTAAATATCGCCTATGTAAATCAAGAAATCCGTTTCGGATGGATTTTGCACATAGGCTTTTCGCACCAACGAAATAGCACTTTCATAGTCGCCCATCGCAATGTAGGCCTCTGAAAGCTGGTAAGCGATGCTCACATCTTCAGGATCAAGTTCATAGGCCTTTTCAAGAGCGCGAATCGTCCCTACCTTATCGCCGATATGAGAACAAGCTTCGCCTAAGTAAAGCCAAGCGGAAACATTGTCTGAATTGAGAGCCAGTGCGCGATGATAGGTGGCCACACTTTCTGGGTATTCCCCCAAGCGAAAAAGAACCGATGCTAAGTTGAAAAGGGCCGGTGCGTAGGTTCCGTTGCTATAATCCACCGCTTTACGATAAGCCGCTGCGGATTCAGGAAATTTTTCTTCTTGAAAAAGACTGTTCGCCACATTGAAACTGGTAATGAATGGATCTGCGCCACGCTGTTCCGCTTTGCGGTAGAGGAGTATGGCGTCGCCATACCGACCTTGCTTATAAAGGTCAGTGGCCCGTGCCAAAATATCATCGGCCGATTGTGCCGAAAAAGCAATGCCTACCAATAAAAGAAGTATGTGTAACTTAAAGAATCGCATTATTTAATCCCTGAACTTTACTTCAAAAGGTTGTTCCATGCCACAGTAAGCGACGGCCTTCCCTTGCTTTTTCGCTGGCGCAAATGTCATCCGCGATAAAGCTTCACGCCCCGCCACTGCAAGACCTTGGCCTGTGGGTGATTCTTCCACAATTTTAATGTTGTACACTTTCCCATTCACATCTACACAAAAGGAAAGACGAAGCAAGGCATCCGTTTCAGCCTCTCGAATGCTCTGCGGTGGCTGAAATGCGGGGAACCCTCTGCTCTCGGGCTTTTCATCCACATCTCCCTTCTCATCCAAATTGCCACCACCCGCCATTGTCGTTACAAAGTCACTAGAAATAGTTGCACCCGCACTACCACCAATAGCTCCCAACTCCATCGCAAACCTTGGGCCCACTTTAGGAGATCGGTTATTTGTCTTTTGGCGATTAGCCTTGCGCGGTATTTTTTTGTCTTTCGGGAGTTCCTTGATGTGGTCTGGAGTGACCGTTTTTACTTCTGTGACTGTGTAGGTGCGTTCCTTAAATATGCCCCCTTTAACAAAGAGGTTTGCAATCGTCACAGAAAAAATCAAAAGAGCACTGCAAAGAAATGAGACCACAACAAGCACAAGGCGTTTCGACCAAGAGCGAATCCAGGAAAATATTTTTTGAGACCATGTCTTTTTTGACAAATTCATAATGCTCTCTATTTCGCCTGGGCCGCAATGGAAACTTTTTTCACACCAGCCAGTGTACAAATATCAATCGTCTGCACAAGCGCCCCAGTCATTGCGGATTCATCAGCAATAATTACCGCCTCTTTGTCTGGAGTTTTCGCCATGATTTGCAAAAGGATATCCTTGAGGCTCAAAAGATCTACCTGGCGTTCATTAATATGAATCGTTCCTTCACGAGTAATCGCAATCATGATATTTTCTTTTTCTAATTGACTCGCGGTTTGCGCCTGAGGTTTGGTCACTTCTACACCCGTCTCACGAGTAAATGTTGATGTAACCACAAAAAAGATCAACAGGATAAACACCATATCCATCAATGGGCCCATATCAATGCCCATAGGCTTGCGTTTACGCTGTGGCAAATCAAAGTTCATGAGAGCCTTCCTTTAAAGAATCGCTATGGTGCAAAATAATGGTAGAGCCCAATTCAATCTGTTGTTTGATCATTTCGATGCGGTCATCAAGACGTTGTTTTAAGAGTGTCAAAGGGAACGCAATTAAGAGTCCACTTTGCGTGGTTATCAAGGCTTCGGAAATACCGTCTGCCATAAGCACCGGATTTGAATTTCCGTACAAAGTAATCACATTGAAAGTAGCAACCATTCCGGTTACCGTGCCGAGCAAGCCTAAAAGCGGAGCTGAAATTGCCATTACCGAAATAATAATCGTCCCTTTATCCAAATACCGATTCGATTTTAGGAGACGTTCCATCAAATAGCCATGTAAGTCTTGAGGCGCTTCTTCTGCTTTATCCAAGGCTAATTGAAGTTCTTTAGAAACAAAACCAGGTGTCGTACGCAATATATTTCGAGCTCCACGCACATCATCCGCTTCCAATTGTTCATGCATTTTCTGAATACTCTTGGGAGATTCATTTCGAAAAAAGTCGACTCCTATGCGCATCCATGCCGCAAATACAAAATAGAACCCTATACAACCCGTAATTAAAATCGGGAGCATCACAGGGCCGCCATCAACCCACGTGTTGTTGAGAGCTTCTATAAATATGTAGTAGGCGTTATCCATAATTTATTTGACTTTAGTATCTGTGGGAAAAAGGAGATTCAGCGAAACAGTGCTTTGAATGTAGAGTTCACTCATTACTTTTTCCAGTTTTTCACTGAGGAATCCATGAATCATCATTGCAGGAATAGCGATGACAAGCCCTGCTTCTGTGGTGATAAGAGCTTCCGAAATGCCACCCGCAAGCACACGCGCATCATTGGTACCCACTTGCGTAATCACAGTAAACAGAGTAATGATACCCGTAACCGTCCCAAGAAGGCCTAAGAGAGGCGCTATAGTACCGAGGGCCGCAAGAATTCCCATCCGTTTTTCCAATTTCGGTTGTTCGCGAAGCATTGCTTCTTTGAGTCCTTTTTCAGCCGCATCACGTCCCTTCTCCGCATTGCGTACAATGCTGAAAAGAATCGCCGATAAACTGGAATTCACCTTAAGACAAAGATCCATGGCCTTTTCATATTCATTCGAATCCACTAACGAATAAAAGCGCGTCATAAATTTTCCACCGGTGCGGCCGCGATACGTGAGAGTGATAAAACGTTCAATGCAGAGCATCAAAGCCAAAAAAGCAACAAGAGCTAGCGGGTACATCACAATACCACCATCGTGGAACCAGATTAGAAAAGCTTCTTTGCGTGTTTTTTCCTTGTTCCCGGCCGTTGAATTCTTGATCGCTTTATTTTGCAATACGTCCAAAGGAATCCAAACTACTTTTTCCCCTTTTTCCACAGCGGTCACAGCGGTGCGCATTCCTTGAGAAAGGCTCGGAGGCATTTCATTATTCCATTCAAAAATTTTGCCTTGTAA
>DBTP01000118.1 GCA_002307115.1 Fibrobacter sp. UBA1313 | reverse complement strand
GCCGAAAATGCCCCACCAGGAGAAACAAAACATCACACTGAGGCTCAATTTCTGCAAAAAGAAGCCCCTCCTGAGTTTTCTGAAAACGCACAAAACCCAGAAACCGATGTTGCTCCCGCTTCACCGCCTCCGCCGCTTTCAGTAATGGGAGAACTTCATGCGCAAGGGGATTGGCGGCAAAGGCAGCGCCTTCCCTGAAAAGTCGCCCCAAATACCTCCACAAATGATCTTCTATTCCTGTGAGCTCCGAAAGAAAGGAGCCGTACAGCATGGCAACTCGGTCGTTATCCAATCGCTGCCTAATTCCCGCCCACACGCGGCTCGCGGAAGAAGCCTCCGTGAAAATCCGGTGCGGCTCTTCATCGAAAAGAGACGCTTCATAACGTTCCTCAGAGACAATCTGGGACACGGGCAGATGCAAGCGAAACGCTTCAAAAACCGCCGTAAGAAAACCGTCAAAAGAACCATCATACAAAAGGGTCATCAATTATGATCCTCAAAATATCAGGATAATGCCGAAACCGCGGGCATCCCTGGGCCGGTGTCAAACAAAGAAAGCTGCTGTAAAGGAGCTTTGGATTCCGCAAGCAAGCGCATCGTGAGCATTTCTGGATAAAGCGTCCGTAATCCAATCGGCAGTTCCCGGTGATAAATAAAGTACTTCGCCCGCTTCAAGGCGACCCCCATTTTTTTGAGTTCGTCAAGCCCCACACGACTAAACCTCCGACCGGAAACAATCAAACGCGCAGACCTTACCCCAATTCCCGGGATGCGTAGAATTAAGCTATAATCAGCCGTGTTGAGATCCACCGGAAAAAACTCCGGATGCCGCAAAGCCCACGCCAGTTTGGGATCAAAACGTTCGTCGAGATGGGGCGTGGATTCATCGACAATTTCATCGTAGCGAAATTCATAAAAGCGCATCAGCCAATCGGCCTGATACAGGCGATGCTCGCGAAGCAACGGCGGCTTTGTCGTCACCACCGGGAGCCGTTTATCCGCATTCACAGGAATATAGCCCGAATAATACACTCGTTTCAAATGCTGCCCGGAATAAAAACCCGAAGCCAAGCGCAAAATCTGTAAATCCGATTCCCCGCTCGCCCCTACGATCATCTGCGTTGTCTGCCCCGCCGGAACAAACCTGGGTGTGTATCGCGATGGATTTCCCCCGCCGTATTCCAGCTTACGTTCGGCGATGTAGTTCATCGGCGTATAAACCGAAGCGTAGTTTTTGTCTGGAGCGAGCAATTTCAGAGACGTCTCGGAAGGAACCTCAATGTTGACGCTCAAACGGTCGGCGACTTCCCCCGCCCGCTGTAACCATTCCGGGCTTGCCCCAGGGATCGCCTTCAGGTGAATATAGCCGCCAAAACGGTGTACACGGCGGAGTTTCCACGCCACGCGCACGAGAAGTTCCATTGTAAAATCCGGGTCACGAATCACCCCCGAACTTAAAAACAACCCTTCAATATAATTGCGTTCGTAAAACCCCAAAGTCAACTCAACAACTTCATCGACTTCGAAAGTAGCCCGCGGAACATCGTTGGAACGGCGATTTACGCAATAAGCGCAATCATAACGGCAGGCATTGGAGAAAAGAATTTTGAGCAGTGAAATACAGCGACCATCTTCCGTAAACGAATGACAAATGCCCATGGAAGCCGCATTTCCCATGCCACCCTGAGGTGTTGCACGGCGAGAACCACTGGAAGAACACGACACGTCGTATTTCGCCGCTGCCGATAGAATAGTCAACTTTTCCGCTATCGTTTTTTGCATAACTGCCCTTGTGTGCAGTAAATATAAAATATAGTGCACATAAAAGCAAATCAGTTTATATCTTAATCAATGCGGAAAAAACAAAATGCACAAGTTAACAACGGTGCCACCTCACTACTGTTCAAAATAAATGTGCCAATATTTCTGGTAGCTAAAAAGTGGCGATTTTGAGCTGATTTTGCAATTTCAAGATCAATCAAATTCTTATTTTGGACAGTAATGATGCCACCCATTTAAGCAACGCCACCAGCATGAGAAGCCGTTTAAGTTCGCATGGGTGGACTTGCTACAATGAGAATCTCGCTCTGTGGATCTTTGCATTACCCTGTAGTGATTGCTTTTATCAGGGGAGTATTTTCAACCTCAAAGGAACCCTTTGAGGCCTTTGAAAAGCACAAGTTCCAATATCCTTTATGAGCCTTCTCAGATAGGTATTTTTCAAGCAGTAGTTCAGAAAGGAAAGTTCAAAACAAATTTTCAAATTTGAAAGTATCGAAAACTCGTCTTCTGTAAGTGGAAAAGACTAGCAGGCAGGCGACTCCATCACCCGCTTTTGTTATCTTTGGGGAACTATGAAATTTAAATTTGAAAACCAAGCATCTGGCAAAGCAACCGCTAACGCCCTCTTTTTTGTAAAAAAATCAATTCAATTTTCCGCTGTACTTTCTGAAACTGGCACAACACAAGCTGAAACCGTTCTTGAAGGCATGCAAGACGGCCCTTTCGAAGATCTTGAATATCTGGAAATCGATGGTGTTTCTACTGCATTTGTAAATGCCTCCAAAGAACGTGGTCTATCCTCATTGGATCATCTTCGTATGGCCGGTTATCGTTTGGGTCAATTTGCTCAAAAAAAACAAATCAACACGATGAGCCTTATGCTCGCCGATGCTGCAGAAGAGCAGGTGAAGGCTATTTTGCACGGTCTTTATTACTCCGAATATTCTTTTGACAAATACAAGAGCAAGCCCAAGAAAAAATTTGCGGTGACGTATGAAATCGTGGGAATGGAGCACACGAAGGAATTCCAAAAAGTGGCCGCTGAAGTGGCGATCGAGCAAGAATCCATTACCCTTGCCCGCGATTTGATCAATACTCCGGGGACCGATTTACCTCCAGAAGCGTTTGTCGCCCAAGCGAAAAAAGTGGCCAAGGAACTGGGGTTGGAAATCAAAGTTCGTAACTCCACTCAACTCACGAAAGAGGGTTTTACAGGCATCAATATTGTCGGCAAAGGCAGTCAGTTTGAGCCTTACATGGTGACTTTGACTTATAAGCCAAGCAAGGCCCCTAAAGACAAGCATTTTGCGATTGTCGGAAAGGGTTTGACTTTTGATACGGGTGGAATCAGCTTAAAGCCTGCGAAAGGCATGTGGGAAATGTGCAGCGATATGTCTGGTGCTGCAGCAGCTCTCGGAGCCATTAGTGCGATTGCGAAGTTGAAACTCCCTATCCATGTCACAGCCATTCTTTGTCTTTGTGAAAATCGCATTGGTTCTAAGTCTATGCTTCCGGGGGATATTTTTACGGCTAAGAACGGTAAGACCGTGATGATTGATAACACCGATGCGGAAGGCCGTTTGGCGCTCACCGATGGTTTTGCAGAAGCGGGCCTCGTGAAAGCCACGCACCTTGTGGATTTAGCGACTCTCACAGGAGCGATGGTGCGCTCTTTGGGTTATGCCGTCACCGGTTTCTTTAGCAATGATGAAGTATTTGCCCGTAAGGTGATCGAAGGTGGTTCCTCCGTTTGTGAAAAGTTCTGGCCCATGCCATTGGAAGACGAATACGCTGATGAGATTAAGGACAAATTTGCCGATCTTTGCAATTCAAGCCCCAATGTCGGTGCCATCGCTGCCGCTTTGTTTCTCCGCGAATTTCTCCCGGAGAACATTAAATGGACTCATTGGGATATTGCAGGAACCGCATTTGTGACCAAGCCTTGGAAATACACAAACCACGGTGCGACTGGGATTGGCGTACAAACGTTGATCGAAATCGCCCGCCGTCTTGGAGATTAATCTTTGAAAAACGTTGATACCATAGCAATCCTTGATTTTGGTGGTCAATATGCACACCTGATCGCCAACCGCGTCCGCCGTCTGGGCGTTTTTACAGAAATTCATTCCCCCACCGCTTCCATTGAAGAATTGGAAGGCGTTAAAGGCATTATTTATAGCGGTGGCCCCTCAAGCGTCTACGCAAAAGAGGCTCCTGAATATAACCCTGAAATTCTGGAAATTCCTGTTCCTAAGCTCGGTATCTGCTATGGGCATCAATTGATCGCTTCCCAATTGGGGGGCTCTGTAAAGCCCGGGGCCGTGAAAGAATACGGTATTGCAAATTTACAAGTGACTGATACCTCTTGCGCTTTGTTAAAAGGTCTCCCAGAGAGTTCTCCTATGTGGATGAGCCATGGCGACATGGTTTCTGAGATGCCCAAAGAATATTGCGTGGTGGGGACTACCAAAGACTGCCCCACCGCAGCGGTCGCTTACGAAGAAAAACAAATTTATGGAATTCAGTTCCACCCCGAAGTGACTCACAGTAAATTCGGGATGAAGTTGCTTGAAAATTTTGTACAGATTTGCGGATGCAAAAAATCCTGGAACATGAAGAGTTATTTGCCTCTCATTACGCAGCGCATCAAAGAACAAGTCGGGAACAAAAAAGTATTTCTTCTGGTTTCTGGTGGTGTGGACAGCACAGTCGCATTCGTACTTTTGAATCACGTTCTCGGTACAGATCGCGTGATGGGCCTGCATATTGATAACGGAATGATGCGCCTAGGAGAATCCCAAAGAGTGATGCAATTCCTCGAAGCGGAAGGCATGAAAAATCTCTTGGTTGTCGATGCAGAAAAGGATTTTCTGGATGCGCTTGAAGGCGTGACCCTCCCGGAACAAAAGCGTCAGATTATCGGAGCTACTTTCCTGAAGGTGAAAGATGGCGAGATGAACCGTTTGCATCACAATCATAAGGAATGGATGATTGCGCAAGGGACCATTTACCCAGACACCATCGAAAGCGGCGGAAGTAAGAATGCGGATCTTATTAAAACGCATCACAACCGCGTGAAAGAAGTGATGGATCTGATGAAAGAAGGCCTCTTGTTAGAGCCTCTCGCCGATCTTTATAAAGATGAAGTGCGCCTGTTGGGTGAAGAACTCGGTATCCCGCACAATTTGGTGTGGCGTCACCCCTTCCCTGGCCCTGGTCTCGGCGTTCGATTACTTTGTACAGATGGCAAACACGAACTTTTGAAAAAAGGGGACGTGGAAGGCCTTTTGGATTATCTTACCGCAAACCATATCGAAGGAATCCTTCTCCCCATTCAGAGTGTGGGGGTTCAAGGGGATGGTCGCACCTATGCACAACCGTTCCTCC
This sequence comes from Fibrobacter sp. UBA1313, assembly GCA_002307115.1. Lineage (GTDB taxonomy): Bacteria > Fibrobacterota > Fibrobacteria > Fibrobacterales > Fibrobacteraceae > UBA1313. The sequence continues at coordinate 6,595 of DBTP01000118.1, read as the reverse complement.
TCACAACCCCGACATTGAATTGGAAGGCGTGCGAAAAATTCAGTACAGAACTTGCGAATCGTTTTAAGCCTGTGAATCGTGTGGTTTGGGAGATTGGTGCCATCAATGAAAATGAGCCCACTCTGGTTCCACAGTATGCGACCAAAACCAATTTTGATACACTTCGTTTATTCGATGATATTTGTACAAAATTTTTGCAAGAAAACGACCTTTACGAAAAAATTTGGCAGATGCCAGTCGTGTTAACGCCGCTTCGCCTTGATAACAAACCTTGCATCGTGATGCGCCCCGTCAATAGTTCAGAGGCGATGACTGCGAACTTTGCAGAAATTGATCCTCTGATACTCAAAGAACTATGGCTTCGCTTCAAGAAAGCGGGCGCCGGAGCTCTTTGGTATGATATCACACACAAACCCCCCGGAACCATTGAATGGGAATAAATATTAATCAGCCAAAACGCGAACTTGCAATTCTCGTGGGAGTCGCTACCCCAAAGATTCGTCCCCATGTGGCGACAGAACACCTAGAAGAACTGCAACGTCTCGCAAAAACGGCTGGTGCCGAGGTGGTGCAAACTTTTTTGCAACGGGTACAATCTTACAATACGGCCACCCTCATTGGTGAAGGGAAAGTGGAAGAAATCAAGACCGCTCTGGAAACCCATGAAGCGGGCCTTGTGATTTTTGATGAAGATCTTTCGGGTTCCCAAGTGCGAAATTTGGAAGAATGTTTGCCGGGGATCAAAGTATTGGATCGCACGGGTATTATCCTTGATATTTTTGCGAAGCAAGCGGTGACTGCAGAAAGTCGCCTCATGGTTGAAGTGGCACAGCTACAATATATGGTGCCTCGTCTCACCCACGCATGGACCCATCTTTCTCGCCAGGCAGGCGGACATGGCATTGGAATGTGTGGCCCGGGAGAATCGCAACTTGAAACCGACCGTCGCATTATTTCTACACGCATTCAAGAGCTCAAAAAGAAGCTCAAAAAAATTGAAGGGGCGCGTGAACGCCAGGCAGATCGCCGCGAAGATATCTTTCAAGTGGCCATTGTGGGCTACACCAATGCAGGCAAAAGTACACTCACCAATCGTCTCACGGGCGCTAATGTTTATGTAGAAGATAAACTTTTTGCGACCCTCGATAGCACCATGCGTAAGCTCCATGTGGGTGAAGGCCAATATATTCTTTTAAGCGATACCGTAGGCTTTATTCGTAAGCTCCCCCATCATCTGGTGGATACCTTCAAAAGTACTTTAGGGGTCGCCTCTCATGCGCACTGCATTCTCGAAGTGGTCGATAGTACCGCGTCTGATTACAAAGAACATTTGGAAGTGACGCACAACGTTTTGGACGGCCTGATTGACAAGGAAACGCCGCGACTGCTCGTTTTTAACAAGGCGGAATCAGCCGATGAGAATCGACGCACGGAACTTTTGGAAAATTATCCCAACGCATTTCAAGTAAGTGCCAAAGAAAATATCGGCATGGAATCCCTTTTAGAAAGGCTCATTACCGAAAAGAATCTTTGGAAAGCACAACGACAAGAAGAAAAGAAAGCGATTCTCCAACAGCCCGAAGGTTGGGTCGCGCAAACTATCGCGTAGGGTTGTAATTATTCATCATCACCATGGCGATGGCGACGCAAAGCATCACCATGCTCCCCACAATCACTTGTTGCTTATGATTATAGACTCGTTTCTCATATTGAGGAGAGTCTTCGTGAAGTTCTTGCATGGTGGGCTTCACTTCAATGGAATCCTCTTTTGTACCATAAGTGCTTTTGATCTCTTCATCAGTCATGTTGAGCGTGCTTACATAGAGCGAATCATAAGAGTCTTGAGCGGCATGCGTCGGAGAAACGCCCGCTCCGCAAACAAAAAAAAGAAAAACAAAAAACACAGAAGAAAGGAGACTCCCCCTGCGCGCGTTTTTTGACTCTTTCTTTTGAATCACAAAAAATCCTAGCCTTATTCGGCGGCAAGTTTGTCTAAAATAGCGTTGACAATACCCGGATTGGCTTTGCCAGCGGATTTTTTGATGACTTGGCCCACAAAAAATCCTTTGAGAGCGACCTTGCCGCCCTTGAATTCCGCAAACTGACCTGCGTTCGCTGCGACGACTTCGCGAACGATCAATTCAATGGCACCCGTATCTGTAATTTGTACCAAACCCTTGTCTTTAATGATCTCATCGGGAGTTTTACCCGTTTCAAACATATCCGCAAAGACTTGTTTCGCAATCTTTCCGTTGATGGTGTTATTTTCAATGAGATTGATGAGACTTGCCATGTGCAGAGGCTTAATGCGGATGGCGGCAAAACCACCATCCAAGTCCTTGACTCGGCAAAGAAGCTCTGTAATAATCCAGTTCGCGAGCATTTTGGGATTTTTGCATTCCTTCGCTGCGGTGTCATACCAAACGCTGACTTCACGGTCTATCGTCAACACCTGCGCATCATATTCAGTGATACCATAATCAGTCACAAAACGAGCGCGGCGCGCATCAGGGAGTTCTGGAAGCGTGCGACGAATTTCTTCCACGAAAGCAGGATCCGTCACTAAACGCATCATATCCGGTTCAGGGAAATACTTATAATCATGGGCATCTTCCTTACTGCGGATGACGATCGTCTTATCGGCATTGGGGTCATAACGTTTGGTGCACTGTTCCACCACACGCCCCGCATCCAAAGTTACCGTCTGCAAAAGCATTTCAGCGGTAAGGGCTTTTTCAAGATTAGTGAAACTGTTGAGATTCTTTATTTCGGCACGAGTTCCAAAAGGAGCATCTTCGCTTGCACGGAGCGAAATATTTCCATCACAGCGCATATTTCCGTTTTCCATATTGGCATGAGAAACTTGCGTATATTCGAGAATTTGTTTGATTTTTTGGAGGGCAAGTACCGCTTCTTCTGTGCTACGAATGTCGGGCTCAGTGACGATTTCGCAAAGCGGAGTGCCACAACGATTGGCGTCAAAATGGCTCCCCGTAGGGCTCATATCGTGAATGAGTTTCCCCGCATCTTCTTCCATGTGAATACGAGTAATCCCGATACGCTTCACTGCGCCCTCTTTCAACGTGACTTCGATCCAACCCTTCTTGCAAATCGGGTGATCGTAAACGGGGAGGCCGCCCGTTTGGGTAATCTGATAGCCTTTCGGGAGATCGGGGTAGAAATAATTTTTACGCGTCCACATCGCATTGAGATCGATTTCGCAATTGAGAGCAAGACCCAAACGAATAGCATACTCCACAGCCTTTTTGTTCGGCATAGGCATAGCCCCTGGCATACCGAGGCAAATGGGACAAATATGCTTATTTGGCGAAGTATTCACTTCAATTTCGCAACCGCAGAACATCTTCGTCTTGGTAGCAAGTTGGCAATGAATTTCGAGACCAATTACAGGAAAATACTTAGACATGAGAACTCCAAAATTTACGTCAAAAAATTTAGTTAAAAACCAATCTGATCCAGCCTTGAAAAAGAATTTACAATAGATAATTTGCGACCGAATATATATTACCCCAATGCAATATCTCATTTATGCGCTCTTTGCACTATCTGGAGTCGCAGGTCTTATCTACGAAGGATCTTGGGCCCGTTACCTCAAGCTTTTCCTGGGGCATTCCAGTTATGGTCAAGTACTCACCCTTTGCATTTACATGGGTGGACTCGCCATCGGTAGTTTTATTGCGGGCCGCTTCGTCAGTCGAATCAAACGACCTCTCCGCGCCTACGCCCTTACAGAGCTGGTTATTGGCATCGGCGGTATTTTATATCACCCTGTTTACTTGCGCTTCACCCATGCCTTTTATGATGCTTCATGGTCCTCCTCTTTTTCTACCCAAACGGCTGAAATTGTTAAAGTCATCATCGCTACGGTAAGCACCCTCCCCATCGCCATTGCCCTTGGCATGACATTTCCTTTCATTGCGGCAGGTCTTTTCCGCCGTAACCGCGAAGGCGGAGAACTCTCCCTTTCTCGTTTGTATTTTACGAATAGTTTAGGGGCCGCTGTTGGCATTCTGGCGGCGAGTTACTTGCTCATTCCGGTATTCGGCAATCAGGCAACTTTAGGGATTGCCGCCACCATCAATTTCCTATTAGCAGCCGTATTTTATGTAATCGATACGGTGCTTCAAAATTCGGAAGAGAATGAGACAGAAGAAAATTCAAAGCCCGCAATAGAAACCGTCCCCGAAGTTTTTCCTATGCCGCGAAAAAATACATGGCTTTGTATTGCGGCCATTACAGGGTTCACGTCCTTTGTTTATGAAGTCGTTTGGATTCGTCTTTTGAGCCTTCTGATGGGCTCTTCCAGTCACAGTTTTGACCAAATGCTCTCTGCCTTTATTTTCGGACTCGCCATTGGGAGTGCCGTGAGCGGAAAATTCATCAAAAAAGATTTGTTAAAGCAACTCGCCTTCGCACAAATTTTTATGGCCTTTTTTGCTCTGTGTACGCTTTACTTTCATGGGGCTTTCTGGAGTGCCATGAACGAAAGCAATCAGATTTTTAACCACACGACAGAAGGTTATGTCGGCTGGAGTCTTTTCAAGTATATCATTTCCGTATTTTGGATGGTGCCCACCAGCTTCTTCGCTGGTATGACGCTTCCTCTCATTACTTTAATTCTCACCCGTGCATTCCGTTCTGAAGCCCCCATTGGTCGCGTTTATGGCTGGAACACGCTTGGTTCCATTTTGGGTTCTGTTTTCGCTGGCCTTATTTTTATTCCTCTCCTACAACTCAAGTGGACACTTGCCGTAGCGGCTCTTGGAGATCTAGCGATTGGGTTTCTCTTATTGGTTCTTTTCAGAAAAAAATTCCGTCATAACGTTCTTTTTTATATGGCGATTTTATTTATGATCGCACCTCTTGCAGTCATTGATTTTGATCCACAGACGATTACCTCGGGCGCCTTCCGCACCTATAAGAGTTTTACCCCCGACGAATCAGTGACCGTGCGCAATGGAAAAACAGCGACGATTAGCTTCCACGAATCTAAAGTGCATTGGTACATTAAGACCAATGGTAAAACGGATGCGTCTATGAATAAGGATCGCTCCCTACCCTTGAGTGGAGACGAACTCACCCAAGCGGCAACGGCCTTTGTCCCCATGGCCATGCGCGACAAGCCTTACGAGGCTGCCATGATAGGCTTTGGGAGCGGCATGAGTGTTCATTATCTTCTTTCAGATCCATTGCTCACAAAATTAGATGTAGTTGAAATCGAAAAGGAAATGGTGAATCTTGCAAAAGGATTTTTGCCGTGGAATTCTCGTGGTTTTAACGATCCACGCATCAATCTTTATTATGATGATGCGAGAACCTTTTTCCACACCCACCGTCAACAATATGATGTCATCGTCAGCGTCCCTTCGAACCCTTGGGTCAGTGGCGTCTCCAGTTTATTCAGCCATGAATTTTACGCACAAATGAAGCGTTATATGAAACCACAAGGGTTGTGGGTACAATGGATTCAAACCTATGAATTCAATGACGAACTTCTTTTAAATATTCTTAAAGCGTTGGATATTTCGTTCGATTATGTCGCTCTTTATAAAGTTCCAGAAGCGATGGATGTGATTATTATCGCAAGCGATTCTCCTGTAGAACAAAAATTTATCGATCGGTTTCACACCAATCCTATTTTAATTCAAGAATTTGAACGCATTCACCGCCCTTGGTACTATTTCGGAGAACAAAATTTTCTCTTTACCACACAAATGCTTAAGCCCGTATTCCGCACCGTGGAGCCCAACAGCGAATTTATTCCAATGGTGGACAACAAGGCAGAAGAAGCACGGTTTATGAAATCGGAAGCAAAAATGGTGAGCGCTTTTGATTCCTGTGAATTGTGTTGGCCCATGCTCTTAGATTCTATTTCGTACGCCCCTCGCTTTGAATTTAAAACGCGCATTCAAGCAATGACTCCCCTGGATCATTACCGCACCTCTGCACTCCTGAATCATCTAAACGATGAAAATCTAGATTGGATGCAATTCTGGAAAGAATACAGAGAATGGAGTCTATCGGTGCCATTCAATACTTCTCGAGACACCATTCCTTTGTACCTCTTGTTAAAACAAAAATTTGAAGAAGGAAAAATTCCACAAGAATACGCGCTCGAATTTGGAATGATGGATAATGCGCTCCATGGGAATACCCATGCGGCGGGCCTTGCGCTTCAGGAATTTATGGATAATTACGAAATGGTGGACATGAACCCGATCTTTATTCGAAACGCCGTACTCATCGCCTTACAAGGAAAACTCTATGATGATTTGAAGGTGATTTTTGAGGAAGCGGTGCTCCATCGCGATGATTTTTCTTTAGCCGAAAAACAACTCCTTGAACGGAAAATTCGAGCTAAGAATTAAACCTATTGAGGTTCCCTAACGAAAACCGACACATCTAGGGCAATGAACCAAGCCGCCACAAAGCTACGGGATATCATAGCAGGCAAACCGAACGTAACCCTATTCAAGATTTCAAATTGTCGCAAAATACTCTGCACTTAAGATTTCGCAGCAAGCGGCGAGGTATTAAACCTGAAAAAAAATTAATAAAAAATGAATTTTTAGAA
>DBTP01000182.1 GCA_002307115.1 Fibrobacter sp. UBA1313 | reverse complement strand
TTATATTATGGCGGTGGAAAATTTGGCTGATATCTTTCAATTTACTCATTTCCGGAAATTCCTTGAGGAATATCAGGAACATCGTGCCGTGGAGGATTCTTCCTTCACAAAAACCGAAATTTGTAGTCTTTTAGGATTACCTAAAACGCGCAGTTACTTTGCCGACGTTCTCCGCGGCAAACGAGTTTCGCCCCGTATGGTTGCGAAATTCATTGAAGTTTTTAACCTGAATCGCAAAGAAGCCAAATATTTTGAAGCCATGGTGCGTCTGGATCAGGCAAAGACCGAAGCCGCCCGCACCGAGGCCATGGAAGACCTGCTCCGCATTCATCCCCAGCCGCAAGTGCTATTAAATTCGGATGCCTATGAATATTACGCCAAATGGTACCACAGCGCCCTTTTTGCCATTCTAGACGTCATGGACGTCACGGATAACCTTTCTCCGGTCGCTCATCGTATTTTCCCTCGCGTCACTATCGGCAAACTCGCTGATTCCCTTGCCCTGCTAGAACGTTTAGAACTTGTACGCAAAAACGATGCCGGTTTTTGGAAACCGACCAAAGATTCTATTTCCAGTGGTCCCTATAACAACGATGAATTGGTACGCCAGTATCAAATGCAGTGTTTTGAGCTCTCCAAACAGGCTTTGTTGTTCCCCTCTAAAAATCCGCACGTCATGTCCACCATGGTTTTTAGCCTTTCTCATGAAGCTTACCAGAAACTGGAAGAAGAACTTCAGGCATTTAAGGCCAAGGCGCGGCGCATTGTGGGTGAAGACACTCAAAAGCCCGATAGCGTTTACCACATGAATTTGCATCTTTTTTCCAACTTGGATTCGGAGGGAAAATGAAGTGCTATTCCCAAAATATTCAATTCCTAACAACTTCACTCGCGCTTCTCTTTTTAAGCCTTGTGGGCTGTGATGATAACAGCCATGCCGGAGTGATCACCGAAACCGAATCTGGAAAAACAGTGGCTGGCCTAGTTCAAAACAGTGAAGGAACAGCGATCACCCACGCGACCGTATCCCTTATGGACACAAACTTTATCGCCAGCCGCTCGGGAATCAAATTCGTGAGCACCACCGATGCCCAAGGGCATTTCTCTTTAGACAGTGTTCCCGCAGGTATTTATGCAATTCTCATTCAAGATTCTACAGCAAAATTAGCCGCCTACTGGCACGCAGAAGTGACCGGTGATGATTCTTTAGACATTCAAAATATCGGCACAGCGACCCTAATTTCCACCGCACACATTGCCATAGACATTGCTTCATTGAACCTGAATGAAAATGACACCCTTTGCCTCTTGGGAACTCTCACCTGCAAAGTGGTAGACACTATCGCAAAAGCGCGCCACATTCTCACCTTAAATCAAATCCCTGCCACAAGTTTTTCCAGTCTCGCCGTGTTAAGTGCCAACCATACGCCTGCAGATAGCCTCGATTTTGACATTCTAAGTGTCCATTGGAACGTTCTCGCTGGAAAATCGTACTTTGCCACCGCAAGCGTTTTTAGGCCGGCCCTTTTCCACCTCACCCGCACACTGCCGGACACGCTTCAAACATACATCGCCGGTGCTGATTCCATTCCGTTCCCCCTATGGCTTTCCAATAACGTCAATATGCCTCTCCTGATGGACGATTCTGGCCGGACGCTCCCGTTAGAAGCCGTGACGATTTCTGGTGATTCCACCCTTTACTGGGCCATGGCACCAGAGATTGATTTCAGTGCCTCCACGACAACCGCATATACCGTTTTTGATTCTGCCCAAACGTCAATAGCTATCCCTGCGAGTCCCTTACGTGATGCACTCCACATGGAATCTTCGGACGTAACTCAGCAATATGCAGCGGGTGTCTGGGGTAATGCTCTTAATATGACCACAACAGCCTCACCCTATGTGATGACTGATTTTGAAGCCTTCGTTGATTCGAGTGCCATGAGTTTGGCTTTCTGGGTGAATTTGTCTACAGACGCTTTTGGCAGCGATAGCAACGTCGTACTTATCTCAGCAATGGAGGATGGCGTGGGCTTTGAGATCAATCAAATCAGCAACAACAATTACCGAGCCATAGGCGTGATTCTTGCCGTACAAACAGACACAGGAGTCGTTATCGATTCTACTTATGGTCCTTCTTTACTACTCGATGATACTTGGCATCACTATGCTGTGATTATCAATAATAATCGTATTTGTGTCCTCCTCGATGGCAAAGTCATTCATCACAAAACAACCTTTACTGAAGGGAAATTCAAAACATCTCGATCCCCCACCATCGGTGGCGACCCCATGATCAAAGGCCTTTTTGATGAGGTTATGTTCTTTACCGGAACACAAGATACCACCTGGATGCAGCTCCTATACCAGCTTCAGCGCCCCGATCAAGTAGAATGGAGTAAAGGGTACCTCTAAAGACAGTGTGTAAAATCAGCCTGCGTGTTTGAGCTGCCAATCTTCAAATTTGGATACAATATTCTGCACTTCTTCAAGTGGCAAAACCTCTTCTTCTTTTTGAAAAAAAGAAAAGAAAGCATTTTCGTTGAAAATCCTGTATTCCGGTTCAGGGTCGGAAATTCCCGAATCAGCATCTAAATTTTCCACATAACAACCAAGAACAATAGACGTTTTACGGACTCCATAATTCTTTCCCATGATCATTTCTATCTGTTCACGAAAGCATTGAGAATGGCAGTCCATTTGACGTAGTAGACTATCATAGAGGCGACCATTAAAGAAAAGAACCCCACGACGGAAAACAAGTTTATGTCCATGATTGTGATTATAAATTTTCATGGTGATCGTAAAAATTCCGCGCGTACTTATAATTAAATGATCAATGATAGAACCATCTACAAAAATATTATGGTAAACATGAGTCGATTCATTTTGCAGAAGATCAAGTCTATTCATAACTCGCTGAGCGAACTCTATTTGTTGGGCGGAGCCCGAAATGAAACAACTTTTGTTGCGATAACAGCAAACAGCCCGTAAAACCAGAAGAATGCTCGCCATTGACCAGAGAACGACAAAAACCACATTAGGCCAAGAACGGTCGATAAATTCGACCCAGAACCAAACCGCGGACAAAAAGAACGCGAGAGGCATCAACAGATCCAGAAATAGATCCACTTTCATACGTCTGATTTTCTGGACTAAAGACGTCCCTTGCTCACGGGTACGAACGGCACGAACCATTACTGCTCCTTCACCTGGAAATGTTCTATTAATATATATTCATCTCTAACATTTCTATTCTATTTTTATCGCCATGAATACTTCCCAATTGAGCACCACTTCTTACAACATAATCCTTAAAATGCAACAGCAAGAGATGGATAGTTCTGCAATTTATGCAAGGGTCGCACAGCGCACTATTGGTAATAATCAGAAAATCTTACTCCAACTTGCCTACGATGAAACGAAACATGCCGCGGTTTGGGCAAGTTATACCAGCAAAAGTCTAAAGCCGAATAGGTTGCGAGTATTTTGGATCTCGTTGTTGACTCAACTTCTGGGATTTACGTTTATGGTAAAGTACTTGGAAAAAGGCGAAACTAATGGTGTTGCTATTTATACGAAATTGGAATCGGAAGTCCCTGCCGCAGCCCAAATACTTTCCGATGAAATGGAACACGAAAAACTCCTCATGGGGATGCTTGATGAAGAGCGACTCAAATATGTCGGCGCCATGGTGCTTGGCATGAACGACGCTTTGGTGGAACTCACAGGAGCACTTGCCGGGTTCACCTTTGCCATGCAAAATACACGAATTGTCGCTCTCGCAGGACTCATTACAGGAATTTCAGCAACGCTTTCCATGGCAGCATCCTCTTATTTATCCTCTAAAGCGGACGGCAATGCAGATGCTCTCAAATCATCGCTTTACACGGGTTTCATGTACCTTATGACTGTGGCTCTCATGGTCACGCCTTATTTTATTTTCCCTAATGACATGGCCATTCCCGCTCTCGGGAGTATGTTCGCAATAGTGGTTGCCATTATTTTCGCATTTAATTTTTACATCTCCGTGGCAAAAGATCTACCGTTTAAGCAACGCTTCACGGAAATGCTCGTTTTGTGCATTATCGTGACCGGAGTCTCTTTCGCCATCGGTTCAATATTCAAGTCCATTTTGGGAATAAATATCGGTTAATAAGCTTACACTTCATTTAGAGAACCCTTTAGGGGAGAGGCTTTCTTTTGACAAGTGTTCCTGAATGTAATAAAGTCCCAAAATTGTAGGAAATCAGCCTTTTATTCGTACAAACGGAAATAGGCGAGGCCCGCTAAATGTTATATTTTCACTCCATTTTCGAGTCTTTAGGAGATTTTTATGATGGCTATTTTTCCAGTTCTGTTTGTGATCGGCTATGCGATGATCGCGCTCGAACATCCACTTAAGATCAATAAATCCGCTTCGGCACTGGTGCTTGGATCATTTTTGTGGTTATTGTGGTTTATTGTTTCCGGCGATACTGTCGCAGCGTCAAGCGAATTATCCAAATCTCTCGAAAGCGTGTCATCCATTATATTCTTCTTGATGGGCGCTATGGCTATCGTCGCTGTGGTGGATTCTTATGATGGTTTTAGTATAATCACATCGCGCATTAAAACCAATAATTTGCGAACGCTGTTGTGGATCATCTCCTGGATTACTTTCTTTATGTCGGCAGTTCTTGATAACATGACAACGGCAATTGTGATGGTGACTTTAACTCGCAAGCTTCTGTCCAAACCGAAAGATCGCAAATTTTTTGCCGGTATGATTATTATCGCGGCGAATGCGGGCGGTGCGGCATCTCCCATTGGGGACGTGACAACGACCATGCTCTGGATTGGCGGCCAAATTTCGGCCTTAGGAATCTTGGAGCGTGTAGGCATTGCTAGTATCTTGAATTTGCTGGTACCTCTTTTGTTTGTCACTCGAATATTGAAAGGCCCTGTGCGTTCTGTTACAGAGCAGAAAGAATTGGAGCGAAAAAAGGCTTCTCACTGGGATCGGAATATAGTCTTTATTAGTGGTATCGGCGGACTGGTGCTAGTGCCCATTTACCGCACCGTATTTGGGATTCCTCCTTATGTAGGAATGCTTCTTTCTCTCGGATTCCTGTGGTTCCTCACCGAAATTCTTCTCCGCAAAAAAGACAATGAAACGGTTCAACAATTCGGCATTTCAAGTCTTCTTACCAAAGTGGATCTTCCGAGCATTCTGTTTTTTACGGGCATTCTTTTTGCCGTCGGCGTGCTCGAAGCGAATGGACAATTGGGAGCCCTTGCTAACATGTTGCAACAAAAAATAGGCAACCTCCAAATCATTGTGATGGCGATTGGGGTACTGAGTTCTATCGTGGATAACGTTCCGCTGGTGGCCGCCACGATGGGGATGTACAATTTATCCGCTTATCCTATAGATTCCCTGCTGTGGGAATTTACAGCCTACTGCGCGGGTACCGGTGGTAGCATTCTGATTATCGGTTCTGCCGCAGGTGTTGCCACTATGGGCATCGAAAAAATATCCTTCGGTTGGTATCTTCGCTGGATCGCCCCCTTTGCGTTGCTTGGTTTCTTTGCCGGTGCTGGCGCATACCTTTTGCTTCACACTTTGGCATAAGAATAAAAAGTTTCCCCCTCAAAAAAAGACCGGTCTCTTCGAGATCGGCCTTTTATATTGCTTCAACTGAGGTTTATTTCAGAGTCCAAGTAGTGCCTTGCGGACTATCCTTAATGACGATACCCTTATCTGCCAGGACATCGCGAATGCGGTCACTTTCGGCCCAGTTCTTCGCTTGGCGAGCTTCGGTGCGCTGGGTAATCAAAGATTCAATTTCTTTGGCATCCACACCTTCAGCCTTTTTCTCATAGTCTTCGCGGGGAATATCCAAACAGAGTCCAAGTACCTTATCAAAATCAGCAACAAGAGCGGCTTTTTCACTTTCAACAAGATCCGCTCTGAGAACGTTGTTCAAAATACCAAGAGCCTTGGGCATGTTCAAGTCATCACCGATAGCATCCTTAAACTGCGCTTGCCAATCGAGAGCCTCTTTTGATTCGATTTTCTGAGCCTTCCCCATGAGAAGGTCTGTCTTTTTGTGCAAAGATTTAAGCGATTCTTTAGCGCTTTCCAAAGCGTCCCACGTAAAGTTCAAATAATTGCGATAGTGGCTCGTGAGAGCAAATAAGCGGTAGTCCAGCGGATTAAATCCTTTTTCGCGCAAAAGATCCACAGTCAAAAATTCACCCGAACTCTTGCTCATTTTGCTGTCCGAGGCCCCCATGCGGAGGAACTCCCCGTGCATCCAAAAGCGGGAGAACGGCTTGCCTGTGGCGCATTCACTCTGCGCAATTTCATTGGTGTGATGCACCCGAATATGGTCCGAACCGCCGCAGTGAATGTCGAGCGTAGGGCCCAAGTGATGCATAGCCATAGCGGAGCATTCAATGTGCCAGCCGGGGAATCCAACGCCCCAGGGGCTATCCCATTCCATCGCGCGTTTCTTATCGGTAGGGCTGAATTTCCACAACGCAAAATCCGTGGCAGAGTGTTTTTCTCCCATGTCGATGCGGGAGCCTTTTTGCAAATTTTCCACATCCAGATGAGCAAAGTCCGCATAACGCGGGAACTTCAGACTATCAAAGTAAATACCATCCGAAGTGCGGTATGTGAAACCTTTTGCTTCGAGAGTTTTCACAAGATCGATCTGCTCGGCGATATGATCCGTAGCGCGGCACCACAAGGTCGGCTCTTCGATATTCAAAAGATGCCAATCCTGCATAAACGCTTTGGTGTAAAAGTCGGCGACTTCCCATACCGTTTTACCCGTACGCGCAGCACCTTTTTCCATTTTATCTTCGCCTTCATCTTCATCGCTCGTCAAGTGACCCACATCCGTAATGTTCACGATGTGCTTGAGCTTATAGCCATAATATTCAAGAGTGCGACGGAGCGCATCTTCAAAAAGGTAAGTGCGCAAATTACCGATATGGGCAAAATGGTAAACAGTAGGCCCGCAACAATAAATGCGGACAGTATCTTCGCCTTCAGGGAGTGTGAACAGTTCTTTGCGACGGCTGGCAGTATTATAAAAAGATAAGGACATATCACAAATTTAGAAATGCCACGGAAACTCAGGAACACAAATCACTGAAGGGCACCTCTAAAAATTGGTTTGCGACCGCAAAATTGAGCGAGGCCAAGCCAGAGCAGGCGCGAAAAGTGGCTAATAATAGTGTTATTCGCCACTTTGAGCAACGAACTATGGCGATGTGCCACAGCCAATTTTGCAGAAAAGGAATTTTTAAAGGTGCCCTTAACCTAGGTTCTATTTTCCTTTCACAATGTAAATTAAGGCTATGATTCGCTGTTCTCTCGCCTTTTTTCTAGTAGGTGCGACTCTCGCCCTTGCCCACCCGGACATTTTTATGAATGCCGAAGCAAATCTGGTATTTAATGAGAGCGGCTTTGAAGGCGTTGAAAATCATTGGGTCTTTGACGAATTGTATAGCGAAGCCATGCTGGAAACCGTAGATAAAGACAAAGACGGCAAGTTTAACTCTGAAGAAACCAAAGCACTTCAAAAAATCATTCTCCCTCCCATTCTAAAATTCAGTTATTACAATTATTTAGCATTAGGGTCAAAATTTGTCACGCCTTCTCAAATAGCCAATTTCACAGCCTCTTTCGAACAGGGAAAATTGACACTCCTATTTTTGACACGTTTTGACATCCCTGCAAGCGAAGACTACACCGTGCTGCTTCTGGCGGTGACTGATCCCACCAATTACATTCTAATCTCTGCGGATCTCAATAAAAGTAAGGTCCATGCGCCCCCCAATCTGGAGGTGGAATATTTTGTCGATAGTCTCAAAGGAATGACTCTATTTGATGGATTTTCTTCTCAGGTTCAAGGGCTCTACATCCGATTTCGGAAAACACCCTAAACCTTTTTTTACTGCTTCTGTATGCCTGCACAACAATAGGCTTTGGAAAAATCTGGTAACCTCCAGAAAAAAATTTCCCGTTTAGGCCAGTTCGCGAACTTTGCCAATTACGGAATCTCTTTGGTGGGAGGACTTTTCGTAGGTGCCATGGGAGTGCTTCTCTACTGGGGAACCCTTTAAGGGCACGGCCTATTTAACTCTATTTACCACTTAGGCTTTGGTTTTCCGTTAAAATCATCGAGCGATAATTGGCGAGATTCTCCCGACTTCAAATCTCCGAGTTCCACTTTGCCGATACGTACCCGGATGAGTCGGAGCACTTCAAAACCGAGCTCTGCAAGCATCCGGCGAATCTCGCGGTTCTTGCCTTCCATAAGTACGATTTTAAGCCAACTCGTTTTTTCACTTTCTTTAAGAAACGTCGCACTCTCCACACGCATCTGTTCGGATTTGTCGCCAAAAACGCGCGGCGGCACAAGCATGCCGTCTTCCATAACCTGAAGGTCCTCTTTCGTAGGAATCCCTTCCACTTGTACATGATACTCTTTTTCCCAATGATGTTCCGGTGAAAGCACGCGATCCGCAAAAGCCGTGTCGTTCGTGAGCAGCAACAAACCTTCGCTCGCGGCATCCAGTCGCCCCACCGGTGCGATATGCGGGAGCCCCAGGGGAGCCACCAGATCCATGACCGTTTTACGGCCCTTCTCATCGCTTGCTGTGGTAATAATGCCGCGCGGCTTGTAGAGTGCTAAGTAGATTTTTTTCTCTTCATTGATGAGTTCCCCATCGAGTGTAATCTCCGCATCCATCAGGATACGCGTTTCCGGGTTCATCACAAAATGTCCATTCAAGGTAACTCGGCCATCGCGCACCGCTTTTTCAGCTTCGGAACGCGAGCAGTAGCCACGCTTAGAAATGACGCGGGCAATGCCGTAATGCTTGGGGCGAATATCCATAGCGTGTGAATCTAAAAATTAAAAGGAGAAAACGTAAGGGGCTCCTCGAAAAATTGCTTTTCGGCCCCGAAATTGAGTTCCAAGAAACCCTGAACAGATTCATCTCCACTGCAAGAGCGGAAACGCAAGAGAAAGTAAAACACACAAAATAAGCCGGGCGTGCCCCGGAGGAATCGCCTCTCACAAAATCATCCCGCCGGGTCGGCGAGCTATGGGCTACAGCTTCGCAAGGTTCAGAGGATCGCCTTGCTCTCGCACACCTTTCGGTAGCCTCCGGTCGGTGCTCTGCACTGGCGCTCGC
>DBTP01000168.1 GCA_002307115.1 Fibrobacter sp. UBA1313 | reverse complement strand
GGGCAGGAAATCACGGCCTCGGGTCTTTTTTGGGTAAGGGGATTAATTGATCTTGGAGATAGTTATCTCAGCGGTCATGAATTCACCTATTTGGGACACGTTGGAGAACTATCAACACAACTCGACAGTCTATTTTACACCCCTTATTATTTTGTGGGCGGTGTGACCCCCATTGGAGCGATTGACACCTCTGATTTTTCTGTGATGCGCCGTGCCATCAGGGTTTATCCTGAAGATTGGCGTCTAGCCCTCTACTTTGCGATTCGCCTCGCCAATGGGCCTTATAGAGACAATGCCGGAGCGGCGGCTATTATGAAACGTTATGCGAATAGCCCTGACACAACGATGCCGCCTCATATCAAAACTATTTATCGCACATTTGAATTGGGTGCCATGCAAACGGAAATCGCGCTTTCCACAATTATTGATGATTGCATGAAACCGGAGTATCGAGGATTTTTCGGAAGTTTTTACGCGAAAACATTACGCGTTTTGGGATATGGAGTCCGCGAAGAAGGAAGTGAAAAAGTTCGGAACCTGATTGACGGCGTGATGAAAAGAGAAATTTCACCGCAAGAAGCTTACGATCAACTACTCGCGCTGAAAAAGAACCCCAAATAAATCTTTTATTCTCAGGGATAGTACCGAATTTCAGTAAGAACCAGCTTCGCCGCGTTTCCTTCACTATCCGAAATTCTTTCTTCAATGACATTTCCCTTATCGTCAACTTTTACCGCTGACCTCATTTGCACATTACATTTTCCAGAGGCACAATCATAACGGATTATTTTTGTCATCTTTCCTGCCGGTGAAAAAAAGAATGCATCAAAAAGGACATCGGAGAACCAAACTTTTTCAACATTGCCCATAGAATTATATTCAAATATCAATTTATTGTGTTTGGTCATACGACCCAATTTATCATACCGGTGAATGTATTGAATAGGGCCCTCTAATTCCGAAAAGCCTTTCGTAGGGACAATCTCAATACTTTGCCAATCTCCATAACTGTTCAAATCAACTTTTACGTCACCCGCTTCAGCGATAGAACCAAGTTCTTTTTCCAGATCCACATGAAGCCCCGCGGCATCCTTACGAAGAGAGATCCGGGACAAAGGCTGACTATTGGAATCTAATTGAGTCCAATAAGTTTGTTCCCCATTTTCACTATAACCCTGTTCTGTTGCGGATTCAAAAGAACGTTTTTTCTCCTGAATAGAATAGATTTTTCGACTAAGCATTTGCACACGTCCATTCAAACCGGATGCATTAAGATCCAAGTGAAGTGGAAATTTTTCAGCAAGTATAAAACTTCCATCCACAATTCCTCCCGTTACAGGAAATGTACCCTCATTTCGAGGCGTGGCACTAGAATCTAAAGGTGCTGAAGAAAGTTCCACAGGGACATCTCCGTAATATTTGACCTCACGCGTGGTCTCTTTTTCTTGTTGATTATGGAAACATTTACGAAAGATCCAATTACCATGAGAATCACATTTGTATTCACAGAAGCGCAATGTTACCTTTTCTCCTCCAACAAATTGAAATTCACTTTCTTCATTTAAATTTCCTTTTTTATTGTAGGTATAAATGGTTGATTTTTTGATTGTCCCAATACTATCATAGAGACGGCGCTCCTTTAAACGGTCGTTTTCATCGTAAAGATTTTTAATGAAAGAGGGACAAGTATATTCACTTCCTTGTCCTTCACAGTGATTTTCATTCACGAGGAGACCTTGATTATTGTATTGATATTCCAGAGCCGTACATTTTTTAGTTTTATCGTTACAAGTCGTCAGTTTTTCTAACTGTCCTTCAAAATCATATTTATAAAATGTTTTTAAAGAGCCCTCCGTTTTGAGACTGGGTCGATTCTTTGAATCATATTGAATAATTGCAGAAGATTCATTTTTTTCTGAAAGCAAATCTCCTGTTTCAGAAAAAACTTTTTGTGTATCGTTATAGACAATTGATTGAACAGGGCCAATTAACCCTTCTCGATCCAAGTCCGATTTTGCTGAAGCTACGGTTAGGAACAGCAACAAACTAAGCAACAAAACATTTATTTGCTTCATATGATTTCCCCAATAGTTCAATACAAACCTCTACTTTTTAAGATCTCTTTTCAAATTTTCACTACGCCGTTTATTGTTCGGCAACCCCAATAATTCAAAAGCATTTGCGCTTCGTACAAAATAATCATTCGCAAGAGCCGCCGATTTTGCACAGAGGCCTCGATAATAAAGAATCGTAGCAGACATGTAAGAATTGTTGCCCTTAATGGACAGCTTAAACGCTTCTACATACAAAGAATCCGCACTATTTTCGCCTAAAAGGTGGGCCACACGCGCACGCGCAAAATCCAATTTGCCAGGGGCATCATCTGAAAAATAATCATCCGCAAGATCTAATTTTGCATTTGCTTGTTTTTTGTTGTTCATGCCAGCATAAGCAATGGCCACTTCACACTGCAAACTTCCTTGCAAAAGATCTGGAGCATCATCAACTAAATATTTTTCACGCATTTCCCAAAGATTCACTGCATCACCATATTTTTCTTGAGCGTTCAGCAACGACAGTCGCGTCAACAATAAAGCCGTCATGGCATTTGAATCCAGCACTGATTCCCGTACCTGAGAAACCAATTGGCTTGCAAACTCATATTCCAAACTTTGGATGCGAATTTGTGCCATGGCGATGAGAATTCGTCCTTCCGCCTGTATATCAGATTCTTTGCGACTCGCCAGAAGTGCCCGCTCAAAAAGAGCGTAACTCTTCACAAATTTTCCATTTTGAAGATAACTCGTGGCACGAAAAGCAACCACTTCTGATTCCGAAGCAAATGTCGCCAGAACAAAAAAAGTTACAGCGATGAGTAATACTCGCCGCATCATCACCATGATTCCTCCGCCACAAAGGGGATCGAATCTTTTTGGGGCATGGAACGGCGAATGATCCACATACTCGAAAGGCCCTTCATGAGGTCATCGGCATCTTCAAGCGTTGCTTCGCCGCTTTGAATAAATCCGCTAATAGTCTGAGTCATCACATTTACACTATCCACCACACCATCCATGTGATTTACAACGGTATCAATGGAAGAAAACATCCGATCTAGTTTCCCTGGAACATTCTGAATTCCCGAAGTCAATGTCGCAAGATCCCTTGTAATCGTATCCGAACGCATTAGCAAAACAGGGAGATGCACATTGAGATCTTCCAAAAGAATCGTACCCGTATAAGAGAATTTATCCAGACGATCCAATTGAGTATTTAATTTCTCGTAAATGGTTTTTGATCCGAGCAAGGCGCCGACAGTAGTTCCTGTATCCATGACAAGAGCCACTAATGTATCAGCAGCATCAATGAGAACCGTCACTCGTTCCAATACTTGATTCACCGATTCAAGGACGGTTTCAATATCTTGCGCACGACCTGCGGGGAGATAATCGCCGTCATTCAAAACCGTGCCAACACCTTTACGGATGTCCACATTCACCACCCGTTCTGAAATAACATTCTGATCACGAATTGCATAAATGGTGGCACTATCAGTGATCCAATTCTGAAATTCTTTTTTGATGGTAAATTCCATACGCACTGCACCTGAAGGATCCATTTTCACGTCAGATACATGACCAATTTCAACACCACTGATTTGAACCTTGGTCCCGGAATGTAGGCCTTGCGCTTTTTCGAAATTGCTGTACAGGCGATATTCTTCTACACCGATGATCCCTGTACTAAAAAGCTTGGCATAGAGAACGGCTCCAAAAACCAATATGGCGACAGTCAAAAAAACTCCGACCAAAAGGCCAGATAACTCCATCCAATTTATTTGCCGAATCGGTTTCAAATCTCGCAGGCTCCAGTTCACTCACCCAGACATTAAGGTTCTTGGGCAAGTTTAGTAGAAAAATAACTTCTTATTTATGTTTCGCGTAAATCTCGGAATAGTTCTTGGGCGATTGGCTCATCGGAATGAAGCCAATAGTCAAAAGAATGGGGTTCCGTGAGTTTTTTGTCTCTCAAAAAGCAAATATTGCAATGCAATTCTTTAGCAATCAGTAAATCATGGGTCACAATGATAATCGATGTTTTGAAAAGGGTTCGCATATTGTCAATAAGCGGTATCAAATTGCGGCGATTATAATTATCAAGACCCGCCGTCGGTTCATCCATTAAAAGCAATTTAGGATCCATAGCCCAAGATCTAGCGATCGCTACACGTTTTTGCATCCCCGTACTCAACATATGAGGAAACTGATGTTCCTCCGTACGCACTCGCATAAGGTCAAGAGCCATATTCACTTTTTCTTCTATCTCTTCGTTTGCGCCGACTTTGTGATAACGAAGGGGCATGGCAACATTATCCCGAACGCGCAAATTGGAAATTAACGCTCCATTTTGAAAAACCATTCCCACCCCTCGTTGCGCAATTTCCAAAGGGGTATGCTTTTCGTTGGATAAATGTTCGCCAAAATAATAGAATGTCCCTACCCTCGGTCGTTCAAGACCCGCAATAAGACGCAATAAAACACTTTTACCTTGACCAGAAGCTCCTGCGATACAAAGCGTTTCGCCTCGATTCAAAGATAAATTAAGTCCAGAAATAATTTCTTTTTCTAGATCATCTTGCATAATATGCGAAAGTCCCAGCCGATTTAAAAAACCGCTCTCGGGAATTCTTTCCCAACTACCTGAACCGATGGATTTTTCCAGGTAACTAAAATGAAGATTTTCTATTTGCAGAGCTTCTTTCATTGCTAGATAATCTTTGAAACTTCGTTGAAGTATTGAAAAATATAAAAGACTGAAAGGACAACGTCCGCAATAACAATATATAGGAACGAATAAATCACAGAGCGAGAGGTTGCCTTGGGAACTTGTCGAACATCACGACGAATGGTGAGGCCCTGATAGCAAGCGTTAATCACAATGATAAAGGCAAAGACAACTGGTTTCACAATGGTCATGACAAAATCGGTGGGAGTCAAAGCCGTTAAAATGGATGAAGAAAGATAATGCCACGATATTTGAACATTGATCGCATTCCCCGCAATGGCAATCAACGCTTTTGTGGTCAAGAAACCAGCACAAATTCCAGAAATACTGAAAATGATATTCATGATAAGCAAAGCAAAAATTCCACCAATCAAAGCGGGCATCACTAAATAGCGAATAGGATTAACACCCATAGTCGCAAGAGCATCTACCTCAGAATTAATTTCCATGCTACCAATCATTGCGGTCAGTGCGGAGCCGCTGCGTCCTGCAATCAAAAACGCGGTAAGAATGGGCCCCAATTCACGAACCACAACAATCACCATCAAACTTCCGAAAGAATCAGAAAAACCCACTTTGGGCATTACGGTTAAAGCTTCAATAATGATAACAGTTCCAAAAAGGGTTGCCACCACAAATAGAACTGGGAAAATTTCTACCCCTGTAAAAAATATTTGCAAAATAACATTGCGAAAATCTGTACGGAAATTGCGGCTTTTAGAAAAAATCGAGAACAATACTTCAAAGACTAACCGAGTCTGTTTCCCCGGTGTCGTAGAAAGAAAAACGCTCCCTAACCACCAAAAGATGCGGCCAAAAAAAGTAAAAGACTTTGTAGGATCTTCATTTTGCATGGGTTCCAGCTACAGAAGATAGTATTTCTGCCCAAAGGGAGTCCAAACCTATTTTCTTCACAGAGCTTACCACAAGAGGGGGATTCACCAAACCGAACTTTTCCTGGATCAGCTTCTTATTTTTGCTGAGTTCCGCCTGGCCAACCTTATCTTTCTTACTTGCTACCACCAAAATCGGGCAACCCGTTTCGCGCAGGGAATTGACTGTTTCAACATCAATGTCATGACCCCCATGTCGAATATCCACCAAATAGATAATACCCTTTAAATCTTCACTTTTTTCGACATAATTTCGAATGGATTCTGCCATGGCATCCCGTTTAGTGATACTCACCTTAGCATAGCCCACTCCTGGAAGATCCACAAAATAAAAGGCATCATTAATTTTAAAGAAGTTCAATTCGCGTGTTTTTCCCGGAGAACCACTCACCTTGACAAGAGCCTTTTCGCCCATCAACGCATTGAGCAAAGAAGATTTGCCTACATTAGAACGCCCTAAAAACGCCACCTGCGGCAAACGTTCCTCAGGCAAATCTTTGAGATCCACAGAGCTTTTCACGAACTCCGCAGAAAAAACAGTAACCCCACCCACAACCCGTTCTTGTCTCATAAAGCTACCCTTGATTCAAAAGCGCGAAGCATAGTGATTTCATCGATGAATTCTAAATCGCTACCCATGGGGATTCCCCTCGCAAGACGGGTACGCGTAACATTTGTATCCTCTAATAGGCAATCAATCAACAGTGCCGTGCTATCCGCTTCTGGACTGGAGCCCAAAGCAAGAATCACTTCACTGATGTTTTCCTTCCGCACACGATCCACTAATTGCGGAATATAAAGCGCTTCAGGGCCAACACCATCAAGAGGAGAAAGTACTCCTCCCAGCACATGATAAAGTCCTTTGTAAATGCCTGCGTTTTCAAACGGCAAAATATCTGAGGATTTTTCCACAACACAAATAATTTTGGCCCCTGCCCGAGAAGAACAAAGGGGGCAGGGATCCACTTCTGTGTACACATGGCAAACACTACAAGGCTTTACTTTTTCCGCCGCAGCAAGCAAACTTTCAGAAAGCGAAACCACACGTTCGCGAGAGCGTGAAAGCATATGGTAAGCAAGGCGCCGTGCCGTCTTATGCCCAATACCAGGAAGGCTCGCAAATTCAGAAATCAATTTTTCGAGGCTTTGTGGTTCAACCATGGGCCGCCCACACATACGCCGCGTTCAGACTTTGCGAGAGCATTTCCGGCGATAAGGAAAGCTGCTGAGTACACAAGCGAATTTCTTTTTGTTGATCTAACTCAATGGCGTCAGCAAGGCGAAGCAGTAAGCCAAGACGACCCTTTTTATGCAACAACGCATCGCAAATATCGGGATCGACAGAAAATTCGGGAAGAATGGTTTGCAGCGGAGCCTTCACGAGAGCATCCATGCGACTCATAATTCCCAAAATAAAAGCCTTCGCGGGAAGATTCCCCTGAGGATCAATAGATTGTGCCAAATTTTCCAAAAATTTTGCCCGCTGCGATACATTTTGGAATAAAGGAGAAGACTGAGGATTTTCCCCCATTTCTGGACGCGCATAAAGCATGAGCATCAACCATTCTTGCAAATGATAAATACCGATCCAACTAATAGCATCACGCACATTATCAATTGCCGTGTGACGTTCTACTGCGGAAGCATTGATATACTTGATCAAGTTGTGTTCAATTTCTGGTTGCTTTTCAAAGGCCGCTTCAATCACATCCAAGGTGGGTTCCCCACGCAACATTTGGAGTATACGAAGAATCGCTGCGGCATTCGAGTCCACCTTATGGCCCGTTACCAACTGTGGCTTCGCAAAAAAGAATCCTTGAAAAAAATCGTAACCTTCTTTAAGACAACTTTTAAAGTCCGCTTCCGTTTCCACTTTTTCTGCCAAAAGAGCGATGCCTAGTTCTCTAAAAAAGGGAACGGCAAGCGCTCGAGCTTCAGGAGTATTCCCCACTAGATCGAGTTTGGCAAATTTTACATAGGGGAAAAATGGTTCTAAACGTTTAATATTTTCAGGGGTAAAAATCACGTCATCCAATGCAAGTTGAAAACCTTGATGATGGTAGTTTTTAACCGCTTTGACGACAACCGCATCTGGATTCACATCTTCCAGGATTTCCAAAATGAACCGTTTAGAATCCAAAGGCCCGAAAATATTATCCAAAAGCATTTCGCGGCTACAATTGATAAAAGCCTTATGATTCCCAACAAGTTTCGCAAGTCCCATATTGTTAAGAACATTCTCAAGCACCTGCGCCGTTGCCTGGACCCCATTTTGAATTACCGCGAAATCATTGGAAGGGGAATCCCGGAACAAGAGTTCATAAGCAAATATTTTACCATCCCGATCTAATATCGGTTGGCGAGCAAGATAGGTAGGAAATTCAACAGGACACATGAGAAAACGTCCAAAAGCAAAATTTAGATTCGGGCAGATTTAATCGCAAACAAGAGAATACTCCGACAACCGGCATCCCAAAGGCGATCCATAATTTGGTTTGCATCTTCCTCGCGAACCATCGCTTTCACGGCATACCAATCTTTGCCGTGTAGCTTTGAGACCGTAGGGGCATCCAACCCGGGGGTCAGTTCGCAAGCGGTGCTCAAAAGGGCTTCTGAGACATCATATTCAATCATCATGTAAGCTTGAGCAACCAGCTTGCCTTCAATGCGACGAATAAGAGTATGGACCTCGTTCAAATACTGTTTGTCGGGGTGGCAGAATAAAGCGGCATTGCTACGGAAAAGAGGTTCCCCTAAAATACGAAGACCTGCTTGTTTCAATGTGGTGCCCGTTTCTACAACATCCACCACAGCATCCGAAACCCCTAAGCTTACGGAGATTTCAACGGCGCCTTCCAGCACCACAAGCTTCATGTCTTCTTTCTTATAATAATGACTTACAATGCTCGGAAAACTCGTAGCAATACGACTATTGCGCAAGTCTTCAAGGCAAGTCACCGAACTATCGTTAGGAACCGCAGCGCAAAGTTTGGAGCCCCCATAAGGCAAATCAAGCACTTTGACTGCTGGGCTGCAAGCTTCTGCATTGAAATCAATACCCGTGATACCCGCATCAATAATGCCTTTCCCCACATACATGGGAATATCGCTCGGGCGAAGAAAGAAAAACTCAATTCCATTTTTCGTATCCACCGAGGTCAGCGTTTTATACGGCTTTGAAGCACTATAACCACAGGCCTTCAGCAAATCCTGAGTGGGCTCAAAAAGCATTCCTTTATTGGGGAGAGCGACTTTAATCATAATTTTTTATACACCTCTTCCAAAGTCAACCCTTTTTCAGCCATCATTACAGCCACATAATAAAGCACTTGAGAAAGTTCCAGTGCCTGATCATCACGAGTTTCGTAACGAGCCGCCATCCAGGATTCCGCAGCTTCTTCTACCAGCTTTTTGCCAATAGCATGAGAGCCCTTTTTGAATAACTCTGTAGTGCCCTTTCCTTCAGGCATTTCTTTTTTCCGTAGATTCGCGAGCGCAACCATTTCTTCAAATGTCATGAGAACCTCAAAAGGTGTTATTTCACAAGCTTAAAGATAGAAAGATTACCCGCCATAATAAATGTCCACTCGCCAAGTACTTCCTTTCAAAGGCGGTCTCTGGGACACTGGGTGCCCACGATTCTAACTGGGGTTTCATAGGAATCCCTAGCCTAGGCATGGCAAGTGATGCGGCATGTTCAAATTCCCTAGCATAGATTTCCCAATTGGTACGTAATTCCAAATTGGGACAAAGTTTGAGTAATGTGGGGAAAATAGGGTGCGCATGAAAACGACGCCCTAATTGAGCTTTTTTAGGCCAAGGATTTGGGTAGTAGAGCGCATGATAAGCCACATTCCAATGCGCTTCCAAGACAAGTTTCCAGAAGTCCAAAAGTTCAGCCCGGAGTAGCTTTGCATTGGGAGGAAATTGTGATAATTCACTTTTGGAGAGTCGTTGCAACGATTTATCTAGTCCAATCACGGGATTCTCTGGAAATTTGTGTGCAAGCACCCTTGTACTTTCACCAGTTCCACAGCCAGAATCCAAAATGACCGGTTTTGAAAACAGGCTAATAAAGCCATTGGCCTCTTCAAAAGCCATTTGAGTGTGGGCTGCTACCGGACGCAAAAAAGGTAATTTCAAATATTTTAAAACGGCCTCTTCCAAATCCGGGTGAACCCCTTCTTGATTTGATTCCACACATTTTGAAAATGATAGTTCTTGGAATTCATTCATACAAAGACACTCACATAAAAAGGGGCTTTGTCAAAATGTTCTGTGCAAAGCCACCGCCCATCGCGATTGCCCACAAGTGCTTTATAATTTCTAACAAATGATCTTGAGATAAAAATCCTTGTTTAAAATAACGCACATAATCTCCGCGACAAGTGACATTTTGTCCATCAGAAAAAATCGTATTCTGGCTGTCCAAAGCGCGACGCATAACTACCTTTCGCATTTCCACATAAGCATTTTTCATCTATAAACTCCGCAAGCATATATAGAAAAGCACAAGCCTTCTTATTTTTGTAATTTTCTTGTGTATTCTCACAAAGGAGTTCCCAGTGGAAACTATTTCCGATACTCTCATTCATGCTTTGCAATCTCGTTATGCAACAAAACGGTTTGACCCCTCTTTTTCAATTTCGCAAGAGAATCTACATCTATTAAAAGAGTCTATTCGCCTCGCCCCTAGTGCTTTTGGTTTACAATTGTGGAAAGTATTTCTTATTCGCACTCCAGAATTTCGAAAAAAGATGACAGAAGCGGCTCACAACCAGCCCCAATTTATGGAGGCTAGTGAACTATTTTTATTTTGCCGCCCTGAAAAAATCACAGAAGACCTAATTGATCAATTTGTGACCAGTGTGTCTAAAATCCGCAACCAGCCAAAATCAACGCTCGTTGCCTATCGTCAAATGCTCTCTGGACTTATTCATAATATTGAAAGTTCCGAACAAGGAACATGGATGGAGAAACAGATTTACATTGCCTTAGGCTCTCTCCTCCAAAGTGCCGCTTTATTACAACTGGATGCTTGTCCTATAGAAGGATTTAACCACAATGCTGTGGACTCTTTTTTAGGACTTCCCGAAAAAGGGTACCGTTCTGTTGTCGCTTGTGCTATGGGGAAACGTTCTCCGGAGGATGCCTATGCGAGTGCCGCAAAAGTGCGCTATTCCGAAGAAGTCGTTTTCGGAATTCTCTGAGAATTATTTCCAGAGTTCTTCTTTGGTAATGCCGATAAGTTCGACATCATCAAGCCAAAGTTCTGCCGATTGAGTAAAGACCCAAGCAATGACCCGCACATTCGCAATTTGTTTTTCTTTGCCATGCATGGCGTTTACAGAAACTGAGTAACGGGTCCAAGTGGTATCCAGTGTTAATGAAACTTGCGGAATAGCACCCGTGGTATCTGAAGCCTCTAGAGCATCCGTTTCGCGGCCAAGCAGTTCTAAGAATAAAGACCCGGTGCCCCGAGCTCGGAAAGCGATGGAGTCTACGTCCGTAAAATCATAACTTCCATAATTTTCTCCCACTTGTACACCACAAGTCGCCCATGGGGAAGAAATCGAAGTCGGCACATTGACATAAAAATGAAGGGCCTTCGAATGATCAGTATCCACTATGGGAAATGATGTATTGGCGGTAGAATCGAAGGTAACCATTACGTCAGGATGATTCGAAATAAACCACCAGCCACCCCCTACATACGGGCCAAAACGATGTTGGGAGTCTCCATCTTCAAAATTTTCTAACAGTAAACCATTGTCCTCTGGTGCAAAAATATCGGTAGGAGCGGTAACCAAAACACCTGCGGAAACATTCAGATACCCATATTGTAAAGGTTCTGACTGTTGCGGGACAAATACAAGAGAAGAAGGCCCAGAAGGGAGTGAGTCTAAAGCATAGGATCCATTAGACCCAACCGTCACAAAATGGTTAAGCCCTTGAGCCACAATCCTTCCGCCAGCAGAAATTGAATCAAGAGTTCCATGAACGCGGCCAAAAAGCATCAATGT
>DBTP01000039.1 GCA_002307115.1 Fibrobacter sp. UBA1313 | reverse complement strand
TCGTTATTATGCAAGATACAAACGTGGCACCCGTACTTTTCGCCCCACAGTCCACGCCTGCATCTGAGGAAAAGATTGATTTTGAATCGGCAGAAAAAAGCCTCGCCCGCGAAGTGAAAGCAAGCGCACCTCCTCTCGACACAATGGCAAACCGCACCCAAGATTCCTTAGTGTTGAGCCTTGAAGAGGCCATGACACTTTTGGTTCGCTACAACCCCGATATTCAGGAAGCCAAATATGAATGGATATCGCGGAGCGAAATGGCCACCGCCGCTTACGGTGATTTTGAGCCGCGACTTGTGGGACGTCTCAACAAAGAAGAAGGGGAAAGACCGGGGGCGCGTTTTGCAGAAACCAAAGATGAATACAAATTAGGCGTTGAAGGGAAACTCCCCACGGGGACCGAGTACAATGTCGGATTCAACCAGGTGACCTACCAGCACAGCGATTACACCTCAGAAATCTACTTTGGCGCAGAACTCAAGCAGCCCATTCTTCGGGGATTTTGGTATTGGGCACCGCTCAACAACGTGCAGCAGGCACACCAAGAAGAAATGAGCGCATTTCACCAATATCGGAAAACCCTCACAGAAATCATCGAAAAACTTTCCACCGCCTACTGGGACTATTATTACGCCCTACAAGTACTGCACTTTGAAACAGAATCGGTGAATGTCGCAAAGTCTATTTTTGTTGACGGTCAAAAAAGATTACAACAAGGGAAGCTTTCCGCAATTGATCTCCGCAAAGCCATCGCGGAACTCTCGGTACGTCAATCGAGACAACTCGAAGCCCTAGGTGCCGCACGCGATGCCCGCAGTAAACTGCTACTCCTCCTTTGCGCTCCAGAACTTCTGAAAAGTGACAAATTTCTCACGGTAAAACCATCTCTTGCCATTGATTCCATTTGGCGCCCGGATTCCGTTGCTCTGATAGATACGCTTCAAAAAATTCACCCGGAATACCTCCAACAAAAAGCGGAACTCGAACGCAGACAACATATAGTCGATTATCACAAAAGCGAAATTCTACCCGTATTTAATCTTGTCGGTGCGTACGGCATCCGCTCCCGCGACGATAATGCCGATGCCGCAGTAGCGAGATTCCGTTCAGAATCCCGCCGGGACCACGTTCTCTCTGGGGGATTCGAGATTGAAGTCCCTTTATTTGCAAACCTTAAAGAAAGGCACCTCGCCGTTGCTGAAGAGGCCAACGTGCGCTCGGCTCAAGTGCGCCTAGGGCTTATTGTGAATAAACTTATTGAAGACAATTTAATTTTAAGACAACGGGCCGTGGAAATTATCGAACAAACTAGCTACGAACATACGGCGGTAGAATATCATGAGCAAGAGCTTGTCGAAGAGATGAAAAAGCTCAATATGGGAAAAAGTAATTATCACGTCATTTTCGACATGGAAGAAGATCTGCGTGAGGCGCAGAAAAAGGAAATTGAAGTAGTTCGCTTAACACACATTATCCAGATTCAACTGGAGCAAGCCTTGGGCACTTTACTGTTACGCAACAAACTGGAACTCTGGAAGGATAATGAAATCTACCTCAGAGGCGATTTGGTAGCGACGGAGTAAGCTCTCTACTTGAGGCGCACTTTTCCGGTAACGCCCGGTTCAATAGCACCATCAGTATTGTCAAAGATGATTTTCACAGTGCGCAAAAGACTCGATTTATCCACTAGGGGAGAAATAAATTCGACGCGTCCTTTTTTGTAGCGAGACGTTTTAGCGCCATCCAACTGTAGATTCACCGTTGCTCCCGTTTTTAGGGAACGCGCTTCCGGGGCATAAATATAACTGGTCATGCGACAGAAACGGACATCCGCAATTTCAACTAGGGGCTCTAAGGCTTCAATGCTTTCCGATTTATTTTTTGTAATCTTAACAATCTCTCCATCAAAAGGAGCACGAAGAATCCGTTTTTCAAGCTGTACCAAAGCCATCTGGTATTCCAGTTTTTCCTTTTCTTCGGTCATCTGAATTTTTTCAAATTCCGCCTTGGCAAGTTTATAATCCAGCTCTTTTTTCCAAACTTCTTCTTCGCTCACAGAATTTGAGGTTTCGAACAATTTTTTCGTAGCGAGGTAATCTTTTTTGTATGTGTCCATTTTTGCTTGGGCAGAAACAAGATCGGCCTGATTCTCTGCAATTAGATGCGTCATCTGAACCTGAATTTGTTCTTCCTCTTTGTTCAGCGTCAAAATAACCATGCCTTTTCTGACAAAAGCGCCTTCAGCAACCATAATGGAATCCACGCGACCGGGAACCGTCATGCCAATAACCGCCTGAGCGATAGGCTCCGTGACACCATCAAAAGCACGCGCCCCGGCAAATGACACAAAAAAAGCAAGGAATGAAGCACCCAAAAAGAAACGCAAATCCATTATTGAGCCGTGAATCCTTCTTTAAGGAAATAGTAAGAAGAGGAACTCGTCCCAGAATAAGTACCGCCCAGTTCATCAATGGCTACCGCATCACGGATTCCAGACGCAGGAAGATCCCTAAGCCGGAGCCAATATTCATCTCCAGACACCAGTGCAGTACTAGGTTTCAGAATAATACTCTTTGCATCCAGCGAGAACTTGAGAGTCGCGGTGACCGTGTCACCGGAATCATTTTCCAGTACCACAAAATCCGTTAAAGTCCGCGTTTTCATGTAGGTCGTATCTAATGCACGATTAAAGGTAACGATCAATGTCGTATCTATGGGAAAATCATCGCGCGGAGTCTCTGTAGAAACAACCTCATAAAGATTTGAATGATTCTTGACGATATTCGTATTCACAGGGCAGAGTCCGACCTCCGTATAAAGGAAAATCGCCTCTGAACTCAATGTCAGTTTTTGGGCAATTTCTCCCCGAGCGGTTTTAAGATCGAACGTCACCGAAGAGACCGCGAGCGCAGATGTGGCAAGAGAATTGCCTGGAGCCGCGCCAAAATTTGCAGTCGGAAGCGGTGTCACATTCTTGAGAGTCGCCACCGTACGGGATTTATTCCACTGCACCGTCGTCTGAATTTTATTTCCATTGACGTCGTTCATGTTCACATGGAAAGGGACCGTGCTCGAAGCACTGGTGTCAATAGCTTCTGAGAAAGACACCACCAAGCTATCCCCCACCGATTTGAAAACGCGATACGTACCATTTTTGCGATTGTCCACCGAAATAACGTTCACCTGATACGCCGTTTGCCACTGAACGCCAAGAACATTATAAACGACCCTGCCATCCGAAGTTCTGACATCAAAATCCAAACCATAAAGCACATTAGGAGTCAGACTGACACTGGGAACAAAAACAATCGTATCGCCACGGAGAGAAAGATCCTTTCTCTGAATTCCTGTCGGAAGCGTTGTGGATGTATCCAAAACACTGAATCCCACAATAGAATCGAGAGGTGCGCTCGAAACAATGTAAATCGTATCCTGAGTTTTCAAATCCTCACGCATTTCGCCTTGAAGATCTAGCGTATTGGTCCACTCAACACTAAAGGACTCCGGTGCAAATTTGGAATAAACTTTCACATTGGTAGCCACCAAGCCACTCGTAGAAACCACAGTCACATTGAAACCGATCGTATCCCCAGAAACGACATCCACCCTTTGATCCGGGCGCACGAAAAGAGTATCCTTGTGAATCCAAATTTCCGCATTTTTGGAAACACCGGCGCCGTATAAAGTCGCATCGGCATCCGAAGCTTCCGCCCATTGCACTAGCCCAATGGAGGAATCTAAGGGTTCCGAGAAACGGACCCAAATTGTATCATACAAAGCAAATGACGCCTGATACTTGCCGGATGTCGTCCATGTATTCGAAGCGATTGCATAAAGTCCCTTTCCGGTTTTAAAAGAAGCCGTGCTATCTAATAAAACATGAATCCGTTCACGGGTCTTTTTGGTATAGCCATAAATATCGACACTAAAAATTCTTTCGGCGGGCAAATTCAGATCATGTCTAAGGAACAATGTGTCACCGCTGATCGCAGGTGTGACAAGAAATGTCGTATCTTTATAAGTCAGAGAAACGCTGAGGTTTGTGGCGTCCAAAGCCTTTGCCATCACAAAATAGGGTTCCGTCACTGGGGAAATATTTTTCAACCCCAAACCATCGGCATCCAGAACATTAGAAGCCACTACAAAAGATTCTGCTTCCACCAAAGTATCGACATTCATAAACGTGCGGCCAATATCCAGCGACTGTTCTGAAAGAAGCAATGGTAATTCATACGAATCCGCCATATAACGCAAGTTCCCAAACTTTTTGACTGCAAAAGAAATCACCCAGTTGGAATCCGCTGGCAAATTCGCAAACGAGAAACGACCCAACGAATCCGTCACCGCAAGGAAACTTTCCGGATTGCCATTCACAAACGTCGTATCCAGATAGCGGAGGCTGACCTCTACACTTTCCGCAGGGACTTTAATACCGGAATCATCGACAATCAGGTAAAGATCGCCTTTGAGATCCGCATTCAAGGGAAAAAGCTTCACGATGCGCGAACCATTGGCGACAACGCCTTCCATGGCAGAAGATTCGGTGGTCGAGCCCGCACTCAGAATACGCTGCCCATAATAAACGGTATCCTGAGTTTTCCCCGAAGTGATGACTTCGAAATAAGAAAAGGTAAAAGAGCGCGTCCCATAGGCGATATCCGCAATGTAAAAAGCGCCCGCGCTGTCAGTGACGACCGTTTGAGTTTTCCCTTCATCATCCAGGTACGCTATTTCGGCACCGGACAGCCCTTGATTCCCAACTCCGTCTACCACATAGCCGGAAAAGGTCCACTTAGAATATTCATTGGTCTCAGAATCATTCGCGCCACAACCAGCGAAAATAACTCCCAGAATAACTGACAATAAAATTACATTGCTTCTCATGAT
>DBTP01000077.1:8429-28230 GCA_002307115.1 Fibrobacter sp. UBA1313 | reverse complement strand
CTCAGGGTAACGCCAGTTTAATCCGCAGCGATGCCAACAACACAGTCACATGGGCTTCTGCAAGTGCTGCCATGGGTGGAAAAAAGATCATCGCAGACGATGGCTATGGCGTCGGCGGTTCTACCAGTAGCGATTATGGCGACTGGTTAAGCACAGGCAATCTCAATTCCCGTATTAGTGATGGCGTAATCGGGCTCACTGTTCAGGACCCGGGGAGTGATTTTACTTCTTTTGCAAGTAGCAACAACATCACCATTGCCTGTGGCACAACGCCCTCCTCTTCCTCCGTCGTTTCATCCTCGTCAGTGGCCTCTTCTTCCTCTATAAAATCATCATCATCGGTGGCTTCTTCTTCTTCGGTCGCCTCTTCTTCCTCCGTGACGTCATCGTCATCAGTGGTTTCCTCCTCTTCTGTCACCTCATCGTCCTCGGTGACTTCGTCTTCTTCGGTCAGCGTGACCACTTATTGGTCTGGAAATGTTCAGCTTGCAGATGCCACCGATGCGGGTGTTACCATTGGTCAATCTACGGACTGGTCTAGCGATCGTCTTGTGACTAAAGTTTTGGGCACCTTGGAGGCAAATACAACCTACACGCTTACCATGGATATAGCGCTCAATACAAACGCCACCATGGATGGTGTTACCATTTCACTGAACTCTTATTGTAGTGAATCGGTGTCCGTGAGCGAAACGGCAAAAACAATCACCTGCACATTCACAGCCTCTTCCAACGAAGACGCGGTTCTCACAATAACGGCGGCAGGATCTCGTTGGGAATCGATTGTCATTTCCAATATTTCTCTCGTCGGTGGAAAATTAGCCATCGCCGCTGGCCCCAAATTTACCTATAACACCACGATTTCCTTACGCGCTGGCCAAACGATTCTTTGGGCGGTGAACAAAAATGCCACATTCCAAGTGTTTGATCTTATGGGAAATCGAGTGGCTCAAACGACAACAAAGAACATCGATCTCTCTGCACTCCCTTCAGGACTTTATTTGGTCCAAGCGAAAGCTGGGGCGAGTAAACAGATTATCCGAGTTAAGAATCCTTAAAAGAATCCCCTAGAGAAAAACAAGATTACACCCGTTTAAGTAAGGACCCGCAAAGGGTCCTTTTTTTGGACGTCTACATTTTAGTGCGCAAATTTGGAAAATGGGGGGGGGAATAACGAATGCCAAAAGTCTTAGAGGCTGTTGGTTCTTAGTTTGCGATTTTAAGTATATAATTCCTTTTTTATCTCTTTGAGCTCTTGCAAAAACATTGCCTTGCGAGTGTTTAGTGCCCTTTATTGCTACAAAAACCCTGACGATTCAGTCTTCATGTGAACAATCTTTTTTGAACGTTTGGCGATAAGCTTTAATTCAAGGTTTCACAGCCAAAAGCCGCAAGCACATAATTTTCACTTTCTCCATTGCGATAATAACGATAAAGGGTTTCTTCTTCTAAGTCTAAAGCAAAGCTTTGCCCCCATTCATGCATCGCCGCTTCTATTCGGTGACGAAACACGGAAAATCCAGAATCCGCGCCGTGTCTGTTGTAGAAAAGAACCTCAGAGGGGAGGGAAAGCCCATTTTCGACTGCTTTAATATTGTTAATGCTCATGTGAGCAAATATAAAACAGAGAAATGTCAATTTTTGTCATTTTGAGAATTACTGAAAATCGTACATGCTGTTGTAACTATTTTCAAGAACTTCATCTTCATTCGCTTTGATATCAGGCTTGTTGGGGTCTTTTGGCTTTTGAAAACTTTCCTCATACTGCTTCGAAAGTTTGGCCACATATTCATTATTTTGTTCCACGCGTTTCCGCATGTGATTGAGATCGTCATCCGTAATCGTAAGCCTCGTTTGCATACGCAAGTCAGCCGCTTTGCCCCACGGAGTATTTCCATATTTCGTGCGCAACTCCTTGTAAGTGTACAAGGCGCTATCTCTTCCCGCAGGGTCCAATTCAAATATCGTCGCTTTCATGAATAAGGCTTGGACTCCTGAACGAGTGTCTGGGAATTCTTTGAAAACACTATCGTATGCCACTAGGGCCTTCGCATAAGAAGAATCTACAGCGTTCATTTGCTCTAAAGGAATCGCCTGAGCTCCAATCCACAAGCTCTCCGCTTTTAAGAAGCGTTCGTGAGCCAAATCTTCCCGAGTTTTCACCGTGATGCGCATCCCTAAATTCACTTGGGATTGCTTCGCGTATTCCGAATTAGGATACTTCGCAATAATTTCTTTATAGAGAGCCTCAGACTTATCCGGGTCTTGCTTAAATTCGTCATAGATAAATGCCCGCGCATAGGTGGCACGCATGACAATGCTCGTATCTGGAGATTCCGTAATAATGATATCTAGACGTTTGAGAGAGCTATCCAATTCCGAAAGTTTGAACAAGAATAATTCGGCGATTTGAAATTCGGTATCAAAAAATTTCTTTTTCCCCACTGCCGAAGTGTCTGTGGCCGTTCCATTTGCTTGCTGTAGAAGCATCAACCGTTTTAACGCATCGCGACGATCACGACTGTTGCGGCCCCAAGAACTGGAGGGTTTGGAAATAAAACTGCTGTCATAGCGAGCCAAGGCTTTTTCGTACAGGCGTTGTTCTGTTTGCGAAAAATCACCTAAGTCATAATAGCCACGCGCACTGGATTCGGACTTGGGGTAATCCCTTACCACTTTTTGAAGCAGTTTTTCCCCATCTGTCCAATTTTGAGCAAGCAATAGTAACTCCCCTCGGCGCACTAAAATATCGGCGAGGTGATCTTCATAGTCTTTGTTATCGGCCATGGTTTTATACTCTTCCGCGGCCAATACATAATGTTCTTGGTTCACTTCACACTCTGCGGCATGAGAATCTGCAGCATAGCGGTCTCTTGTAATGAGTTCTTTAATCTCTTTTGCCTTATAATGTTCCCGCGCTTTGGGCCAGTTTTCCATTTTGAAATAAAGATCCGCCAAACGCAAATGAGCTTTGCCCCGCATGTAAGGAGTCCCATTGGTATCCGCGAGCATGGCTTCAAGAGCGGCAATGGCTTGGTCTGGAAAATCGGCTTGTTCTTCAAGCAAGGAGAGCAAATTCAAGCCTTCGTGGTAATACGGGTGATCCGGTTTCAAAACGGGCTCTAAGGCGAAGCGGCTGATGTTGTATTCCCCGTTTTTATAAAGGCAGTAGGCGCGCTGATACTCCACAGTCGGCATCGAATCATGGTCCGAAAAATAGCGTTCAAATTCATCGTATTTAGTGATCGCCTTCGCCCATTCCCCTTTGTAGCGGAACGATTCGCCAATGAGGAAAACCGCTTTCGCTGTTTGACGTTCATTCTCTGGGAAGCGTTCCAAAACGCGCGAACCTTTTTCAATGACGCGGTCATATTTCTTCGCTTCTTCCCCTTTAGCGACCGATTGAGAATCTGCCGGGAGACTGTCCAATCGAGCCTCGCGCATTTCTCCCGCTTCTTCATAGGCTCGTTCTGCATTAAACATGTGATTCAGGTAGGCACAGCAAGTACACCCCTGAAACAACCCCAAACCAACGAGGCCTGTTAATGCAAAAAAAAGTGAGGAAACGCGAAAATGCATAGAGTGAAAATACAAAAAGAGGGATTCACTAATACTTATTGAGGTAGGTCAAATAATCACACAGCTTAGCGCCATCCGGGATTACCGAACGATCTAAGCGAACCATGCGCACTTCGGAGGGCTTTCCAATGATATGAGCAAGAATTTCAAAGTTATCCCGAGTGTCCCAAACCGCCCCATCCATAATCACGCCCCCACAATCGGTCTCGCCAGTCGCACTACCGACACCAGAAAGGCGCGAATTTTGCTGGAGAAAATGACTATAAACTTCGGGCGTCCGACCTTGAGGATTATCGACTACATTGGAATCCAAGATCAAAACATGGACACCAAAAAAGCGTTGTTTATCATTAAAGAGAACTGTGTACTGATGGAAGTAGGGCGGTTCATAAAATGTTTCTTGCCATACGTTGGGAGCAATCTGTTTAAAATTCGCAATGGAATATTTTGCAAAGAACGCTTGGGGAGTGGCACCATATTTTACAAGATAATGTCCTAGGCTCGTTTCAAAATCATGAGAAGTACTCGGCATGGTGCGTAGACTGTCTACGGCACGGTTCAAATCTTCGGCAAGGAGTCCGTCTTGCACTTCTGGCGAATGGGTCGCAACGGCTTCTTGTAATCGCAATTGAATATCTGGGTATTCTGGATCGCGGGATTGGATTTCCATAAACTGATTTCGCGCTTGGTCAAAGTCGCGCCCCTTCAAATAGGCTTGACCCAAAGCTTCGCGCAAGGGCAAGTTATCGGGGTAAGCATTCACCAAGGGTTCCAGAATTTCGCAAGCAACGGTCGCGCGATCATGCGGAGTCAAACGTGTGGTAGAATTGCCGCTTCCTGGAGGAGATTTTTCCCCCAAGCTCAGCAAGGCTTCATTGGCTTTTTTGGAACCCGGGCAAAGTGCTAAGATGCGACGATAAATGCGTTCGGCATCATCAAATTGTCCTTTGTATTCTGCAAGGTAACCTTGCAAACGGAGCAAATCTTCGTCTGCAGGGAATTTAGGGAGAGCATACTCCACGACCAACGCGGCGCTATCTAGAGAGCCTTCATCGTGATAAAGCCAGGCGAGCAATCGATAGGGGGACACCCTATTTCCATGAGAAAGACTGATGGAAGCGCGGATTTCATCTGCGGCCTGAGAATAATGTTTTGCCGCAAAAAGGAGGCGCGCATACAAGAAACGAACGTCTAACATAGAAGGTGCTTTTTCACTCGCCAACCGCGCCAGTTCTAGGGCCGCAGCGTCACTCCCCTCACGTTCCGCGAGGCGACTATCGACGTAATAATCAACGACACTTCCAGGGTAATTCTTCTTGAGATTCTTCACTAAAACATCTAGACGCGATTCTTGTGCTGCGTTAAGAGAATCCGAATCAAACAGAGCATTCATCGCCCCCCACTGTGCCAAAAACACATTGGGATATTGTAAGGCAATCGCTTCAAAAGTTTCTAAGGCTTCTTTATCATAGCCATTCACCGCTAGATCCATCGCGCGGCGTAGTTCTTGTTGCGTGGTGGAAGGCATTCTATCGAAGCCGTCCATTTTGTTAGGAACATCCCCTTCAAGAATGGTGCTCCCTGTGGGCAAGCCAAAAGGGACATTATCCACAACGATTTTCGTCGGCCCAAAGCGATCATAAGCAGTATAAGAGAGAATCGCAATGAGGGCACCGCAAATGAGTGTCAGGAAAAAATAGGCAGCCTTACGCGCTTGTCGAGGACTAATGCGCATTACCCCCCCAAAAAGTCCGCAAGCTTTTCCTTATTTTCCTTGCTTTTCTGCAACTTACGCAATGTTTTATTTTTGATTTGACGGACGCGTTCACGACTGAGTTTCAAGTCTTCGCCAATATCTTTGAGGGTGGTATCCTCAACCGTATCCAAACCGTAAAACATCCGAAGGATTTCTTCTTCGCGTTCCGGAAGCGCGGACAACGTATCTTTGATTAATTTTTTGCGTTCCTGCTTTTCCAGTTCATCTTCCTGGTTCCCATCGGAACCCAGTACATCCATCAAGGTGCTCACGGAATCACCCGAACCCGCGTCATCGCCAATCGGAGCATCCAACGAAATGTCCACGATCTTTTCCATGACTTCCACAATATCCCGTTCGGAGTCTACAAACTCCGGCATGGAAATGGTGCGTTCGTAATCGCCTCCATTGGCCACAAGAGCGCGTTTGAATCGATTGACCAATGCGAGTTTGTTCGGCGGAATCCGAACCGAGCCCACCTGTTCAAAAAGAGCTTTTTGAATAGACTGACGAATCCACCAAACCGCATAAGAAATGAACTTGACATCCTTTTCCATATCGAAGCGTTTCGCCGCTTTGAACAGACCCAAGTTTCCTTCATTGATCAAATCCAAAAGGGAGAGGCCTCGACCTTGGTACTTGCGAGCCACACTCACCACAAAACGCAAATTGCCACGAATGAGATGTTGCAACGCGGACTTGCGAATCTCAGGAGATTCACCCGTCTTGACTATTGAAATAAGTACGGTCTCTTCCTGAGGGGTCAGGGTGGGGTACCGATTCAGATCGCGGAAGTATAGAGATTCGTTAAAGTCGCTCATATAAACACATGCCTAGGATAACCACGCCATTTTTAATTCTGAGCAAAACCAATCGACATCACACGCTCCGATTGATTTGCAAAAGTGGGTTAAATATTGTTTTTTACTGCGTTTCCGTCAAACGGTTCAAGAGATCATAAGGGTAAATCCCGGTGCGATGACCATCGGACCAGAGAATTCCCACCGCATAACGCCCTACCGATTGCAAACTCTCGATCTGAATATCCCCGGGCACCGTTTTCGGGTCCAAAAGGCGATCCCCGGAATGTTCATCCACACAGAGCGCGCAGGGGCAAGCGCAACGCAATGCGTGCAGGGAAAAAAGCGAGCGGGAGCCCTCGTTCCATTCAAAACCCAATTGACCTTCAGGCGTTTTGAAAATTTTCACAGGCTGAATCATTTTGCCTCCACAGAAATCTCGGGGAGATCTTCCCAACGCCAATTGAAATTACGGAGAACGGAGCCCTCGGATTCCACCAAAATCGAAAGTGAACGAACCACTTTTTCAGCAATGTCGACAAAGACACGAGCCGATTCACTATTGGGGTAACGCAAAACCACAGGGGTTCCCAAATCACCACAATCAGCGACACCAGGCTCCAGAGGGACCTTGCCTAGTAAAGGAACGCCCAAGGATTTCGCAATGCGTTCTCCACCACCCGTACGAAAAATATTGTGACTTTTACCGCAGCCATCACAAATAAAGTAACTCATGTTTTC
This sequence comes from Fibrobacter sp. UBA1313, assembly GCA_002307115.1. GTDB lineage: Bacteria > Fibrobacterota > Fibrobacteria > Fibrobacterales > Fibrobacteraceae > UBA1313. The sequence continues at coordinate 21,354 of DBTP01000077.1, read as the reverse complement.
CACAATCCCTAACGCAGGGACTCCCACAGCATCAAACATGGCAAGGCCCTTCCGGCAATCGGCGAGGGCGACTTCTTGTGGCGTTGTCACGACCACTGCGGCACTGAGGGGACAGTTCTGTGTGAGCGTGAGCTGAATATCACCCGTTCCAGGAGGGAAATCAATGAGGAGGTAATCCAACTCCCCCCAACGAACGCGGTGAATAAAATTCTGAATCATTTGACTTGCCATGGGGCCCCGCCAAATGGTGGCCTTGTCCGAATCAGCAAACATCGCCATGGAAACAATCTCGATGCCCCCTTTCACAGAAACAGGCGTAATCGTTTTGTCTTCATGTACTTCTGGGGCGGTTTCAATGCCGAACATTAAACTCATCGAAGGGCCATAGATATCCGCGTCGAGGATGCCCACACGAGCCCCCGCAAGACTCAAAGCCATCCCTAAGTTCGCAGTCACCGTAGACTTTCCAACACCGCCCTTGCCGCTCGCTACCCCGATGATGCGATGCACCTTGCCAAGCAAAGACTCGCCCGGAAGCGTTGCTGCATGATTTGAACTTTTACTCGTTGCAGAAAGATGCACATCTGCGGAAGTCGCTCCCAAGTTCAGAATTATTTTTTCACATTGCTCTTTGAAACGATCGCGCACAGGACAAGCGGGCGTTGTGAGTACCAGGTCTAAAGAGACCGCACCTTCACTGGTGAGTTTCAAGTTCTGTACAAAACCCAACTCCACAATATTTTTGTGAAGATCCGGATCCATGACCACTTCTAATGCTTTTAATATTTGTTGTTCATTCATAGCTTACGATCCAAAATCCTAAAGCACAAGCCAAGAGGCCAGCGAAGAGGCTCGCCCCCATGTTGAATAAAGCCATTCCCCATTGTCCGTTCTGGATTAAGGAAATATTCTCACTGGTAAAAGTGGAGAATGTGGTGAATCCGCCACAAAAACCCGTTACTAAAAGGAGGCGGAGCGCATTAGAGGACAATTGCAACCGAGCCAAATATCCCGAAAGCACTCCAATCAAAAGACACCCTAAAACATTGACAAAAACTGTCGCCAAAGGAAAACCCTGAACGCGAGGAATCCAGAGGGAACAAAGATACCGGCATACGCTTCCGCAAGCGCCACCCAAAGCCACGCATAATATTGCCATCATACTAGACCATCCTTCGTTTTTGAACTATCGATTGGAGGCAGTGAAAATTTAGGCATTCGCAAAACGTGAGTCATGCAAGGAGGCCACTCCTCATCATAATGCGTCACAAAAATAATCGTCGTGTGCAGTGAAAGGAACTGAAGTAAATCAAAAAGGCGGGTTCTAAATTCCACATCCATACCTTGTGTGGGTTCGTCTAAAATTAATACTTGCGGCGGTCTAATGGCGGCGCGGGCAATAAGAATCAATCTTTTTTCGGTCAGAGACAAACGATCAAAAGGCTTTTCCACATCGGTAAAACCAAACAACGTGAGCCATTCCCGCGCTTTTTTCTTTTCTTCCCAAGTCGGAGGCTGAAAAAGGCCCAAAGAGGTCGTGTAGCCTGTACAAAGCACTTCGGTGAGGTTGAGTTTTTCGCGATACTGCACCGCGAGTTCTGGGGAAAAGAATCCGATCTCGGCCTTATGTTCCCAAACGTTCAACCCTTGCCCAGGCTTCTTTCCCAACAAAGTAATGTCGTTCGCGTACATTTGGGGATGATCCGCAGAAAGGAGTGCGAGGAGGGTACTTTTGCCCGCCCCGTTAGGGCCCATGACCACCCAATGCTCCCCCGCTTTGACTTGCCAAGAGAGATCATGGATGATTTCGGTATCCCCATAATGCACCGTCACATGACGCAAATCAAAAAGGGTCTTGTTAGTAAGAGTCGCAGGGTGGAGTGATTTCACTACATAACCGGTTTGGGGATTTACCAGCCTCTCAGGCGTTTCACTTAAGGAGACTTCGTCAGGAATGGATTCTGGAAGCGTTCCTGTATAAGGAGAAAACGTGTCCTCCTTAAAAACAAATGCGGGAATCTTAGGAAATAATTCCGCTTCGCGTTGCAAACTGATCACCATCTTGACACCCGATTCGATCATTTTTAAAACACACTGCGAAAGATGCGCACGGAACACAGGGTCTAATCCACCAAAAAGATCATCGAACAAAATGCATTCTGGATTTTCCATCCAAGTGCGCGCGAGCAAAACGCGGCGGAGTTCTCCATTGGAGAGACTCAGCAATTTGCATTTCAAAACAGTATCCGGAAGTGCCGCAATCGAAAGGGCTTCATCCAAACGCTGGGGATCTGTGGCAGGGAATGGATGATCTTCTACAAAATGTTCGGATTGCAAATAAAACTTGGGGCGCAAAAGTAAATCGCGTACGCGGGGAGCATCATCATCGCGCAAACTGATAAAGCGTTGCTGCCAAAATGGAGCTAGAGCTCGTTGAATTTTTCTTTGCAACTCACTCGAAAATAGAGAGACCTTCGATTTACCACTCATGAACTCGCGCAAGACCCTCGATTTTCCACTCCCCGCAGCACCGATCATCTGTATCTGCGGATAGCGTTCTAGAATGGAATCTAAAGTCGTAAATTGCATGGCACAAAGATAGCTTTTCTATCTTATTTCTGCTATTTACAAAAAAGGTTCATTATGCGCAATGAAGAAGATTTAACGGGCATTAGCCTTCTGGGGAATCAACACACGAAATACCCCACAAAATATGCACCGGAAATTCTCGAAACTTTTGACAATAAACACCCGGAACGCGATTATAGAGTCACGCTCAAATGCCCTGAATTTACAAGCCTCTGCCCGAAAACAGGACAACCCGATTTTGCAGAAATCGAGATTAATTATATTCCCAAAATTCGCATGGTCGAAAGCAAATCGCTCAAGTTGTACCTTTTTAGTTTCCGCAACCACGGCGATTTCCATGAAGATTGCATTAACATTATCTGCAAAGATTTGATAAAACTGATGGATCCGAAATACATCGAAGTTCAAGGATTGTTTCGACCCCGCGGCGGCATTAGCATTTGGCCACTCGTCACCTATGGTGAACCGGGCACGGAATACGAAATTTTTGCAAAAAAAAGACTTTTAGAAAACAAGAACGATACAAAAGCCCTAGAATCGATTAAAACCGCTTACTGATTGGGCAAAATCGGTGAAAATTGGTAATTTTGAGGCACCTATGAAACGATTAATATTTGTTCTCTTATTTTTTGCAATCGGAGCGAACGCCGAAATTTCACTGGAGTTCGATAAGGATCGCATCGAAGTGGGCAAGCCCTTCGAAATGAGGATAGTGATCCCCACTCGTGAACTCGCCGAACCTAGAGAAATCCCTAAGCTCACCACTGCCAACGGTTTTATCCTGAATGGGATCGATAGTACCGATACTCAACTTCGTGATTTTTTTGGCCGCGGGACCAACGTTCGCAAGTACAATTTTAAGCTGATAGCCCCTCGACAAACAGGCCGGGTGCAGATTGGTGTTATCACGTGGAAAATCCGAGATACCGAATATGAGCTATCGCGCCCTGTAGTGAATCTTCAAAAATCCTATGACGATGCAGCAGTGGCAGCGAGTCTTATTCCGAGCAAAAAAATAGTTTATGAAGGGGAACAGTTCTCCGTCAATTTAGCGCTCCATACCTACGAACACTTTCAGGGGAACCTGAACGCGGTCTCCATGGATCTGGGGAATGATTTTATCGCCCACCGTTCCGATCTTGCCAATTTGCAATTTGTCCGCTCTGAAAAAGCCCCCGCAGAAATGGATGCGAACGCAAAGTTTGCCTGGCTTGCTCCTGTGAAAAGCGGAGACCTTACCATTCCGGCTTTTAAATTCAAGTACTTGAAACGAGGGGCTCCAAAAATCGTGGAAGAAAATAAATCGCAAGGCGGATTTTCCATGAGCTTTAAGTCCATTCGCCAAGAGGCAGAAGAAGCAGAAACGTCTTCTGCACCCGTATCTATTAAAGTACTTCCCTTACCTTCCACTCTTCGCCCGGCTGATTTTTCAGGCATGGTCGGTGACTATTCTTTCGAGGGCGACTTTGATAGAACCACTCTAAAAGTGGGCGAAGCGCTCACCTTGAATCTTCTAATTAAGGGCGATGGCAAGCCCGGCACCCTCACGGATCCTAAACTTCCCGACTTTGCGGACTTCCGTTCGGTACCTCCAGAAACAGAGATTAATAAAAAAGTGGTAGGGAATAAAGTTATCACCACCAAGAGCATCAAAGTTTTTCTCTATCCCAAAAAGAAAGGTTCCTTCACCATTCCTAAAATCACCTACAATTGGTTTAATCCTACAGAGAAAAAATATCAAAGCAAAACATTGGGCCCTTGGGAAATTACGATTGAAAAAGGCGATGACAATGTGGTCGCGGCACTTCCCGTTTCTAATGGGTCTCCGAATGTTCAAAAAGAAGACATTGAGTCTCTTGGCAGTGACATTCGATTCGTTCACGAGGTAAAAGATGCGACGCTTACTCAAAAACCAATGTTTCGAAGTTTTTTCTTTTGGTTTTTATTTGCTTTTCCCGTTTTCGTCTATTTCATCTTTGGCACTCTTGTGAAACGCTACCGCAAAAATGCAAACAACTCGGCACTCGTGCGTAAAGCAAAAGCGCGTAAAAATTTGAAAACATCTACAACGCAAGCACAAGAAGCCTTAAAGAAAAATGATGGGAAAGCTTTCTATGCCGCCCTTGAAAATGGACTCATCGGCTATTTAAGTGACCTTTCGAACTTGGAATTTCGTGGAATGATAAAAGCCCAATTCAATGAAAATCTTCAAGATCTTGGATTAACGGACATGCAAATTACCGAAGTCAGAGAATGGCTGGAAACTTGCAGTTTTGCCCGCTTTGCCCCCTCTGTCCAAACAGAAAATGAACGCAAAGAAGCACTCCAAAAATTTGAAAAGCTCTGCGAAACGTTGGAGGTCTTGAAATGAAAAAGATACTTCTCCTCGGATTTTTATTTGCGGCAAGTCTCGTTGTGGCTGCTCCCAATTGTAAATCGCCTATCGCCCAAGGCTCTCTTGCTTACCGCGAAGGCAACTTTGAAAAAGCAATTGAACTTTGGCAAACCTGCGTGGAACAAGGATTCCAGAGTGCCGATCTTTACTACAACTTGGGGAATGCGTATTTCCGTGACGGCCGGGTGGGATTCGCCATTCTCTACTATGAATCTGCGCTCCGATTAAACCCTGCGAACGAAGATTATTTGCACAATCTTAAATTTGCGCAAGGACTCACTAAAGATAAAGTGGAAGAAAATGGATTGGAAGAAAATCCAATTCTGTCGGCTTTTTTCAAAGCGCACCACGCCCTCTCTTTAGAAACGCAATTACATATCATCTTAGCCATTGTCTGGATTATTCTTTTACTTTCGATTCTCCGAGTCCTCAGCGCCAATCCGCGCACCAAAAGCATTCTTACCGGAAGTGTATTTCCTTTAGCTTTGATCTTAGGCATTATTGGATTCAGTGCCGGTTACAAAATCTATGTGATGGAAACCTTTCACAAGGGCGTTGTGACAGTCAAAAGTGCTGACGTGATGAGCGGCCCGGAAGATAGTTACCAAACGCTTAATGCTCTTTCCGAGGGTACGATTTTTGAAGTCATGGGCGTTCGCGAAGGTTGGGTACAAATTCGCCTCGGTGAAAAGGTCAATGGTTTTGTTAAGACTACAGAAGTCGGAATCGTAAAATAAAGAATTATCTTTAGGGATCGCCGAGCCCTTTAGCTAATCCAGCCGCCACCGAGAAGCAAATCTTTCTCATAGAACACTGCGGCTTGCCTCTTTGTCACTGAGAGTAATGGCGTTTCAAAAATAACTTCTGCAGTAGATTCTGTGAGTAGCCGCACCGTGCAAGCTACAGCGTGCTGACGGTATCTAGTTTGTACAAAGCAATCAAAGGTGTGAGAGGGCATGCCGCCGTGCCACACCACATTTTCAATAAGCATGCGTTCACTCGCAAGGTGATCCTTATCCGTAGTCAGCACGACATTTCCCGTCTCAGGATCGATTTCCTTGACAAAGGCGGGAATGCCCATCGCTACGCCCAAACCCTTTCGCTGCCCGATGGTGTAGCGATGACACCCCTGATGGGGTGCGAGTTTTTTCCCGGACTCGTCCGTGAAAAAACCCGGGCGTTCCAGTGAGCCAAAGTGGTTCTCTAAAAAGCGCGTATAAGCATCGCCATGAATATCAAAGCAAATATCCTGACTATCGCTATCCTTAGCAGAGGCGATTCCCCGCTTTAAGGCAAGGGCGCGAACGTCCGCTTTTGTGTAACTTCCCAAAGGCATTTCAATATGAGCGCGTTGTTCATCGGTCAAAGCAAACAAAAAATAGGACTGGTCTTTATTTAAATCGGCACCACGATACATACGACGAGAGTGATCCAAATCCATTAAACGGGCATAATGTCCTGTAGCCACCTTATCCGCATGGCATTCCTCAATCGCATAATCGAGCAACCAACCGAATTTGATAAATCGGTTACAATAGGTACAGGGATTGGGTGTCCCCCCATGAACAAAATCCTCGTAACAACGGGAAAGCACTTCTTGGGTAAAGGCATCACTACAAATAGCAACGCGGTGTTCTATCCCCATATTTTGAGCCACTTCCCTTGCACGCACCACGGCAAAATCTTTCTCAGGATCATAAGGAATCCCCGCAACGTCAGGCAAAACGCGTAACGTAACCCCCACAACCTCATAACCTTGCTCTTTTAAAAGAAGGGCCGTCAGCGACGAATCAACGCCACCACTCATTCCTACCACGATGCGCCCTTTAGACATCCGAGACCTCTTTGCGACTAATTGAAGCGTAGTTGCAGTGCAATCTCAAAAGAGAGAATTTGTTCTACATGCGCCGTTTCGTCATCTAATTTTTCACGAATTTGACGATATTCAATGTAGGCACTCATACTCGCCATTTTATTGAATTGGTAACCCGCACTGGGACGAAGAAACCATTCGTGGACTCGAGAAGGGACTGTGCGTTCTGTCTTTTCGAGCTTCGGATTGTATACAGTATGGGTTTCACCATCAATAGTCCATTGACGATAAATACCATCCGTGCCACTTTCTTTTTCCCACATATTATAATCGGACGTCGGTTCATAAATTTCACGAATTGTTTTCGTGTATTCATAACCACCCGTCAAGCGCAAATCAATATCATTTTTCAGCTTCATATACCATTTCCAAAGCTGGAATCCACGTTTTGTTTTCAATGGGTAAGAAATCGTTAAATCATTGCCAAAATTATAGCCGAAATCTTTGTAGAGTGATGTTGGCATCCAAGGGGTATTCCAGAAATACTCAGAAGTATCTGATTTGTCAACGACTGCTGCGGGCCAATTCGTTTGCGAGATCACTTCTTGTTTCGGACGGCGATCCACATATTCCAATTTCAAACGCACATTGTTATCAATACGAATATTCTTCTGCGTCAAGAAGGTAAAGCGCACTAGCGGATTAAAGTTCCACGTGGTTGACCACGAATCTTCCGCACTTTGGAATGGGCGAGAAGTGCGCGTATAAGTGTAATCTACACGATGTGTAGTGCTCACGCTACGGAAGCCATTTAAGAATCCAATGCGCTGGGCAAAATTTGGAATGGAAACACCCACACCCCATTTTGGCCAGGTAATGGTGCTATCCGTATACAAAGGATATTCGCGCGACTGAGAGAAATCTTGTTTCCACTGCATATCTGCAACCACAGCAATGTCCCAGAATGGAAGAGTGAAACCGGTGGACAATTGCAAGGCTCGAGAAACGCTGTGTTTAAAACTCCCTTGATACACCAAACTATCCACATTTTGGTTGCGATATTCTGCAAAGCTCGTGTAATCATTGCGACTATCTAAATCCATATCACCCGAAATGATATTCCATAAACCGCGATTGCGATAGCCATTTCCGACGCCCAATCCGTACAGGTAATACTGTAACGGCGTGACCCCTTGTTCTTCGTAAAGTTGTGCAAGGGTAAAGTTTTCACCCACAGTATTCAAATTCGTTGTCCATGTCGCTTTCACTTCGCGCCATTTCAATTTGTCTAAGAAACTCGCCGCCGCATTATTGTCTCCAAAGAGTTTGGTAAACTCGACTAATTTAAAGGACGGACCAAATTCAAAGCGGTTCGTCTGAGAAATCGTCCAAAAGTTCTTATCCACTGAAGTCTCGTCCGTAAGACTAAAATCGTCAGGAATACTCTTTTGTTGTGTAAAATCCGAGCTAAAGGAGAACGTCATTGGCAAAAAGACAATCACATTCGGACTAAAATTCACTTTGAATTGCTGATTACGAGAACGTTCATTTCTCAAAATACCGTAAGCGCGGCCATACTCTCTATGACCTACGCTATCCACTTTGTAGTAAACCGTACTATCATAAAGCACTTTGTATGTTGATGCATTAGCCATATCAATATCAAGAGTATCCCCGGCACTTGTCACCGTAGCCACCGTATCATAAGGAATTGCAACCACACTATCTCGAGAAACATAAACTTTACGATCCGTGTGGTCATAATCAAAAACCTCATTCATCGCAAACAAGCTTCCATTATTCCCGGTCCAGAAGTTTTCTTTGGTAAAGGCCTCTTGGTCTCCTCCACCATACATATCTCGTGTAATGTTAATCGCATAGCTCGTCGAAAGGAATGGGAAAATATTCCAACGCATATTCGCTTTGTGCGATAAGTCTACCGTGTAGGTGACCACTTTATCTACCTGAGGCTCCACAAAATCTGGATCTCTATCTTGGTCTACATAGCGAACATAGCTCAAATCAAATAAGGTCAAATCAAATGTCTGAGGCCAAGGTTCAAAAGTGCCATCCGACCATCCACTTGCCCAAGACTTCTTTTTCAAGACACCAAATGGTTTGTAATTAAATCGATTGTAAGTCCCTAAGTTATACTCAATCAAGGTATGGTAAGAGTACGTAGAGTCGGCGTTCGTTGTTGCCCTTGCTTCTGTTTCGTTGTAAGAATAACTCAACGCCGGACGTTCCAAAAAAATCTGTGAAAGAATTTCTTTGACGGCACTGCCTTCGGGTTTGTAATCTTTACTATAACTGAAACTAATGCGTCTCGTGCGGGAGAAGGATTGATACCCTTTTGACTCCGCATTATTTCGAAGTTCATTTTCTTTAGAATCTTTCGATACTGAAATATCATTCTTTATAAAGTCCGAGCCCAGATCCGATAAATTATCATGACTCAATTCCAAGTCATCTGTGGGTTTCAAATACGGGCGTTTGGTCGTACTACTGTAACCCACACCAATAGGCATGTGAAGACCGTATTCATCATCAAAAAACTTGTTCAAATTCAAACTCGCATCCGCTGACACATCTAACTGCGAAGCTGCATCAGAAAGTTTTGGCTTAGGAGATCCGTTTGTTGATGAAAGCGTTGCAAAATTTCCATCTTGATAACGCATCGCACCCGAAAGAGAAAGAACATCCGCAAAATCCGTTTGACCCGACATACGAAGTGCATAACCCCAATCCGAATCCATGCCAGAGAGACGCAAATCATCCACCCAAAATGTTCCTTTCAAATCTGCCGGAGAAGCACTCGAATCCGCAATAATGACGAAACGAACCCAATCGACGCTTGTTGTCGAAGGATTCCCTACCAGCTTAATCTTTTCTTCGCGGTCCCCCCCTAAATCCACTTCGACCGGATTTAGATACGGAGGGCGACGACCTTTTTTCAAATCAGAAAAATCAGACAACGCCATTGAGAACGCATTCGCTAGCCAATTCCGTTCGTGACAATCTTGTTGACGGTCAGTACATTTTTCCATGTTGACAGGCTTGAAACTCCATTCATAATAATCGGTAGATCCATCCAAAGAACCTTCACCAAATTGCAAAGCAAAACGGATGGGTACTGAGGAGGCATCTGTTTCATAATGAATTTCCATTTTGAGTGTTTTATAACTCGTTAAATCTTTCATATCCGTGTCAAAAATTCGGGTGGCCCCCACCTCTTGACCTGGAGCCATATTCTTGTATTCCAAGGACAAAGCCGATTCCTTCAATGCCGCGTTGGTTTCCGCATCACGCTCCGTTGAAATATTAGGGGATTTGAAATAAGTATCAGAATTTTCACGATTATTGATCACACTGACCGTAAGGAACGATGAATCTACGCCCGCTACAGAAGAGCTTATTTCCGTTTCACTTCCATCAACATTCGAAATTTGCGTATTTCCGGTGGAGCTCGTCGTGTATAAATCAGAAGCATCCGTTTCTTCCCAAGCATTTCCCACTACAGAAAGACTCACCAATTGTACTTTCGCTTCTGCCACCCCAGGACTTAGATTACCAAACCACAATCTTGAAAAAAGGGCTCCCGAAAGAATGGTCAAGTAAGAGCTTCCATTCGCAGAGACAATCGTATCGTACTGATCCAAAGGAATGCGCCACTTGCGCCAGCCATTGTGAAGGGTCTCTGTTTGTGTTTCCCCGGACAAGTCAATGCGATAACGAACAAAGCTAATGTCTTGATCTAAAGATCCATTACGATTAATATCTTCTGTATCGTAAGGTCGTTCCCCCGCATTATTTTCAGTACCATTGATTGTTACTGGAGGGTCACTGTCATCATCTAAATTTGAGTTAAAATTATCGCGCGCAATATCGGTGTTCGAGGTTTCTGAATTCAAATTCGTTTTAATCGTCGATACGCATCCCGCAATACGGCAATCCCAAACCTCAAGTTTTTCATCAGAACCAGAAAGGCCATCCAAGCCTTTATCGTTTAAAGCGGTCGTGGTTCCTAAATCATTTTCACCATCATATTTACCATTGGGAGCATCACCACTTATAGAAATATCTTCGCTAATCAAACCTAAATCCAAATAGAGGCTCCCCACATTACCACGCGCGACCACTTCAATATATTTCTTATCGCTCAAATCTTGATAGTATGTACTATTAGGCCGCATCACACCGCCCCAGCTTTTTCCGACCAAATTATCGTTAGGGCGAAGGGTCATTTTTAAAACAGAAAGTTGCTGGTTATCGACATCGGAATTACCCACCGCTGGGTAAATATATTTGTAAAGTTCTGTGTTATTGCTATGCCAAATAAACTCACCTTTATAACGGTAGTCTTGACTTTCAATATAGGTACTCGCGTCTGTACTGACGCCACCTGGAGGAGAAGCTGGGAACCAAGAAGTCCGAGACATTCCATAGGTAAGCCCCGCTTCACTATTTTCAAAATCTTCTAATAAAGCGGTTTTATTGTCGTTGGTATTCGCGACATGATAACTACTCGCAAATTCTGTTTCAAAACGCCAATTGGACTTTGCTTTCGTATCAATAAAAGGGACCTTATTGATCGCCGTACTCATCCACTGCGCCGTATCTTGCAAGCGCAAGTTCATGCCCCAAAGAAAACTGGAATACGGTTCGTTGCCTAATGTTGCGGTCGTTGCGGTCGTGGTTTGACTTTTGTACAAAGCGGTTACACCAAAAATCGAGCCCTCACCAAAACCATAATGAGTCAAAGGCAATTCCGCGCGTGCCCCCAACAAAATTTTATTCTCAATTTCAAAAGCGGGTGAACATTCAAAGGTCACCGTAATTTCTTTATTTGGGTCCAATGCCCGTTCGCTCAAAAGTTCAATCTGACCCAATTCATAATTGACTTCATAATCTTGATCACGCACCAAAACTTCGGAACCGGACTTCAATTTTTCCGATCCCTCCGAAATATCCATACAGGAACCCGCACTCACAGAATAGCTGGAACTCGGATCGCGCACGCTAATGGTAGAGCTACGGCGTTTACCCACAGATTCAAAGTAGTAACGGCTCACATAACGATTGAGGTTATAAATCGGTGTAGTATACAACTGCGCCATGGAGGAACTAGATTCCACGTTGCGGAATGGTTCCAAACAATTTTGCCGAGCAAGTGTCGCCGCATTGGAGCCTGTGTACCAAGAGGCTGGGCGACAAGGAAGCCACATTTCCCCCGTATAAGCCCCAGAAGCATCTTTCTTGAAAACGGTACCATCATTCACTAATGGCGTCCCCGTGGTAGAATCGACAACACCCAATGTTTTCAAATAATTCTCAGAGATCCCCGATTTGTCCTTGAGACGGAGCACAAAGCCACTCGAACTTCCGTCTGAAATACCCACTGAATAAACATTACGAAGCATTAACTTATCAATATCCGTCAAATCAGAAAGCGTCGCATCCCATTGGATCAAAACAATTTTTGAACCTGCACGTATCGTTGTGCCCACGCGACCGGTGCCATCATCACTCCAGCTTGCCGCAAGCAATGTATTACGAGTCACCCCATTCACTTTCAAAATGCCTGTACGACTGTCATAAGAATAATCAGTGGAGGGAATTTCCACCATACGTTCCACTTTTTTTTCAATCTTCGATCCCGAAGGCGTTTCATACACAACGATGAGAGAGTCAATAACGTCCGTTGAAGCATTGACGGCACTTCTCTTATAGACTTTTAAACCTGTCGCTGCATAAGAAGACGTACTTCTTCCTGCAACTCCCGCATTAATGTAATTAGTCCGGGCCTCGTGATTTAAGAAATAATACCGATAAGACAAAAACTGTTTATCCTGAATTTGGAATTCCGTGGTGCTTTCACTCGCGTTGATCGTATATTGTTCTTGACTACCACCATCTTGAGAAGCAATCGTGGTCAAACGCCAATCGCCCAACTTCCAATCCGCCTTAATCCCAAAAAGTCCTTTATGATTTTCTGAATAACCAGTGAGCTCCGTACCCGCGAGACTCAGTGAGGTGGAGCCCGCTTCCACTCGTTGCAAAATGTAATCTTCAAATTCATTTTTATAAGATTCTTCATACACTACGCGAATCTGGTCTTTCACTCCGAG
>DBTP01000077.1:0-8043 GCA_002307115.1 Fibrobacter sp. UBA1313 | reverse complement strand
GGGGCATCATCTTTTTCTCCGCGGCCACTCAAACGAATATCCATGGAGCCCTGCAACAAAAGCTTCGGCTTATCAAAACCAAAATCTTTCATCCAAGCAGGCATATTCACCGGGATCGAAATATCAAACAAAGAACCGGATTCTGTGGCTTCGTAACCATCATCTTTCTGACCGATAAATGAATTCAACCACAAACGATTAAATCCTATATCGTACATATCCATCACATAGAGCGCAAGTTCAGGGTAAGTCGCTTGCCACATTTCTAAAGTATCGCGAGTAATACCATTAACGTACTCTTCCTTAACTTCAAGATCACGGTTTTCAAAATTAATGTCATGAGAATAAACTTTCCCACGAGGTTGTTTTAAAATCGCATTGGTTTGCCCAACACCACCCGCCGGTAACAAACCGTTCAGCGGAGTCACATTAGGAGGAAGAGGTATGTATTGTATTGCAAAATGAGTTGAATCTGCTGCTGGCACGGAATCTTGCGCTGATTCCTGAGCAGGAGTCAACACAAAGGCGAGTGCGACGACGGCACCCAGAAGGGAAATTTTGGTGGCAAATCGCCAATTCATTCAGGAATGCGTCCCAGCAGTAGTTAAAAACAAAAAGACGGTCTCAAAATACAGATTGTGAAACAAAAAAACCAATTTCTAAGCCACGAATAGTAATAAATTTTAGGTATGCTTATCGCCATTGATCTTCTCGGAACCCTTGCTTTTGCAATCACAGGAGCCTCTAAAGCCATTCAGCATAAACTGGATTGGTTAGGGGTCATTATCCTTGCCGTAACCACAGGAGTCGGGGGTGGAATTATACGCGACATTATGCTCGGATCTACGCCGCCCGTAGCCATCAAAAGTTCCATGTACATTATCACCTGCATCGCTGCCGCTGCGGTGACATTAGGCGCGAAACGCATCGTGAGTGCCTCTTGGAAATGGGTACTCATCGCCGATGCCCTTGGCCTTGGTTTTTTCACTGCCGTGGGAGCAAGCAAAGCGGCGTTGCTAGAGGGAGGACCCATTGCAATCATTCTCATGGCGACAATTACAGCCTCTGGCGGCGGCATGCTTCGTGACATGCTCGTAGGTGAAATTCCCCAAGTGCTTAAAAGTGATTTTTATGCGACCGCAGCCATTGCTGGGGGAATCCTTTTTGTGCTTTTGGAGCCCCTCGGAATTACATCGATCGACACCAAAATGCTCGTCACGACGCTATTCACCTTTGCACTCCGGGTCTTCGCCATGCGCCACAAAATACACCTCCCTCACGCGGAATGAATTGCCCCTAGGTTTGAGGCCTCTTTTTATGGAATCACAACGATGGGAGTAATTCTTTTTGTGAATTTTGTGAATCAACAAAAAAACCTCCGCGCTTGAACGCAGAGGCTTTCTTATTTTTTTCAAGATTTACAAGAAAGTGTCGATTCCGCCACGGCATTTCGCCCAAGAGGCGTCTTTCTTAATCAGCAAATCAAGCATTTTCTCATACGTGACCGAATTGCCAAAGCCCTTCCATAAACGACGTTCCACAGATTCACCAGAATCCTTATCAATCGTAGTAATGGTATCGTAAAAGTTCTTGTCATCCCTAAATTCGCTCACAAGAATCGCTTTCAAATGATCCCCATAAATACGTGACGCATAGCGAAGAATGGAATTATTGAAGTCCAGTTCGTTATTCACCAAATATTCAAAATCTTGAGTGGGTTCCCCATAAACAAGCCAGTGACGGAGAGCCAAAGCCACCACCAAATCACGAACGGCACTGCGGAACACGAACTTATCTTCCAAGCGACCATTCCATGTAATCTTAGTCAGCGGATTATCATCGTTGGCTTCAATAGAAACACCCTTACCAGGAATCACATTGCGAATCTTAATCGGCAAGCGAGTCAAAAGCTGCCAAGCCTTAGTATAAGCAATCGTCTTCCGAACAAATTCTTGTTCTTTAGCAGGAGCGACGCGCAAGAAGGCTCCGAAACAACGCTGGTACAAACTTTCCTTATCAAAGATGCAATCCGAAGACTTACTTTCTGAAATTTTAGCATCCATCATGAAAAGGGTTTTGGCAAGTTCCGGGCGCATACGCACTTCGAGCTTACGGGTACGCGCTTTGAGACGTACTCCATCCTTATAGACATAGGTAAAGCCTTCTTCCTGATAACGCTGCCAAATAAAGAACTGAAGATCATCAGCAGCACGAAGGTGATAACTGAACACCGGATTCTGACGGTTATTCGCCATCGTCACCTGACGTAAAAACGTATCCGCACCTGCATAAGGCACCACGACCTTCACAAGCACATAAGGATTCACCGGGTGTTTGCTCTTTTTGAAGTACTGTTCATAAGTGAACAAACTCTGAGCACCATTGATGATTTTAGGGCGTTCAATCTGAAGTACCTTATGACCATCGCGTTCTTTCAAGCGCAAATCATCACCTGTGAGAGTCATTCCGTTGTGAAGAAACGGGAAATCCGAAGAATCATCCATGCGTTCCATTTCTTGGAAAGCATCAATCAAAGCCGCGTTGGTATGGGTCAAATTGCCCAAATAAGTACGGATATTGCTGGAAACAATCGCCATATTGTGCTTGGTTTTGAGCCTCTTGCCTAAGCTCACATGATAATCGAAAATGGTCCGAATGGGGCAAAAACCGAGGAACAGTTCGCCACGCTCGCTAGCCATATGAAGCGGAGGAGCTTCCATCTGAATTTCAAGTTTATCATCACCCGAGCGAAGATCTTTGGTCAGGTCATCATGTTCAGCGACAATCTCTAGTTTAGCACTAATTTCTGCTTTCCAAACATTTAACTTGCGCCTCATATCCTTGAGGGTGCGCTCCATTTCCGAATCCGTGATATCACGGCTAGAAACCGTACGAAGCACCGTTATTTCCAAAGTTTCCATATAAGGACGAGAGGCGGGAGCGTTCTCATCTTCATCCTCGTCTTCACCGGAATTCATGTCCAAAATGGCCCATGGATCCGCTTCTTCGCGAAGAGACATAAAGAATGGATTTTCAGGATCACTGGTACGAAAAACAGCGATTTGAAGCTGTTTAAGATCTTGCACCAGATTATGAACCACCTTTTCAAGTGGGGTTGATTCATCGAGAAAAATGAAAAACTCTAGGAATCCCTGTGAGTATTGAAAACCGTGAAAACAGCCTTCTTCATCCAAATTCAGATGCCTCAACGCCTTGATGCGATCTGTAGGATCGTTCGGGTTCAAACTCAGCAAGCTTGCGACAAAAGAAAGCCTGCGTTCCTGTGACTTTGATAGTTCCATGATTTCCTCTAGAAAGATTCAACCAGTTATTTTTCTACAAAAACTTTATAGACAAAAAGTTGACAATTAATCAACATTTGGTCTATGAAAGACCTATAGAATAACCTCTATATGTACGTTCATATACATAGATAATTAAAATATCACTTCTTTCAGTATTTTTCCAGCAAAAAATAGTTTTTTTTCAAAAAATTTCATTGAAGAAATTTTCTCTCACTGCCATATTTTTTCAAGTGCGTCAAAAAATACTGCACAAAAAAGCAATATTATTTTGGTGCCAATTTTCACACTTTCATCCACCCAAAAGTGAGAAAAATTCTATGATTGGATTGACGAAGGAGTCCTCATCTATGAATATTCTCGAATGTATTGCCAAGGCTAAAGCGGATAAAGTGAAGTCCCTAGACCTCTCCGATAAACATATTCGCCTTCTCCCTCCAGAACTTTTTGAACTGGAATCCTTGGAAGAATTAAAGCTCGATGAGAATCTTTTGGTAGAACTTCCCGAAGAGATCTGCCAGTTGAAAAATTTGCGCAACCTTTCTGTGAGCGAAAACGACCTCATGATGCTCCCAGACAGCCTTTGTGAGCTTTCCAAGCTCGAAAATTTGTACTTAGGTTACAACAGTCTTTCTGAAATTCCAGAAACGCTCGGTAAACTGATTCACTTGCAAAAAGTGAATATTGCGAGAAATCAACTTTTGGACCTCCCAGACAGCATCGGAAACTGGGTGAATGTCACCAAATTGAGCCTACATGACAATATGCTTTCAGCCATTCCAGAGACCATGGGGAAACTTTGCAATTTGAGTAAACTGTACCTCGATAACAATGACTTAGTAAGCCTTCCCTCCTCACTGAGTCAAATGGATAAGTTGGAAATTTTGATGGCTTCTGGAAATAAGCTCGCCGCCATTCCAGAATCCTTTGGATCCTTCAGAAATCTTCGCGAACTCATTTTAGACGAAAACGAAATCGAATACGCCCCCGCCAGTCTTGCTGATTGTAAGACGCTCCAGATTCTTTCTCTGGTTAGCAATCCACTCGTGGGAGACCTTCCAAAATCCCTCACAGGCAAACCAGGTCTCCGCATCGAGACCTAATGCCTCATTTTTGAAGGGTTGCTTACGCAAGCGATTTATCGTTTTTTGTTACTGGGCATTTGCCTCTCATTGATCTCTTGCGTTTTGGATAACCCCGTTGACGAAACGGAAGCACCCACCGAATTTGAATACAATGCTTGGTTGCTTGAGCGTTTGTACTTATACCCTTCGGAACTTCCGAACGCTCTTGTCACCGCAGATACTAGCGTAGCACTTTTATACAAATCGCTTTCGGATCCTTACACTCGTTATGTAGCAAAGACTCATTCCGAAGAAACGATCACGAATATGAATACGAGCTATGTACCAGGGGATATCGGAGTGGAACTCCTGTTAGCTTCCGGGAATAAACACCCCTTATTTATTTATCGGATTTATTCAAAAGGCCCTGCAGGGCGCGCAGGAATTCCTCGTTATGCAAATATATTGTCTATCAACGGCGTTGATTTGGAAGGGGATTCCGCCTACATTCGTTACCAAAATACGTTATCAAAAAACAAAGAAATTATTCTCTCCGTCACTTCACGGGGAGATACACTTTCCCCCTATACTCTCACCAAAGAATCCATCTATGCTCCCACGGTTTTTGTGGATACCCTTGATGGATTTATCTTCATTTCTATTCGAGAGTTTATGTTAACCACCGAAGATCCTGTGGATGGAACTTTGGGGGAACTTCGTACCGCTCTGGAAGCCACTCGCGAAGCGGATGTTCGAATTATTGATGTTCGCAATAATCCTGGGGGACACATGAGCCAATGCCTTGGAGCCGCCGATCTTTTTGTGAAAAGCGGCATTCTCTCAACTCGAATTTATAAGTATTTCGATGAAAATGGGGCGGCAACGACCAAAAGATTGGATTATAGGGCAAGCTCTGGAGACCTCGCAGAATCTGGAAAATTTGTTCTTTTGGCGAATCGAAATACAGCTTCCTGTGGAGAAATTTTTGTAGCGGCCATCGCCGAAAATACAGAAATTCCACTTCTTGGAGAAACCACCTACGGAAAAGGCATTGGACAGAGTTCCTGGAAAACCATCGATGGAGGTCTCGCAATCATTACCAATTTGCAGCTTTACACCCCTAAAGGAACGTCCTACCATGGCATTGGAATTACCCCTGATGTCGAATGCAGGGACGATTTTGCTCTATGCGCTATTGAAAAAGCACAATCTCTGACAAATACAGTTGCAGAAAAGAAACAATTGAATAGCATTCCTTATTCTCTTGAAACGCAGACCTTTTATTCGCCTCGAAAGCCTTGGGGTGGCGCAATCCCTTAAATTGTTTAAAATTTTTCCCTAGCAAAACATATATTTACGCTTACTACACTGAATCACAGGAGACCTATCGGTATGAAAAAATTATTATGGAGCAGCCTTCTTTTCTTGTCGCTACTTGTTATCACCGCATGCGATAACAGTTCAAAAACATCAACGATTGACCCATTTTCAAATTCTAATGAAGAAGACTACAGTGAATTTGAATACAATTACTCCTTCCTGTATTTTTACTATTACAAAGCAGGCACGGAATTAAAGTCTCAGGAATACTACACCGAAAATGTGGACACTAGCGTATATAAAGTCGAGTTCCAAGATGTCGCTGACGTGTTATTCATGTACGAAGATATGTCGGATCTTTTCACCAAATACTACCCGAGTGCCTACTTTGATGAACTCTGGGCCTTACTGACTGAATCCGAAAGCAACAAAACCGTGGGTGTAGCAGTCGATAGCTCACTCACCGTGAAGCGCGTTTATCCTAATAGTTCAGCATATTCCGCAGGGGTTAAAAAAGGGGATATCGTCATCGCAGTGGATTCCATTTTCCTAGAAGGGAACTATGATCGCTACACCAAACTGGTAGACAGTAGCACCGCTTCGACCTTCAAAATATCATTCGATAGAGGTGGTGATACGCTTAAATTCTCGCTCCTCAAAACAGAAATTCTTTTACCCACCGTTTACCTAGATTCCATCAATGGCATCCCGGTCATTACCGTTACCGAATTTACCGATAGTACCTCCAATATCAACGGAACCTCTGCTGAATTCTCTGAAATCCTTGAAGAAACTAACGGAGCTAAATCAACTGTGTTGGATTTGCGAGGCAATCCGGGCGGAAGCGTAGATCAATGCTCTGATATGGCGAAGATGCTACTTGCTCGCGGCGATACCATCATTCGAGGCACTTACGCCGTCCCTGATAAAGATTATAAGGTCCAAGTGGATAGTGCGTTCGCCACAATTGCCACGACAAATGGAATTGGCAAAGGCCGTTACTATGTTTTGATGTTGGATTCTGGTAGCGCCAGTTGTTCCGAAATTTTTGCTGCCGCGATTACTTCAAATCTCAAAACGCCAATTGTGGGAGAACTCTCCTACGGAAAAGGCATTGGACAATTCTATATCGTCACCAACGTCAATGGTATTGCGAGCGCAACGTCTCTTAGACTCTTTGATAAAGATGGCGTCAGTTACCATACTTACGGTTTTGTCCCAGACTTTGTAATTTCTGATCCTGATTCTGCGATGAACAAGGCCGTGGAGTTAGCTCAAAAGGGGACTTATAAACGCACCGCGGGTTACGGCACGACTCCCATCGGCCATTGGACTGGGCCCAAAACTAAGAAATCGGCAGGAACCGCCTCTATCAAAAACTTTGAACGCGACGGGGCATTCAAAATCATTCAACTCCCTAAGGGGCACCTCTAAAAATTGGTTTGCGACCGCAAAATTGCGCGAGGCCGAGCCAGAGCAGGCGCGATTGTTGGCCAAAACGAGTGTAGCGGGCATACTTGTATGCCCATTGCCGAGTTGCACCAACAAGTGCATAAGCACAAAAGTGGTGAATAATTGTGTTATGCCAATGAAAATAATGTACAGAATATTTATCGCCACTATGCTAGCTTCAATAATTTACGCGCGTCCGTTGAACACAGCGGACAGCATTTTAATTGTAAATGAATGCCAAAGAATTTCCGTCAGTCCGATTGATTCCATACACATAGTTTCTGATCCCATGCCCGCAAAGCCAGGATGCACGACTTATGTGGCTAATTCATCCAAATATTTGAACGATTCGATTGGAAAACATACATTTGTTAATTTGATAGAGGTAAATAAAGACCTTGACAGGTGCTTAAAATATTATGATCATAAGGTAGACACTAATTCTAATGCCCTCAAAGAAGGGTTCATTGTTATATCGCGTTGGGAAGATAAATTTTATAATTTTCGATATGGGGATAAAAATCTGAAGTTTACATTAGTGGGAGATGTTGACGTTCAGGTTGTTTCAACGGTGCTGAATGCCATTGTTCAAAACAGGATTGGAGTTAAAGAGGGAAATTACGTTTCTAACATTCAGTCAAAAATAAAGAATGTTAGAAGAGTATTTCAAAGAACGTCTGGAAGCGCATCGGTTATCTTTATGTGCTATCAAAGCTCAGACTCCGGCGTTGAACTAAGTATTGAACCAAGAAATGATTCCGCAATTGTGAATTGGGAAGTCTATTTTGTTCACTAATTTCATCGTATTTTGTTGACTGGATCCATCAGATTGACATAAAGAATTAAAATTTAAAAAGGGGGTGGCATAGACCGATTTCAAAAAAATGGCATAACAAGCGGTGTAA
>DBTP01000146.1:9540-10325 GCA_002307115.1 Fibrobacter sp. UBA1313 | reverse complement strand
TGATTGGTGGTGGTTTTGCGCTTGGTCGCCGCATCGAAATGGACATCCATTACAACAAGATGCTCACCCGCGCCTACACAGTTCAAAATGATGATAGCCTGCTTTCTCAAGCAGATAGTAAAGCCGCTCCACGCGGATCTTCTATTACTTTTGGTTTTAATTTTCTGTTATTCTAATTCTTTGAGTTACAAGCTCTCATAGGCGACTCAAAAACTCATTTTTGACCGATTTTTGAGCGAGAATTATCGCGCCATTTGTAACCGAAAAGCTCCGAAAAGGCCTTCGTGCGTTGTTAGTTAATGCATTCAGGTACTACGGCAGATCAAAGATACCCCTCTAAAGAGAACCCAAAACGATTCGGGTTTATCTCTAATGAACGCTCTATTTTCCAATCAAAGCGAAGCGAACCGCCCCAATGTTCGCTTTTTTTAATTTGAGTCTCATGACGAAATACCAGTGGAGATGCCCCCGACCAACGCGAATTTAAAATCAATAAATTTTTAATTTTGATTCGACTGTGTGGAGTCTGCAAAATACCCAAAGTCATACGAGGAAGCAATTCCTTTTCCCACTGCATTTGGACAAATAAACTCTCAGCCGCAAAAAGATGAATCCCACTTTGTAGCTCATACCGAGAATAAAATTCATTGTCTGATTCTTTCCCTACTCGTAAATTTGCCCCCAAAGCAGCAGAGTTTCTTTTTCGCAAAATCGCAAATGCACCTTCAAGGCTCACAACACCCGTATCTTGGGGGATAAAGACGCGTTCATTCCACGAAAAAGTC
>DBTP01000146.1:0-9136 GCA_002307115.1 Fibrobacter sp. UBA1313 | reverse complement strand
ACTGTTTTTTCTGAATAATTAAACTTGCCAAGCACGAGAGGGGTTTTCCAATGCTCGTTCCAGCCCAAAGCAAATTCTGCCCCAGGAATAAAAACGTGCGCAAACCCTGAACAATCGTTCTCATGATATATTCCCATCCCAGAGGCCGCCACCGTTTTCTTGTTACCGATGCCCAACCGCAATCCATAAGAAGAATCTAGAGTGAGTAACGCACTCATATTCACCAAAGGAAATGCTATATGCCCTGCATAACCAAAGAATTTCGTAAGAGAAAAAGGCGATTGAACATCTGTGTAGGTAAGGTTCCCGAATACAGCCCCGGCCTTTTTGTCGCTGTACTCCAGACGCCCCTCTGCAGGCCTTTTCCTTAAATTGGCCCTATCCCCTTTCCACAAAAGTTTTAATCGATAACGCGCATAGTTTGTTTCTGCACGAAGCGATTGCGCATAAGGGACCCCCAGAGAATCCAAGGACGCACGCCAAACCACTCGTGCATGAACCGGTATTTCATCATCAGAATTTAACGCCTCATAACCCACGCAAGGCTCCCCCACATACGCATTCCAGAGAGCACACGCATTCGCCTCATCCTCTCTTTCTAAGAGCTCCAATAATTCCTCAACCTGTTCATAGGTGAGTAACCCATCATCCCCACCCCAATAACCCTTTTCCGGTGTAAGCGCCTCCACAGCAAGGCTCAAGCCGCAACAGATAAAAAGCAAGGCGATGACAAGCTTGCTTCGCCTCCACGGGAAATGAGGGAATACATAATCTTTGGACTTTTCCACTCTCTTTAAACGCGCGAGCCTTCCAAGGGTACACTCCTATTTTCTAACTTTGTCCCTATGTCGTTCCCGTCCTCCAAACGCCCGCAGCCCAACTTCCCCTTGTTTCATGGGAAAAGAATTTCCCCCTCTCCCGCAGGGTTAAAAACGCTACTTCAGTATTATGGCGTGGAGTTAGAAGCGGAGACCTTGGAAAAACTTTGGGCTTATCACAAACTCATCCGCGAGAACAACGGAGACCAGGATCTCACACGCCTCAACGCATTTGAAACCATGGTAGAACGGCATTATGCCGATTGCATCCTCATCAATGCTTACGTCCCCGAATGGCCCAGCCGCATGATCGATGTTGGTAGCGGGGCAGGTTTTCCTGGGATTCCCTTGAAACTCGTAAATCCACAAATTCGCCTCACGCTCTGCGAACCGCGCCCCTGTCGTGTAGACTTTTTGAACATGGTCATTGAGAAATTAGATTTGAAAGGTATCGATGTCTTTGGGCACAAAGTCACTAGCCGGAGCATGACAATTCCTGTGGATGGCGTCATTAGCCGCGCATTTGAAGTTATGGAAAAAACGTTACCGCGCCTGGAGCACAGCTTAAAGCCAGGTGGACGCGTGTTCTTTATGAAAGGCCCTGCCGTGCGCGAAGAGCTCACCAGTATGCATGCAGAAGACTACGGCTATACGGTAACGGGCAAGCACTTCTACACCATTCCCAAAAGCACGCAAGACCGCGCCTTGATTATTTTGCAACGGAACACAGCAGAAAAAGTTTAATAGGACAATCTCTCCTAAGAGATATTCACGCCACTCATCGCCGCAAAAAAATTGTAAACGGAAAAAAGTCTTTGATGGGTAATTTGTGGAAAGCCACAAAAAAAACGGGAGCCCTGTAAGACACCCGTTTTCAGTTTTAATAATTCTGTCTGACAGTCTTACGGAACAATTACTTTTTGTTGCAACTGCTCGTATGCCGTATTCACTTTTAAGAAGTAAACGCCAGAAGTCAACGCATCCCGAGAGATATTGAATTCATTGGCACCTGGTAGCACCTTCAGATTGCGCAACAGACTGACTTTGCCTGAAGCATCCACCAAACGCATCGTTGCAGATCCTGCATAATTCACGTCCAGAGAGACGATCGCATTTCCCCACAGCATGGCTGGAACCACCTGTAAGCGCGATTCTGTTACATTAATGGGTGCAATCGAAGAAGAACCTTCTACCGTGATTTTCCCTGTCTTAATGGCGTTTGTAGTCGCACCGGTTGTTGTCACCGTAAAGTTATAATCGCCAGCAGATGCAGTGACTGTACCCTCAATGGTAATCGTACTTTCAGAGGCATTCACTGTTGCCGTGATCCCTTCTGGAAGACCAGTCGCCGTTGCTCCCGTCGCATTTGTCCATGTGTAATAGAAACTTACAATTGCAGAGCCACTCTCTACGGTCTGTGAAGAACCTCCCGTACCATGTTTCGTAAGGGTTGCCGTACCTTCTACAACGGAAGACGAAGATGTCACCGAAGAAGATGAGGTTACAGAAGAGGATGATACCGAGGAGGAAGAAGTGACAGAAGATGAGGACGCCACCGAAGAAGACGAAGCAACACTGCCGTCCAATTTACCCACACCCGCGTACGTTGTAACAATGGTTGCGACATCACCTACGGGAGCCATGACGGAGGTGTAAGCATAAGTAGGCTTAGGAAAAGCAGAACATTTGGAATCATAAGAAGAGGTCACTCCTGATTCCGCCTCTGGCGTCCCATTGAGAAAAGAATTATTCACAGATTTCGCATAGCCCGTAGAAGTTCCGTTTGACCAGAAAATAGACTTATCTAAATCATCAAACACCGAATTTTCCACATACAGACATGCCCCCATCCGGGTTTCAATTGCTTTTGCACAATGCTTGTAATAATTATTGAAAATATGGCCTGTTCCAAAACGATAAGAAGGAAGACGTTCTTTCACATTGTAATAGTAATTGTGGTGAAATGTCATTTTGCGATCATTATTATCCGAATCAGAACTTCCGATCAAACTAGTCTTGTGATGATCATGAAAATAATTCCAAGATACGGTAATATTGTGCGATGTGCTTTTAACATCAAGAAGTCCGTCATACAAGTCCTGATTTGTCTGGGTATAAGGATCTTCCGCATAAAACTCGCTGTGATCCACCCAAATGTTATAAGATGTTCCTTCAATATGAATACAATCTCCATCATTTACCCTAATCTGAGGGCGACCCTCATCTCCATCTGGATCATAAATGGAAGAAGAATCAATGGAAGAACCATCCGCTTCTCCACGATAAGTAACCCCCATCATAGTCATCTTAATATTGCGGATCACAATGTTGTTCACGTTCTTGATATAAATGCCCACACCATTAAAAAACGCATTGGTACCCACACCGATAATGGAGGTGTTACTCGCCACTTTAATGATGCCGCCGTACTTTCCATTATTAATTGTCCCATTGACCTTCACAATTTTTCCACCCGCTTCCGCAGCGGTTTTCAATTCATTATAATTGGTTACAGTGACTTCGGTAGTCCCACCCGTAGCAGACGCACCAAAGCCTACTAAAGAAAAATCTGGGGCCGCAGCTACGCTGAATGCCCAAGAAAGGAACAATGCCGCGATGAAAATTAATTTTGTTCTCATTTTTGAAACTCCAAGTAGATCTATTTAGGACAATTTCTAAAAAACAATTTCAATCTAAATCTATCATTTTTATTCTTAATCTGAAAGTTTTTCTTTTGAAAAGTTAATAGATACCTTAGTTTTAAATGAAATTTTAAAATATCGTTAAAATCTATTTACAAAAGAAACCCATAAAAAGGTTATTTTGCCTTCTTTACAATGTTCTCAAAATAATTAATAAAATAATATTTTCAATCTTTCTATTTCCAATATTTTCAGGAACTGATATTTAAAGTTTTTAGAGTAATAAGAGCCGTTAAATAGCAAAGAATAAACCGCAGGAAGCCCAGAGACATTGATTCCTATGGTATTCACCTCTTTGCATATAAAGCGTTGAATCGCTTTTGGAAATGACTTTCATTTTTGCTTCTTTAGAGCCACACTAGTTCCAGAAAAATTGTGAGCCCTATTTTCAACAACCCCGAAATACGCCTAAAGGGCAAGAGTCCATGTTTCTGGCTCGGCCTCACTCAATTTATTGCGGTCGCAAAGCTATTCTTAGAGGTTCACTATCTTGTCTTTTTTTGATCGGTTGTATTTGGAATCCAGAAGCCCTTGCTTGATAAGGGTTATGAGAAGCCCAATGACAAAAATGGAAAATGCGGGAATCTTTATGAAATAAGAAAATTCAATATGGGAATTCATCAGAGTGTAGGTGCCGACAATAACCGCAATCCAGCCCGCTTGAACCCAAAGATATTTCTTGTATGGCCATAAACCCTGGTATCTGAGTGATATTGCCATCCATGTTCCCTGCAAAAATCTTACGCCACAGGTAGAAAGGGCTGCTCCGACAAGTCCAAGCCGTGGAACAAGAAGCAGATTCATAAGAAGGGCTAGCCCGAGCGAAACGATGTTGATGTTTAGCAAAAATTTGCTTTTGCCGATGCCATTCAAAACGGTTCCTGAAAGTCCAAAAAATCCGGCATAGATGTTTGCGAATAAAAGAAGGCCGAGTACTTCAGGTTCGCTCACAAAGGACTTGCCAGCAATCATAAGCGTTTCTTTGGGGAATATGACAATGAAGAAGCCAATGCCGAGCTGAATGAGCGTTGTCATAGATACGCAATAAGAATATACGTTAGGAAGGTCTGTCTTTAAGCGGATAGAATCCATCTTGGCAACGATAGGTAGTAGGATGGAATTGAAGCTCATCGAGATTGTGCGAAGTCCGTTAGAGATGGTAATCATAATCGCGTAGACACCGGCGGACTTTGGGCCTAGCGTGATGAGAACAGCCCATAGGTCGACTCGGAGCAAGAAGGAAACGACAAATTCAGAAAATCCAATCGGAATGGAATAGATGAAAAGCTCCCGCGGAACCTTGAATTTGGGAACCCAAGATAGTCCGGGGAATTGCTTGCGGATAAAGAAAATGTAGATGATGGCAGCAAGGGTGTTCGCGATGAAAAGTCCGAGAGGGAGCGCATACCGCGAATATCCTATCCATAAAAAACTGAGGGCGATGACAGGCGCCATCGTATATACGGCGAAATCGTTGATGAATACCCTGAATTGAGGCTTTCTGTTGCCTTCGGAAGCTCCGGCGAATATATGGAGAAATACCCAGGGAACGAGTGAAAGAATGTAAAGCGTTATCTCCGTAGAAGAAAGGCTTACAAGCCCTGAGAATAATTTGTGCAAGTTGAAATGAGATCCAATGGCAAATACCAGGGTGATGACAAACGCGAACATTGCGGAACACCACAGGGATTCCTGGATTCCTTCGTAAATATGTCTTCCGTGGACCTGATTTTGGGGGATGTACCATATTAACCCGCGGTCAAGTCCGAGAACGGCCACGCGGCTTACCATGGAGACCCAGAATTGCGTCGAAATATAAATGCCGAAA
Source organism: Fibrobacter sp. UBA1313 (assembly GCA_002307115.1). Taxonomy (GTDB): domain Bacteria; phylum Fibrobacterota; class Fibrobacteria; order Fibrobacterales; family Fibrobacteraceae; genus UBA1313. The sequence goes on along the minus strand of DBTP01000146.1, from coordinate 3,788 downwards.
GCTTCCGCGCCAAAAAAGCGGGCGACAAGGAACGCCAGGATTGGACAAATAATCTTGAGCCCTGTTCCGAGAAAATTGATCAGGGACCCTTTAAGGACAAATTTTCTGTCGTTGTCTAATTCGGACATGAATGATTTTCCACAAAGGCCCAGATGTGCTTAATGAGAGAATCCAAGGCGTTAAAAAATTTAGGGCAGGAGAACCTGAATGCTTTTAACCAAACGTAAAGTCCGCTGCTACTTAAATAGCGTTCATTCTCAAAAACAATGCGGTTTTGTACTTTTTCAATCGCCGGGGTTACCGCGTAGTCTCTGTCCTTGAATTCTTTGAGGACTGTATGAGTGATGCCGCAAAGGAGCGCGATATTCAGAAAGGAATGACTCTTTCTGAGAAAGACTAATGTCTGCTCCAAATGCAAATCAGAAGCGTCACTGACAAGGACGTACCGCATTTTGAAAATCTTCGGACTTTCGGACATAGAATCAAATGTAGAAAAATATGGTACTATTTTTTCAAGACCCTTTTTATACTTTAGGGCACCTCTTAAAATTCATTTTCTATGAAATTGGCTGCGACTCTTCGTAATCGTTCGTCGCTCAAAACGGCGAATAGCCCCACTATTCGCAATTTCTCGCTCCTGCTCTTTCTCGGTCTCGCTCGATTTCATGGTCGCAAACCAATTTTTAGAGGAGCCCTTTACTCTCATGAATCGCATCATTCTCCCTTTTTTTTGTTATCGCACCACCTTTCTAGTGGACAACGTCCGTCTAAATAAAAAAATCATCCGGATTTAATAGCGAGTTCAACTCTCGGCCCAAGGGACCTAGACAGTTGTAACGCCGCATCTCGGTCATACTCAGGCAAACATGAGTGCGACTCTCGATTTGGGTTCTCACTCCTGTTCCCCAGGAATCACTCTCACTCTTTTCAAAAAGTCATTTTGCAGGGATCACTCTCACTAAGCGCTGAAGCGCAAGTGTTCGTGTTTCCCGCTCTGTTTTTGGCAATTGGACGACTTTATCGTCCACACCTGCATCTCAGCAATACTGTCGCAAGCTTGCCCGTGCTACACTCGATTTGCGTACTTTTCACTTCACCAACGCAATTTTTAGAAGATCCATTTTTTATATTTAAAAAGATATTATGAAATACCTGTTTGTTTTAACGAGTTCTCCGAAAGATTTTTTTTGCGAACAAACGCTTGTGGCGATTGCCTCTTTGCGGGAGCATAACCCGAGTGCCTTTGTGACTTTGCTCACCGATGATAAAACCGCAGAAACACTTACAGGTATTCGGGCCCCTCTAAAAGAAGCGGTGAATGAATTAAAAATTTTGAAATTAGATGAAAATCTTTCCCCCATGTTGCGCTCGCGCTTTCTTAAAACGGTGATGCGAAATGAAGTGGATGGCGACTTTCTGTATATGGATTCCGATATTGCGGTTGTTGATGATTTGACAATTCCCGATGAATGGCGAGGGGGAATTTATGCCGTGCTGGATTTTCATACGAATTTACACAAAGCGATTAACAGAAAAAAAGTTTTAAATGCGGCAAGAATGCTCGGCTTTTCGCCTATAAAAAACGATGAGATTTTTAACGGTGGAGTGATGTTTGCAAGCGATACGCCACAAGCAAGAGCTTTTTTTAAGAAATGGCACGAACTTTGGCAATACTCTGTTTCAAAGAATTACCCTTTTGATATGGCCTCTCTAGCGGAAACTGATTTCAGTTTTGGATATGTAATAAAAAAAATGCCGGGAGAATGGAATTGCCAACTCGCTTACGGAAAGCGGTTTTTGCCGCAAGCGAAAATTCTGCACTTTTTCGGGTCGCGAATTGTGGACACCTGTGGGCGTATTGTTCCACCGAGTATGGATGTCTTTCTCCCGAAAATTTTAAGAAAAGATTTTTACACAAAGTTGAAAAATATCCCCGTGCATGTTTTGGAAGATCAGCAAATTTCCATTAATGAATATTACGATACCGTGATTAAAAACACCAAGGATTCGTTTCTATATCAAACAAAAAAAATAGGTGTTTTAGGGGCCGATATTGTGCGTTCTTACGGTTTTGCAAAATCGCTATCCTTTTTATATAAGAAAAGGCCGTTTCTAATACGTCCTTTTGAATGGTTGGGTAAAATTTTATGAATTTACTCTATAATCTGGTTGCCGTGCAGCCTATACACAGCGCGAAATTTCATGGCGGCGGATCCTACGGTGAAGCGGTGTTTGGGGCATTACTGAAGTACCTATATGCAAACTCCAGCGGGACAATTCAAAATGAAACTTTTAGAATATTTTGCATCTATGACAGTAAAAAATATCTGGCCCTTAATATCATTTCCGCTTGCAAAAAATACGACATCCCGCTCTTTGATATTAACGAAAAGTCTCCGCAAGAAATTATTGATAAAAACTTGATAAATACATTTTATACTCCGCTTTATTCTCTTGAAAAAAGATGGAATATTGAAGTCGAAAGATTTGTTTTCACTTGGCACGGCGTGCGTGCGCTTGAAATGCAGTACAGCAAAGTTGGAATAGCTTTTGCGAAAACGCTCTCTCAAAAAGCGGAAGCGCTGGTGCGGTATAGAAAATTTTGGAAAAAATACTATTACCAACCAAAATATCAATCGCTTGCAAAACGAATAGCAGAAGGCAAGGTGCAGGCAATGACCGTGAGTGAACACAGCAGAGCCTCCATCAAAGCATTTTTTCCTGAACTCATGCATTTGGAAATTCCTGTTTTTTATAGCCCGGTGGCAGAAACCGAGGCAAACGGCAATTTACCCGAAGCAGTTGAAAGTAAAAAGTATTTTCTTTTAACCAGCGGCGCACGGTGGGAAAAAAACAATCTGCGCGCGGTGATGGCTTTTGACGACTTGATTTCATCATTACATACAAATGATTTCAATTTCAAAGTTGTCGTCACGGGCGTTACCAATCAAAAAGTATATACTAAAGACTTACGCAATAAAGACCGTTTTGTGTTCCTCAATTATGTGGAAAATGAGCAATTAGAGTTTTTGCATAAAAATGCTTACGCGTTTATTTTTCCTTCGCTCAATGAAGGCTTTGGCTATCCACCCATGCAATCGATGCGCTATGCGGTTCCAGTGGCGGCAAGCGGCACCACGTCCATACCTGAAATTTGCGGAAATGCAGCACTCTATTTTGATCCCTATTCAGTGAGCGAAATAAAAAACCGCATTATTCAACTTCTGGATTCAGAAATCTACCAAGACTATTCTGAACGGGCAAAACATCGTTATAGTGAAGTGAGCAAAAGGCAAAAAGAAAACTTGGAAAAAGCGGTGAAATTTATTTTAGGCTCCCATTAAAAATGAAACAAGCAGTATAAAAATGAATCCTTTTATTTTGATCACTTCTTTTGCCCTTATTTTGCAAAGCATGATGCTGGTGCTCTTTTACGCCTTGCCGGACCCTCTTGGACTTTCCCTTACGGAGATGTTTTCTGGAAAAACGATTTGGCAAGTTTCAATGGCATTTGGTGCAATTTTGGTGATTTCATCTATTTTTACTTTTTTGAAAAAGCCCCGTTTGCTTGCGTTATTCTTTGTCTTTTATTTTTTTGTAGCCATTGTTGATTATGAACTTTTTAGATTTTCGCACCAGCGCTTATCCTATTCTTTTTTACGAACGTATTTTCACGTTTCAAACATCACCGATAGCACCACTATTTCAATACTTGGCGGTGATTTAAAGGGAACGATTTTATGGCTCATCCTTCTGTTTGTAAGCATTGCGGGATGCATCACATTTGT
>DBTP01000067.1:3642-5256 GCA_002307115.1 Fibrobacter sp. UBA1313 | reverse complement strand
CGCGAAGTTTGTGAGCGATGTTAAACAAATTTTCGCTCTTCTGCATTCGTTCGAAACTATCAAATGTCGTAAGCTGATTAATCCACTCACGAATTTCTGGAAATTTCGGATTATCAAAAATATTTTCACGGCCAGTGCGGATGTGTTCCAAGTAGCGTTCTGTGATGTGATAGTCATCTTCGATGAAAATTTTCATGGCATCTGGGAACGGATTCTTGCCAGTGAGATATTCATGCATGATCACACCGAAGCTAAAGTAATCTACGGAACTCGAGAGATTTTCTCCCATGACCGCTTGTTCGGGAGCACTGTAGCAAGGCGTGAGTTGTCCACCGTATTCGGTTACGCTTTCTCGAAGCTTTGCTTGAGCATATCCAAAATCACAAATCAAAATTTTATGATTGTTAAGGTGTTCTGGATCTTGGCAGAACATTAAGTTCTTAGGCTTTAGATCCTTGTGAACCACCTGATAATAGTGGAGTTGACTGATGGTATTTGCGAGGTACGCGATGCGGGCAATTCGCACAATCATTTCATCGTCATCAATAGACTGTTTAAACGTCTTGTCGAGAGAACAGCCCTTAATAAATTCCATCTTAAGGTAAGGCAAACGTCCGGCGAGTCCTCCACCGAAGCTTTGCACCACGCCTTCAATATTGGTCGCTCGAATCAAGTTGTTAATGCGAATTTCATCTTGGAATGAACTCGTGATCATATTCAAACGATGCAGACGATTCTTTCCAGGAGGAACCCAGTACTTGCAAATTTTTACAACGATTTCGCGTTCTGCATAATGGGAAGCATCGCCGCCTCTTGCAATCCAATGCTTTGCTCTGAAAACATCATTGGTGCCATCCATATTCAGACGTTCTAAAAGATCAATTTGTTCAACAGCACCACTGTGGAGGTAAACTGGATTATGATCAAACCACCATTGATATTCATTAATGGTATAATGTTCACGCAAGGCGAGCTGGCGTGAAAACCGATCAAGAAGTTCTGCTATTTTATTTTGAATCACGGGCCAAATGTAATTAAGCCTAGACTTCGCGACAAGTCCGGTTGTTTTTACTTCAAACTACTGAATGCATGAAATCCCCCTGTAGAGGGCTTTTTCTTTTGGACTCGCTCCAGTTCCGAGGTAACATATTTATAAGCATCTTCGACAGAATCGCTAAAATGCAAGATTTTCATATCATTTTTATCAATCATCCCTGTTTCTGCCAAAAAGTCCCAATTAATAAGCTTTTGCCAGTATTCAGTTCCAAAAAGGACTACGGGCATCACTTGATAAAGCTTGTGTGTCTGAATCAATGTAAGAGCTTCAAACATTTCATCCAGAGTTCCAAAACCGCCAGGGAAGACAATCAGAGCCTGAGCTCTGAATAGGAACCAGAATTTGCGAATAAAGAAATAGCGGAATTGCATGTTCAGTTCGGGCGTGATGTAGGGGTTTGCGTGTTGCTCGAATGGAAGTTTAATGTTGAACCCAATAGAGGGTGTGCCTACATCGGAGGCTCCCCGGTTCCCCGCTTCCATAATGCCTGGGCCACCACCCGTGCAGATCGCATACCCTTCGCGACGCGCATTGGCCCATTTGCCGAGGCGTTTTGA
>DBTP01000067.1:0-3260 GCA_002307115.1 Fibrobacter sp. UBA1313 | reverse complement strand
GTGCGTGCGGAACCGAAGAAAACGATGGTGTTGCGAATATCTTCTTTGGCGAGAGTGGTATCGGGGGCTAGGAATTCGGAGAGAATACGGACTTGGCGTCCGGCATCGCTTTCGAGAAAGACAATGTTTTGGTGAGCTAAAAGAGGCTCTGGCGTTTTACGTGGCATAAAAATCCTTATTTGCAGAAAAACAAAGGAAAACAGGTTTACTTTCCCACAAAATATGCTTTTTTGCTGTGACAGGACTTAAAAAATCCTTATATTTAAGCCATGTTAGTGAAAATATGGACAAATACATTTATTATCACGGGTGAGATCGATACCATGCGCGATGAGCGTTTGACCGATTATATCCGCGAGAACAAAGAGTTTATCGCCGTGACTCAAGTCAAGGTTACGGACCGCGAAGGGAAGGATCTTTTCCGCACGCACTTTCTTAATGTGAGCACAGATCATATTGAGATAATTCTGCCCGCTGAGTAGAATACTCCCCATCAGAGGATTACTAAACTCCTTATTCAGCGGATTCCTAAAAATTGCTTTACGTTCATAAAATGAGGTGAGGTTTTTGAGTGCACCTACAGTGGAGTGATCCCTGTTTAGGAAAGAAATACTCGCCGTTGATTTTTCTCTCCGTGAGTTTTCAATAAAATCCGGAGAGAAGTTGTTATAAAACGGATTTATAACGTCTCCAAAAAAAGACCATAATGTATGATTTCAGGGGCGAATATTACATAAAGGAAATATTTTCTTCTCTTCTTGTCGTGCTTATGACTTCGCGCCGTTTTTTTTACTCAAAGCCTCTTTTGTTTTGCGTTTTCTCTCTTAAAATAGGGAATACTTTGCTACTTTTTGCAATGAATTTTAAGAGGTAAATCCTATGGATACCCAGGCGAAAGAAGCCGGCATTTTTACTTCCACTGTTGACTTTGTGGTCAATTGGGGAAGAAAGAACTCTCTGTGGCCGTTTCCTTATGGAACGGCGTGTTGTGCTATTGAATTCATGAGCACGGAATCATCTCGTTATGACCTTTCCCGCATGGGTTCGGAATACGTGCGTTTTACACCACGTCAGTCCGATGTTCTTGTGGTTTCAGGGACGATCACCTATAAGCAGGCTCCGATTCTGAAAAGAATTTATGAGCAGATGGCAGAACCCAAGTGGGTGATTTCCATGGGTGCCTGTGCTTGTTCTGGTGGCTTTTATGATTGTTATTGCACGGTGCCTGGCATTGATCATATCATTCCCGTGGATGTTTATATCGGTGGTTGCCCTCCCCGCCCAGAGTCTTTCTTTGATGCCATGTTTGACTTGCAGAATAAGATTGCGGATGAATCTTATATGAAAGAACGCGCAGAACGCGTCAGGGATCAATGGGAAGCGATTCAATTGAAAACGGCGGAATGCAAGGAAGAACTGATCTCCTGTTCCCATGCAAAAGTGGATGAATTGAAAGGGAAGGCAGAGTGTCTCAAAAGGGATATGATTAAAAAAGCAACGTTCTGGAAGGAGCCCTGATTATGAGTCATTGTGAAAATCGGGTAGAGACTCCTGTTGTGGCGACGGCGGAAGCGCGTCAAGAATTTGCGGAGAAGGTTCTCCCCATCCTCGAATCGAGGTTCGGAGCGGTTCGCGATGAGGGTGACCAATGGGGATTTACCGTTGTTGTCGATGGTGCTCAGCTGCGCAACGTGGTTCTCTTTTTGCGCGATGGTCATGAGTATCGAGTGAATATGTTGCTCGATGTCGTCGGCGTGGATTATTTAGGCTTTAAAGATTACACCGGTCCGCGTTTCGCTGTGGAATATGCTCTTAAGAGCGTTTATCACCCGAGCCGTCGCATTCGCATCAAGGTGCGCGTGTCGGAAACGGATTGTAAAGTGCCGACTATTTCCGATTTGTTTCCCATTGCAAATTGGCAGGAACGCGAAGTGTGGGATCAGTATGGCATTGTGTTTGAGAATCACCCGGATCTCCGCCGCCTTTTGAATCACTCCGAATTTCAAGGGCATCCCCTTCGCAAGGATTATCCCGCTCATAAGCGCCAATGGCTTTCCACCAATGATTTTTTACTTCCTGAACTGGAAGCTCGCTTGGAAGCCAAAGGGTACAAGATCATTTCTCGTTCCAAGGAAGTGGTCCCCGATGCAGAAGAATATCTTACTGGGAGTATTAAACAATGATAGTACTGACTCCTAATGGTGAACAACAAAGCTTGATGCCTTTGAATGTCGGCCCTTCGCACGGGGCGACTCACGGATGCTTGCGTTACATGACCGCCTTGGATGGCGAAAACATCGTTGCCAGCGTGGGTGAAATCGGCTACTTGCACCGCGGTTTTGAAAAGATGGCGGAGCAAGGCACTTGGCAGCAGGTGATCCCCTATACGGATCGCTTGAATTACTGCTCTGCGCTTATGAACAACTTTGCCTACTGCCGCGCCGTGGAACAGATGCTTGGCATTGATCTTCCGGAACGCGCGAAAGTGCTTCGCGTGATCATCAATGAACTTTCTCGTATTGCGGATCATTTTATCTGCGTCGCTGCGGCCGCTCAGGACTTGGGTTCGACGACAGGCTTCTTTTATCTTTTTGATAGCCGTGAAATGATCATGGTGATTTGGGAAAAATTGACGGGTGCGCGGTTGACCAATTCTTATGGTCGTATCGGTGGTTTGTACCGTGATACTTATACGGGCTTTGAAGAAGACGTTCTCGCCGTTTGTCGCCAAGTAGATAAGAATCTTCATGATGTTCATGCGTGCTTTGATCGCAATCGCATATTCCTGGATCGTACCACGGGTGTGGGAAAAATATCTGCGGAACGCGCCATACAGTGGGGTTGGACAGGTCCTTGTCTCCGGGCTACCGGGGTGGCGAGCGATTTGCGCAAAGATGAACCTTATTTTGACTATGAAACTTATGACTGGGATGTGACCGTGGGCACTCAGGGCGATGTCTTTGACCGCCTCATGGTGCGCCTCGCGGAAGCGGAGGAGTCTTGCAAGATTATCAAGCAGGCTTTGAAGCGTCTCCAACCGGGGCCAATCAATGTGGATGACCCGCGCGTTCGAGTGCCGGATCATGCACATGCTTATCAGGATATGGAATCTTTGATCGGTCGTTTTAAGACTGTGTATGAAGGAATTCATGTTCCTGCGGGTGAATATTATTCGGGGTCGGAAGTGGCTAATGGGGAACTGGGTTTCACGCTTGTGTCGGATGGTTCCGGTAAGCCATGGCGCGTGAAGGTTCGTCCCC
>DBTP01000073.1 GCA_002307115.1 Fibrobacter sp. UBA1313 | reverse complement strand
GGGGGGGCAGTGAGAGTGTACTCTTGTTCTGGAGCAATGCTTGCCAATGCGGAGTAATCCACCGATTTGAGGTTACCATCAGCAAAAACAAAAGAAACACTGCAACCTTCACCGCAAGCAATCTGAACGTTACCAGACACCTCGGTCACCTGAAGTATTTTAGCGGTATCAATTGCCGCCAAACGAGCCTTAAACGCCGTTTGAGACTTGTCTTCACTTTGTAAAGATTCAAACACCAATTGCCAAATCGCATTAGACTTGGCGATGAATTCATTTTGAGAATTCACCACTTTAGCCACTTGATCCGTATATGCCTTGGTCGATGTAGCAACGACAGATTGAGCCTGTTCCATATAGCCTTGCTTCAGCGTCATCATCACAAAAACCAAGATGATGTTAATGACTACCGAAATGGCGATAATGATTTTCATTTTTTTTGAATCCATGAGACGAAACCTTCTCCTTGAGTGAATTTCTAGGCTTTTTTTCAAAGACACTTAAAATGTATATTTCTCCTACTATGTCCGATGTAAAAAATTCCGAAAAAAGCCTATCTACAATTGTTTTTGAAAATCTCAAAGAGCTTCTAAAAGCAAAAAATGCAGCTCACGAATCTATTTTCAAATTTCATTGGAAAAAACTATGGCCTTTTAACCTAATTTGGCCACAAGTGGATTATTTGCGTATTATCCGTTTCATGGGTGAAGTTAAAGAACAAGCCATTCAACAAAAAGAATTCATCGCACGCAATAAAAATAAGGCATCTACAGAAGAACTCGCGTTTCTAAACGCCGTTCCCGATTATCTTGATGCACTCACGGATTCTTGCGATAAACTCGCAGAAGTGGCTCAATTTAAGCAAAATATTTTGGAAAAAGTTCCCCATCACGGAGCGTTTTCCTTTAAGAAAAAGTTGGACGCCTACGCAAAAGCTCAAGACCATTTAGTCCGTATGGGAGCCTTTGTACAAGTACATTGGATGGAAAAGAAATAGACGCACTCACCCGTGTTTTATCAATCCGATTCAAAATATGGAAAAGTCTGCATTTAATCCGCTCATCTCTGTCATTATCCCCGTCTATAATGGCGAATCTTATTTAATAGAATGCATCGAAAGCATCCAGAGGCAAACGTATGCACCCCTCGAAATTATCTTGGTTGATGATGGTTCCACAGATGGCAGCGGGAAACTCTGTGATAAGTGCGCTAGCATAGATTCCCGTATTCAGGTTATTCATCAAAACAATCAGGGGCTTTCTGGAGCGCGGAACAGGGGACTCCGCCAGTGTTCTGGAGAATATATTGCCTTCGTGGATGGAGATGATGCCGTTTCAGAGGATTATTTGGAATTCCTATGGGCACAAATACATCTCACGGGAGCGGACATTTCCTGCTGTGGATTCCATCGGTTTCATCGTCTCTCCGAGATTCCTCCATGGCAAGGAAAGACTCGTTCTGGGATACTCTCTGGGGAAGAGGCTCTGCGTCTTGCCCTTTATCAAAAAGAGATTCCGGATTACTCAGCCTGGAACAAATTATTCAAGCGCGATCTATTTAAAACGATTCGGTTCCCTGAAGGGCGCCTGTTCGAAGATTTGGGGACCGTGATCTACCTGATGCATCATTGTTCACGAATAGCCTACAGTACAGTTCCAAAATATTATTACAGACAACATTCTGAAAGTATTCTGCGCTCTTCTTTTTCAGAAAAAAAACTGGAACTTCTGGATATTGCCGAAGAAATTCTGAATTTTGTCCGACAAAAAAGTCCTTCCGCAGAAAAAGCCGCCATAAACACCCTTATAAGTGCCTCATTCACCATTATTCTGAAAGCAACCGGTTCATCCACGCTTTATAGGGAATACCGAAAACGGGCCTGGGGGCACATCAAACGCTTCCGATGGGAAGGCCTCGGAGATTTCAGAATTCGAGGGCGCAACCGAGCGGCACTCCTTTTATCATTTCTGGGAGAAACCATGCTCATGCGTATCTGGAACTGGGGGCACCGTGGCCATACCTAAAATTATTCACTATTGCTGGCTCAGTGAAGATCCTTACCCAGAGCTTGTATTACGTTGTCAAGAAAGCTGGCAACGGCATCTGCCTCACTATCATCTACAGCTATGGAATGCCAAAACGTTTGACATTCACGCACACTCCTGGGTGAACGAAGCGGTGCAACAAAAAAAATGGGCATTTGCGGCAGATTACATACGACTTTACGCCATCTACCAACAAGGCGGCATTTATCTAGATAGCGATGTAGAAGTGCTTCAATCGTTTGATCCGCTTCTGTCTCTGCCTTTTTTCTTCGGCTTTGAAAACGGATCGCACCGCATTGAAGCTGCAGCATTCGGTGCCGAAGCAGGCAATCCCCTTATTGGACAATGTCTTGAATTCTACAAAGATCATCCTTTTTTCTATCAGGAAAATTCAGTGGACACGATAGTTCTTCCAAAATTAATGCAATCCGCTCTGGAAAGAAAAGGACAAACACTTCAGGAGATTCATTCCATCAACGATTTTCAATATGATGAAAAGACCATTCCTGTTTTTTCACAACGTTTTTTTTCCCCGAAAAGTTACCTTGACGGACAGATAGCGACTTCGCCGGATTCATTCTGCATTCACCATTT
>DBTP01000109.1:6527-19262 GCA_002307115.1 Fibrobacter sp. UBA1313 | reverse complement strand
CCTTTGAATCGAACTTTATTCCGGAGTATTCACCCGGATCTGGGTATGGGCATTGCCCGTTGGATTGGCCGGAGCAGCAGAAAAATGGGTGAGAGTCGGGAAATTGCGATTGAAGAATATCTCGCTGCTGCGAATGCACGGATGAAAAAAAATCAGTGTAGCATTTGTGTTCACGGGCACCATCATCTGAGTGGCACTTGGAGTGTCCCCGAAGGACTTGTTGTTTCTACAGGGCAGTGGCTTTTTTCTTTAGAGTATGCAAAAATGCAAAATGGAAATATTGAACTTTTGAAACTGGATCTCAAATAAAAAATCGAGCTTTGAGAACTCGATTTTTAAAAGAAAAATGGAATTTTAAAATTATTGATTCATTCGATCTTCGGATGTTTTTTTCATTTTCTTGGCTTCGCTGGTGCCCCAAAGTCTATCGACAAAGTCGAAACCACCAAAATCATCAAGCCATTTTTCTACCCAACAATAGTGGTGGATAACACCCTTTTCGTCTTTGATGGTCCAATCGCCCGCCACCGAAAATGTGTACTTCACTTCTGGATCTTCGACGGAGGGCACAATCCAAACTTTATCTACAGTTTTCTTATAAATGAAAATATTGAAAGCAATCACTACCGCAAAAAAGATAAGACTCCACTTGTAATTCTTCTTGGTAAGCAAAAAGATAATGAGCAACAGAAGAAGAAGCGAAACTGCTGCAAAGTTATAGTGGATAGGGTAGAATGCTTTCAGTACTTCGATCATGATTGGCCTCCAGGAGACCTATCGGTCCACCTTCAGAGTGAGTGGGGTAACCTTAAACGTAAGTGTCTTACCGGAAATCGAAACACTGGTGCGGATACGCACTGATGGAAGTGGTATGCCGTAAGACGAAAGTGTCCCCATAAAGGATATACTTGCGTGACTCTCAATGGTACGAACGTTAATAAGACCATTTTTACTAAAAGTCAATATAAATTCTTTTTTCTTAGCATCGTAAGCTGGAGTGAGTGTGTTGTTCTCAATAGTCTGCAACGCATCAATGCAACGTCGATCCAAGATCAAAGTACCACGGGTATCAATTGAAATCATGGGAAGACCTGCAGAATTGCGGCAGGCAAACGGAATCCAAGGCCCGACTTTTTTTGCGCTTTTCTTGCTTTGGAGAATGATTTTGTCATTTTCTTTGGTTAAAACAATTTGCCCAGATTTTACGGGCATATTGATAACATTCATTGCTCCTTTGAGATAAAGGAGATAGGTCCCGTTGCTAGGGAGCATTCGGAAAGATGTTTCTTTGAGCTTTTTTGCAAGCGTGATTCCGACGCGTCCACCCACGGGATCCACCCAAAGGTCTGCATAAGAAAACGACTTCAGTTTTAGTGTAGACACCAAATCTTCAGTGAATCGTAAAAAACCTCTAATATCCATTCTTGCTTGAAACGTGTTGATAGCCATAAATCCTCAGTTGTCGCAAAAGTGCAATTATGTTGTTCAATTTAATAAAATAAACTTTGTCAAACAATGTAAAATTTCGAATTATAATTTAATAATACCTTTAACAGCAGCACCGAGGGTTTTCCCAAGTCGATTTGATGTTTTTGCCGATGTCAAATATTTCTCTTTTGTCATTTTTGTCAGATTCTTTTTTTCATTTTTGTCCTCAAGAATCTCAATTCCATTTTTTGGTTGCATTTTCGGATTTTTCATCGCCACTTTTGTATGTGCCAAAAATTCAGGGAAAAAGATCCCATATTTTTCTGTAAGAGCAGCAGCGATACTTGGTATGGGGTCAATTAATATTAGTTTAGTTGTAGTCTTTTCTTGGCTTAAATTCAGGGCTACAATGCTACCAGCCCCTCGGCCAGCAAGCATTATTTCGCCTCCATCAGAGGCGCATTCCCAAATACCTTTGGCATCACTTTCAAAGGTTTCTTCATTGAGCTTGCCTTTGTTACCTGCAGAGCCACGATAATTAAAAGAAATAATTCTCACGTTTTTGATTGCTAGCATTTCTGCTAAAAATGTGGCTGCATCTTCACCATTGTCAGGAAAATATAAGAGTGTCTGTTTTTCATTTTCGTTGAGTATCCAGCCATTTAAAACAGTACCATCGGTGAGGGTACACGTTTTAATAGCATCTTTCGGGAGCATCGCTCTTGCTTCTGTGTGTTCCCCTGCTCTCGGGAATGCGAGATGGCGTTCTGAAAGTTTCAGATATAGAACCATTGACAAATAAATCACAAGAAGAATTCCCAGTGTTCTGAGAACTCGCGATAGATTTTTCAGTAATACGTTTTTGAAAGACATGGGACAATAATAAAAAAAAGAACCCCACTTGTCTTTACAAGTGAGGTTCAGGGGATGGGATTGGGTGTTCCCAGAAAATAGATAAAAAGATTCATTTAAAATCGGGTTATATTCGTTAAAATGTTCCCAAAATGTTCTTTTTTAAATAAAATATCAATTTTTGATTATTTTCCCAGAAATGGATGTTCCCACAAAAACAGAATAAAATTATCTTTACCAAACATGAATGTATTTGCTTACTATAATTATCGGAAGTATCTCCAGGACTACTACGAGTACCGCAAGTCGGTACAACGGTATTTTTCTTATAGGGCTTTTGCAAAAAAAGCGGGCTATACATCCTCTGGTTTTTATTTGGATTTGGTGAAGGGGCGGAAATCGCTTACTCCACAGATGGTTCCCAAATTTATTGTTGCTTTGGGACTCACGGAAAAAGAAAGTCGCTATTTCTCATTGATGGTGGACTTTACTCATGCGGCTACACCAGAATCAAAACAGATCATCTTTGATCAAATGTCGTCACTCTTACCCAAAGCGGTAAAAACTCTGACACGTCACCAACAAGAGTATTACAGTAAGTGGTACTATGTTGCTGTGCGTGAAGCACTTTCGGTTTTGAATGTCAACGAGAATATTCAAGATTTGGCATTTTTTCTAAACCCGCGAATTACTTTGCCTCAAACGAAACAAGCGATGCAGCTTTTATCGCGGTTGGAACTTATTGAAATCATAGATGGTTTTTGGCGCCCTGTGAATAAAACCATTTCTAGTGGTTCTGAGATTGCCTCTCTTTTTGTTCATCAATTTCAAAAACAAATGATTGACCTTGGTAAAGCGGCACTTGATCATTACAGTGTAGAACGGCGTAACGTTTCTTGTACAACAATGAGCGTTTCCCCTCAAGGTCTCGAACGTATTATTCATAAAATTGATATGTTTCGCAAGGAAATTGTGGATATTGTGCGCTCGGATGATCATGAAACGATGGTTTGCGAATTAAATATTCAATTTTTTCCTCTTTCCAAAGAGATGGAAAAGGGCGGTTCGCATGAGTCCTAAATTTCTTTTCTTCGCCTGTTTGTTGGGTATTCTCTTTTTTGCCTCTTGTGGAGAAAATGGAGACCTTTCGGGTACCGCAACAGATACTGAAAATACAGTGGCAGGTATTGTTATCAAGTCCGATAGTTCTCTTGCTGTGGGTGTCACTGTTCGCTTAGTCCTTGCTTACAAGGCACTTCCTCAGCAAACGGTTTATGTTGAAACGATAACGGATTCCACAGGATACTTTAAATTTGAAAATGTGGTTGCTGATACGTTCAATTTGGAATTTCGATATCAGTTGGATTCTTGTGCCCCGGAGTCTCGTTTTTTGCGCTCGTTGAGTTTAGTTGACAAATCTTTGAATTTGGGACAAATTTTGTTGCAAAAATCAGCTTATATAAAAGGGGCGGTGAACTATCAATCGGATTCCACTTTAAATGTGGGTTCTCATTTTTCGGTGTCCATAGCGAACACCACGTTTGAGACCAGTATTCTTGTCAATGAAACATTCTTTGTCTCGGGAGAATCGGGCGAAGCCACGCTTATCATTGCCCCTGCGGATGAATTCATTGTACAGAAACTTCATGAAATGGGATATGCGGATTCTTTAATATATCAAAAATTATCGGTAACATTAAAAGCTGGTGACACTCTGGATATCGGTACTTACACTTGGCAATTGGTGTCTTTAGAAGTAGACACGAAGGCTCCCATGCTGACGGGAGTGGTCCTTGATTCCTTAGGAAAACCGGTTCAGAATGTATCGGTACATGTGGTGACTGATTTATATGGCTTTAGTGTCAAGGATTCGGCAAAATTCGATGTTCAAACGGTGACAAATTCTGCGGGTGTTTGGGTTTTGCGAGCTCCCGATACCGCTTTAGTGGATAGTGCTTTTCGGGTGGAATTTCAACAACGAGGGGCGGGCTCAACTATTCTCACAACAGGTCTTTCTAATTTCATTGTGGAAAGTGAATTGAATGTGAACGCTTCTGACACTGTTGACATCGGTTCTGTCACGATGCGCAAATCTTCAGGTTTTCTTGGAAAAATATATCTTGTGTGGAACCAATTCGATTCTACTCAGGATACTCTGTGTTTAAGTTATAGTATCAAGGTGGGTTTCAAGGGAACGAGCAACTTTACCCGTGTGAATGCTTGTGCTTCTATTGTGATGAAGGACTTACCAGCATTAGAACAAGAAGTAGTTTACTATTCTGGCGATGATTTTGTGGTTAATAATCTTCTCAATGGAACTCTTGATCGCTCTAGTTATGTTAAAAGTGTATTTGTGAATCTTCCGTTGGGCTCCACTTTGCAAAATCAATGGTTCACCTACAGCCCACCCACAATAGAAGTCGAATAGATTGCAGTGCCATTTTGATAGGGTCATGGGCCTTCCCCTTGCCGACTGTACATTTTTTTATAAATTTGATCTCGCTCTGAGCTATGGTGTAACGGTAGCACAACAGATTCTGAATCTGTTTGTCTTGGTTCGAATCCAGGTAGCTCAACTATCAAGACCTGGAAAATCTGGGTCTTTTTTGATGGAACTTTTGAGTTAGGTTTTATGGCTGCAGTTGAATTTTTTTCTTACTATAGTAATCTCTTTGGGGACCGTTGGGATGGACTTTTAGCGGCATTGTCTGGCCCCGTAAACTATAAAGAATTGCATTTTGGAGATGAACTTGAACCCTACTTTTTGGACGAGGCCTCTTGGTTTGCCGCGGCTTCTTTGCCTATTGAACCGGGCATGGACGTACTCGATATGTGTGCGGCTCCAGGCGGTAAAACATTAGTTCTTGCAGGGGCTCTTGCGGGTGTAGGAACCCTTCAAAGCAATGATCGCTCTGCTGATCGTCGCACTCGGCTTCACCGGGTCATTAATTCGAGTCTCCCAGAAGCTTATCGTAATATTATTTCGGTGACAGGGCACGATGCCTCCCGTTTTGGTTTGCATCGCAAAAACTCTTTTGATCGCATCTTGTTGGATGCCCCTTGTTCCTCAGAACGTCATGTGATCGAATCTGCCGCTCATTTAGCAGAATGGACCCAAAAACGAATTTCGCATCTTGCTCAGCAACAGGGGGCTATGCTTGCCGCTGCTGTGGATGCACTCCGCCCAGGGGGCATGATGATTTATAGTACTTGCGCACTCTCTTCTCTGGAGAATGATCAAGTCGTGGCAAAAATTTTAAAAAAGCGCACGGGGAAAGTTCGTGTGTTGGAAATGGACCCAGAATTTGAAGGCACTGACCGAACCGAATTCGGTTTGCAAATGCTTCCTGACCGTTGTGCGGGTCGAGGACCCATTTACTGTGCCCGATTGGAAAAACCAGAATAGAGACTTATTCAGTTAATTCAAAATCTGTTTTTGTGACACCGCATACAGGGCAGGCCCAGTCATCGGGAAGATCTTCAAATTTAGTCCCGGGCTGGATTCCAGAATCAGGGTCTCCGAGGGCTTCATCGTAAATGTATCCACAAACGTTGCAACGATACTTTTTCATAGAATCTCCTTTTTTAGGATGAGTTCCTCAAAATTAAGCAAAAAATTGTCATAAAAGCCACCTTCTGGGGTATTTAATTTATTTTTCCTAACATGCGTCTATTTTACCTGTCAGTTCTTTGTGCAATCTTATCCCTTTCTGCTAGGGAAGTCCCTGTTCGTTACCTTTTGGTGGGGGATTCTCTTGAACGTGAATCCATGTTTATCAAAATGGCGGCTGATACCGTGTATCTATTGCCGTTGAATGCGAAACAGCAAGAATATGTTCTGTCCCTCTACGCAAAAATGGCTCCTCCAAAAGAGACCAATGCCGAAGACGATAACGGTTTTATTGAAGAAGATAAAACTCAGTACATCCCCCCTGTGGCAACGTCGGAGGCTTCACCAGAGAGTTCCGCCGTTGCTGAAGTGCCTCCAGCAGGCCCTATGGACGATTTTGCTGCGGCCCTTGCAGAACAAGACAAAAAAAGCTTAGCGGATTCTCTCGCTAAGGAAAAGGCAATACGAGATTCTATTCGGACAAAGTTTGTGGCGGATTCCATGGCTCTGGAAGCGGCGATCCCTATGGAGTCGAAATACATAAAAATATTCAAATTGGATTTTAAACGTCTTTGGAATATTGAAGATTCCGTGATGATTGACTTGATGCTTAAAGATTATGTGGTTCCGGATTCTATTGAAGAAGAGGAACCTATTTACCCTGAAGGGAAAGCGAACCTATTTGTTTCTTCTGTTCCTGATAGTTGTCGCTTATTTATCAATGGTGAAGATCTTGAAATGGTGACTCCAGATACCATTCGTAATATTAAGCCCGGCAAATACACTATTTCCATCGTGAAACATTTGAAGGATGTAGACTGGTGGGGTACAAAAACTGTCAAGATTGATGGAGACTCTTTAAACCGCGTGAGTATCCCATTAGATCGTCCCCAGACAAGACTTACCATTGCCACTATTCCAGAAGCTGTCGAAGTCTATTTTGATAAGCAACCGACGGAAAGCATTATGCCGGAATACATGACCGATGTGGTGATTAATGATGTAGAGCCCTCATTGAAGGCTGTCATCTATTTGCGAAAAATGGGTTATCTGGATACGGCGATTGTCACTGAAATTAAAGCCTTTATGCCGAACCCTATCAATGTGGAAATGCAAACGGTGGATAACTTGAGTGTTGTAGAAATGCAACGTGAGTATAACGAAGAGCGCACGAAGCGTTGGTGGGGTCGTGGCATGTTGTGGAGTTCTATTGTGCCATTTGTCGCGGGCGGTGTCCTTTGGTATTTTGCAGAGCGAGATTGGTCTGATGCTGCAGGTAAAAAGGACTCTTATGATCTCTCCGCATTCGAAAGCGAAGATACGCGTCAGTTAGTCAAAGATAACAAGACTCTCAATGACAATGGGGATAAAAAGGCTGCTGTTGCCATCGGCCTCGGAGCCCTAGGCCTTGGACTTCTTGCCGTAGGTTTTGTGTTTGCGTTCTAATCCCCGAGAAGATCTTTTCTACTGAGCACTTTTGCGCCCGCTTTGCGAAGTGCATCAATGGCCGCATCTGGATCCTTGAAACGGAAAATCATGATTGCATAATTTTTTTCGTGTTGCATCGGATAAGCATACATGTAATCAATTTGAAGTTGGCCTGCGGGAGTTGCTAAAAGTTTAGCGAGGCCCCCTAGACCTGCATCTACTTCGCAGGCAATCACGTCGGTGATGGCTGCGGCGAGTCCAGAAGATTCAAGTACGGTTACTGCTTTTTCCGGGTGGGAAACGATCAGGCGCACCAACCCGAACTCCCCACTATCGGCAAGAGTCAAAGACAAAAGGTTGATGTTGGCATCCGCGAGAGATTTGCAAATGGTTTGCAAACGACCCGGGCGATTGGCGACGAAAATAGAAATTTGCGGAATTTTCATAAGGACTCCCTTATTATGTTTTGGGTCGATTGTCAAGGACGCGCTTTGCTTTGCCTTCACTGCGGGGAATTACGCCGGGCTCACACAAAGTAATGGTTACAGAAACACCGAGGATCTGTTCGACAGAATGTTTTAATCGTTTGGTAATATTTTCCATAGCGCCGATACTGTCGCTCACCATATCACGCGAAATTTCCACCTTAATTTCCAAGGTGTCCATACTCCCCTGGTTATCCAGTACAATCTGGTAGTGAGGAAGCGCTTTTTCCGCACGGAGGAGCGCTGTTTCAATTTGGGAGGGGAAAATATTCACGCCACGAATGATAAACATATCGTCCGTGCGTCTTCCGATACGACGAATACGACGAATCGTACGACCACATTCACATTTTGTAGTTTCAATGGTGGTGAGATCCCGTGTGCGATAGCGAATGGTCGGCATCGCTTGCTTGCTAAGGGTGGTGATCACGAGTTCCCCTTCCTCTCCATCGGGAAGCGGTTCCAATGTTTCAGGGTCGATAATTTCCGGGTAGAAATGATCTTCAAAAATATGGATGCCGTTTTGACATTCGCATTCACAACCAACGCCAGGACCGATAATTTCGGACAATCCATAAACATCATAAGCCTTGATGCCCGTTTTTTCTTCGATGTATTGGCGCATTCCATCAGACCAAGGTTCTGCTCCAAAAAGGCCACGCTTAATTTTTAAGTCCTTGAAATCGATGCCCATTTTTTCAGCCACATCAATAATGTGGACAAAATAACTAGGGGTACCAGCAATGGCTGTAACTTCAAAATCTTTCATCACCATAATTTGACGTTCGGTGTTACCACCACTAATGGGAATCACGGTGGCGCCGAGAGCCTCTAAACCACCATGGACACCGAGACCACCGGTGAAAAGACCGTAGCCATAGCAATTTTGGACAATATCGTTGCGGCGAAATCCGGTAGCAAGGAGCCCGCGCTTGATGACTTCTGCCCAAACATCCATATCTTGCTGGGTATAGCCTACCACAATGGGTTTCCCTGTGGTTCCACTAGAGGCATGGAGGCGCACCACATCTTTCATATCTACGGCGAAAAGACCATAGGGATAGGTGTCGCGCAAATCTTTTTTCATGGAAAAAGGAAGTTTTCGTATATCACCAAGTGTCTTAATGTCATGGGGAGTCAGTCCCTTTTCGTCCATGCGGGAGCGGAAAAGAGGAACTTTGTCAAAGGCCAATTTAACAATCGCCTGTAATCGTTGTAGTTGCACTTCTCGCAGTTTTTCTGCGGGCATAAAATCGAGTGCCATTTCTGGGAAAAAGTTCCCATTCAGGTCATTCCAGTAAGTTTGTTTCATCGAGATTCCTCTTACCAATCGCCGACAGGGCGGATCGGACTGCTTTAATCTAAATAATGAGAGATAAAATGACTGAGTTTTTCCCAAAAAAAGAGACCCAAAATACAACGTTATTTTATTTATTTTGGAGTCTTTGAATGATTCTCTATGCTTTTAGCGATTCCCCAAAGGAAAACACAGGCGGCGATGGGGACAACGATATTCCAAGGGGATGCATAACGTACGCTGGTGGGAGTCGCAAGCCAAAAATAAATCATCAGAGTATGACATGCGTAAATTTCTAAACTATGTCGTCCGAGTGTTGCTGTGAAAGAGAAGTCGAGTAGAGCCGCCTTGTTCCTTACAATCCAGCTGATAACCACCACAAAAGCGAAGAAGTCGAGAATGCGGATCAATCCTAAATGCTCGCGGCTGACCCAAAATTCGGAGGGCTGTGCGATGGGAAGTAATCCATGGGACCATAGCCCACAAAAGAGGCAAAAGAGAACACAACCAATAGAGAGAATAGAGTACCAATTTCCTTGAGAGGCTTTGGCCTGTAAGTGATCCTTCCAGAGGACACTGATGGTCGCTCCAGAGAAATACACGAACTGCCACGAAAATAGATCAAAGAATCCAGGATAAGACCAACTGGGCAGAAAAGAGAGCCCCCATTCGCGTAGGCCCAATTGGGAAACCAGCCAAATGCCAAAGGAAATTCCCCACACTGGCAATAGACGCCCACGAGAAATGAACGGCAAAATAAAAGAACCAATCAGGAGAAGGAACACATAGAGCGGGAGTACATCAAGCCAAGAAGGGGTATAAATTAAGCTTACTACTAGGAGAGCACCACTCAATGGGTGTTCTATCAAACCTTCAACGTAAGAACGAAGAGAAGGGAATAAGACAATGGCGAGGAAAGTGACGAAAAGGACTGTCGCTATATGGTATTTCCAAATTCGAACCGCTCGTTTTCGCATCCATGAAGAATCCTGCCCTTTCGCGAGTTTGCTTTTAACGGCAAGAATTCCCACAAATCCCGAAAGAAAAAAGAACCCTTCTGCGGCTGTGAAAAAACCAAAACATTGATAAAGAAAGCGGGAGATTGGTTCTCCGAAGTGATCCAGGGTCATCTGCAAAAGCAGAAGCCCCCGAATAGAATCAAGGGCTCTTATTCTCACAATAGCATTCTATTTAAGTTTTAGAAATGAACTTTTCCGCTCATGCCCATGGAGAATGTATTTGCCGTGGAGCTATGAATATTGTAGCCACCCCAGACAACGAGTTCTGCATCAGTCGTTGGGTACAAATAGATGTTCGGGCCCACGAAGTGGCGACTATCTCCGTCGGTTTGGAGGCTGGGGTCATGAAATTCATAAGCGAGCCCCAGAGCCAACTTTTTATGCAAATTGAAAGACGGTTCCACATAGAACATTCGTTCATCGTCGGTGAATATTTGCTCGTCAACAGGAGCATCATCGTCAGCGAGAAGGGCTTGGTAGTAACTCATGCCTAAATTGAAGAAGTCAAAGTTGAAAGAAGGTTCCAACAAGAATGTGTGAACGTTTTTTCCCTTGTAGGGGTGAGTGCCCCAAGTGCCAGTAACACTATAATTTAAATCTCCAACACTTTTGGCATATTGAATTTCGGTACCCAAAGCGTAAGTGTAGGATCGTCCGATATGTTTGCCGAAAACCCAGTCGACACTTGGAGTGATTGTCAAACGTTCTTCCGTACGGGAAAGCAACGCAAATGGGTATGTGCCATACATGGTGAGTGCCGTTGCATTATTGTTAGAGGCACCAATGTAAATGCGCCCGTCTTCCAACTCAAAACCAATACCACGCAATTTCTGATCCTTAAGGATTACTGCATAATTTTCGGTATTGCGCCAGTAGTAATAGCTGAAGGAACCTGCACTATAGGTTAAATCACCAAAAACGACCGCTGCACTGGGCGTGAAGTTCCAGTGCATTTGTACCCCATTAAAATTGAAGGCAGTAAAACGGTTTTCGTTGTCACCCATGGCGGTTGCACGATTTTCGTGTCGGACTTCAGAAGCCGCAGTAACACTATCGCTTACATAGGTACTGCGAGTTTTTCCCATAACGGTTACGGAAAAATTCTCATCCATGTAGACGGTACCAAGGAGGTCAATATCCTGGTTTGCTGCATTCAGTGGACTGAATTCATTGTCCCAGTAGGTAGCATAATCGGCATTGATGTCACCGTGAATAACAACTTCGGCGGCCATGGCCATGGAAGCGGACATAAAAACTAAGGGTAAAATCTGCTGCTTTCGCATGAGGTTCCTTTACTAATGGGAATGAAAAATCCCTTTCGACTGCAAAAATAGAAATATGCGCTTCCTTAAACCAGCAAACACATTTTAAAATACAACAAAAATGGACGCAATTTTATTTGCGTCCATTAAAAAATCAAAAATCAGCAAAAATTAGAAGGATAGAATGACTTCCGAACCGAGGCCAAAATACGGATCCGTATTTTCGATGTCGCTACCGATTCTAAAGGAACTCTGTCCCCAGATAGACCAAGAGAAACCTTCGCCGAGAGCGAAGTATGCGGTAGGCACGGCCCAGATTTCGCTGAGATCAGCATCGGAGTCGGTGGTCATTGTGTGGTATTCCAAAGGAAGACCTACGCTGAATACCGAATTGAAGGCATAACCGGGTTCCACATAGAAGAACATCCATTCTGGAACACTGATGATAGTTGGGTCTTTATCGTCTAAGATCGCCACAAAGGCCGTAGCGGCAAGCGAAATGGAGCCAAAGGACAAAATGGGTTCTACCGCAATCGCGTGGCTGAGTTCATCGTCTTTGTCTTTGTAAGCACCATAGGCGATTTTGATCTTCTGCCCACCGACCGCAATCGTTCCATCTAAACCAGCGCGGAGCGAATAAGTGTCTTCTGCTTGGTCACTGGAATACAATGCAAATGGCTTTATGTTGCTTTCGCCAAAGACTAGATCATAAGCACCGTACACTCTGTAGGTGGATTTTGTATCAGCTCCGGCAGCAAGGCTTGCTCCCTTGTAATTGGCTTCCAATCCGCGGAAACCAGTTTCTTTGAGGCCTACTGCATAAGTGATCGTGCGTTTGTAACCGTAGTAATTAAACTGTCCTGCCGTGTAGCAGAGATCCCCAAAACGGAATTTTAAGTCCTGTGTCGCTTGGATGTTGGCTACAAATCCGTCATAGGTGAGTCCTGTCCAACGATTTTCTGCATCAGAACCCTGTGCTGGCACGGTACCGCCTGTAGGTCCAGTAGTATAGCTGGTTGCATAAATGTCTACGGACACTTTATCATTGACTTTTACTGTTGTGGTCAGATCTATTTCATGATTGGCCTGTAAGTCAAAATTTTTGGAAGTTGTGTCGAGGTTGTAATACCCGGCGACATCCGCATCAAGAAATCCACTGAAACTGATTTCGGCTGCAGAAGCGGCAGTCCCGAGAATGGCAAGCCCCATAGCGGTAGTGGCGAAGTTAAAAACTGTTTTCATCTTTTCTCCTTGTTGTATGATGAGGAAGTTTTCCTGTGTTGACTCTAGCAATCTCTGTGCCACTTTGAAAAAGAGCAAAAACAGCACTTTTACTTTCATTTTTGTCGTTATG
>DBTP01000109.1:0-6203 GCA_002307115.1 Fibrobacter sp. UBA1313 | reverse complement strand
TTGTCGGTGAGCCTATTCTTAGGTTTGGGAACGGTGATGGCACAGAATGCAGACTCTATTATGGCAAAATCGACTCAATGGTTTGAGGCCAGCCGGGGTTGGAGTTTAGACTTTAAAGTAACGGTTTATTATGCGAATTCTCCAGACGTCGCAACGCAGCAAGGTTCGCTGTTGGTCGGCGACAAAAATCGTTTTCGCCTCACAATTCCTGGGATTGTTTTTTATAGCGATGGGACCACCGTGTGGCAGTGGAATAAGGATCAAAAACAAGTCCTTATTAAGTTAGTTGAAGATCTTTCCTCTACCTTGCATCCATCGGAATTGTTATTTAAGTACTTGAATTGTAAGGCCACTGCAGTTAAAAAAGACATCTGGCAGGGGAAGTCCATTTATGTCTTGACGCTAGATCCTTCCAAATATGGCAAACAATTCAAAGCCATGGAGGTCTGGCTTTCCACTGCCGATTATTCTCCGGTGAGGTTGAGTACAACGGATTCTATGGATAACCAGTCTTGGTATGATATCTCCAAATTGAAACGCCAACAAAAAATAGCCGATGCTGAATTCCTCTACAAGAGTGTTAAAGGCGTTGGCGAAATTGATATGAGGTAACGCCCCCGGCGATATGAGTAAAATTTTCTTTTCCCTTTTGGCTTTGACCGCTCTCACTTTTGCCGCAGAAGATCGGTTGGTGAGTAATTTCACTTTTGCCGTGGGGAAGGGTTCTTCTACGGGTTCTTTGTGGGTACTTTCTCGTGGCGATGCAGGGAGTGGACTCACTCTATTGACGCTTTCACAAAGTGCGACAGGGGTTCATGCAACGGGTATGGCTCAAGAATTTTTGGGCGATGAAGAAACCCCTGTGCAAGACGGCATTTTTTCGGATCTCACGGCAGAACATCGTCGTACAGTTTCTGCTTCTGCAGGGGCTTTGGGTTGGGTGCTTCCGCTTTTTTCTATTAACGATTCCGCAAGTAGCTTTATAGAACCCGCGGGTATTCTTTCTTCTCGGGCAATTAATGCCGTTTATTCCACGCCTTTGGATGTTCCTACGGCGAATATCGATAAAGATTATTTAGCTCCCATGAATCAGGCGGTGAGTGGTCTTGCTTATGATTCTACGACTAAAGTTTTGTGGATTGCACGTGGCATTTTGGGACTCACCAAATATGATATTTCCAATGGGGCGAGTAATGCTCGAGTGGGGTATTATGTGATCAATGCTTCGGGACTTAAAATAGACACACTCACCTCACAAAGTTCCATTGATGGAAAAAAGAACCCTTCTGTTTTTGGACTTGCATTACATCCGGAAACCTCTGCGCTTTGGCTTGCGACCGAGCGAGGTTTGTATCAGAAGGTTAGAACGGGAAATACACTTACCAAATTGAATATCCCGGCCTTGGATACGGGGCGTGTTACAGGGGTTTGGATCGGTGGCTCTCCTACGCAAATTATTGCTGAAACTTCGGTGCGTTCGGGCTCTAGCACACAAAGTCATCTTTGGCGTTCTTGGAATGGGGCCACATTTAAGGAAGTGGTGTTCAAGGATACTGTGGGTAAAGTGCAGAAAGATATTTATGATAAGGCCGATTACAGTGTAAGTGGGATTGCATTTGTGGGATCTCTCGCTTTTTTATCGGTGCAGACTATTGAAGGCTCCATCAGCGGTCTTTTGAAACTTGATAGCAATGGGGCTATTCCATGGGATAATGAAAATCAGTGGTTGTATGCTCTGGATGCGGGCGTTGTGGATCGGTCGACGACGATTACTTCTGTGAGCACTTTCCCTTTGACTGCGAGTGTTACAGGAATTGCAGTGAGTACTTATGGAGCTGGCGTTTCCGTTTCTGCGGATACAGGCAAAACGTGGTCTTACATTTTGAATCAAGCGGCTGTGAATGATAATTTGGGCTCCATTCGAATGGTGCCTTCGGTGATTGTCGCTGGCGGAACTGCGCTTGTGGCCTACAAAGTCGGCAAAGATGCGAAAATTACGATTGAAATTTTTAGTTATGATATGCGCAAGATTCGAACGATCGTGAAGAGTGTTTTTAGACCAGCGAGTTCCACGCGGAGTTCGCTTGCCACAGAAGACTTCTGGGATGGTTATGATGATCACGGTCGTGCCGCAACGATGGGCATTTATTATGTGCGGGTCAAGGACAACCATGATCATGTGGGCTGGGGGAAGGTGATGACCTTGGGAGGATCCCGCCGATGAAACGTTTAATAGGCTTCCTAATTATTTTAGGCTCGGTATCTTCTTTTGCCGATAAGAAGGCGATGCTTGGGAGTTTTGATGGCTTTGTGGAACGCATGAGCGCGGGCACGCGCGAACTTGGCCGTGGTAACACGGGCACCGCAGATACTGCCGCTCAACCTGCTGCTTTTTGGAACCCCGCCATTCTTGGCTTTCGGACAGAATTAAGTTATTCACTTCATGCGGAAAAGCGAGATTTGGATCGTACCGGTGGCTCTGTTGGCATCGAAAATCGTGTGGGTTCACGCATGGGCATTGGTGCTGCCATTTTGTATCGGGGCGATATGGCTTTTGATGTGATTAATGAGGATGATGAAAAGACGGGTACTGCGAGTCCTTATTTTACTATGGCATATGTGGGTCTTGGTTATCGGATTTCTCGTAAGGATGGGATCGGTCTTTCTTTTTCCATGAGTTACGATAACTTGGATGTATCTGGCTATTATGATAACATTGATTTGGTGGATGGTTATCAGAGCCCGGTTACTTTCAATTTAGGATGGGTACGTCAATGGGACGAAAAATGGTCGACCTCTGTCGTGATTCGCAATTTGAGTTTCAGTAAAAATTTATCTGCAACATGGACAAAAAATCCTAGTCAGGACAACTCTGTAGCTTCGACAGAAGGGGTACGGCCTAAGGTTTTACAAATAGGTCTGGGTTATCGATCCACCATTTATGGAATGCCTGTTTCGAGTTGGATGGAAGCCATTGATTACCAAATTGCAGATACACTTTTAGCCTTTGATCCTGATTTGCATGTTTGGACTGGACGTGTGGGCGTAGAGTGGGAAGCCATTCCTAATGGAACTCTCCGTGTGGGTATGGATGATTCGGACTACACGATTGGAGTGGGGTATCGGTTTGAAATTCGCGTGAGTAAGACGCGTTTACCCTTTGACGTGAGTTATGCCCTTCTTTATGAATCAGAAGCGGGTCTTTGGAATCCCTTGAGTTTTGGTATCAAGGGTCGAATTCCATAAGCTTGACAGACAAACTGAGATTTTCAACTTAACTATATTCGTTTCTATGACAACAGATAACAATTTTCACGAATTTACCAAAGCGGAACCTCGGTGGCAGCGAAAGAAAGAGGAAAGACCTCAAGAAATTTTAAGTGCCGCATTGGAACTCTTTGTCCAGCAAGGCTTTTCTGCAACAAAGGTGGAACAGGTAGCGCGCAAAGCGGGGGTGACACCTGGTACCCTTTACGTTTATTTTGAAAATAAAGAAGCGCTTCTGAAAGCGGTGGTCAAGGAAGGTCTGGGACCGATTCTTTCTTTCGGAAATAAATTTTTGGATGAGTACACAGGAACCCCAGAAGACTTGGTCTATCAATTGGTCAATCAATGGTGGGCTTTGATGGAAAGCGAACATGTGGCGGGTCTTCCCAAGTTGATGACCGCTGAATCCAGTAACTTCCCGGAACTTGCTCATTTTTACATCGAAGAAGTGCTTACCCATGCTTTAGATATGATTCGTCGCATTTTGCGATACGGTATTGAACGAGGGGCATTTAAAATTGACGATGTGGATATGATGTCTCGTGTTATTATGTCTTCTTTGCATGAGCCCACGGTGAACGCCCATTCCTTTGCCATATTTGACAAGGAAAAAATGGATATGCAGAAGTATCTCAATCAGCTCACACGATTGATTCTCAAGGGTATTACCTAATTGTCTTTTGACCTATGATTCATTCGATTCATCTTGCTTCGGTACGCAACCTGGAGGACATGGATCTCTCGATTGGAGATGGGGTCACTGTCATTAGTGGCAGAAATGGTGTTGGGAAAACGACGATCCTGGAGTCTGTCCATCTGCTTTGCCAAGGATTTTCCTTTCGCAGTCGGGACTTACGAGATTTGATCCGTTGGGATGCCCCGGAAATGATGATGCGAGGCGAACTCATCCTCAATGGTGTTCAATCGGTTCGCGCTTTTCGCTTGAATCGGTCTCAATCGTTGGTGGCGAAAATTGATGGTGTGGAATGTAAAAGTCCCTCGGCATTTTTTGGATCCTCTCCTGCGGTGATTATGGAACCCGCCGATATCGAACTCGTTCGTGGTGCGCCCGAAGAACGGCGCCACTGGATGGATGAAATTCTCTGTTTCCGCAAAGCTTCGAATATGGATACGCTTCGACGCTATCGCCGTATCCTTGCGCAACGCAATCAATGGCTCAGACAAAATCGGCAGGGGTCCTCGTGTGCCGTGGGGGGCGAAGCGCTCCTTCAAGTACTCACGCACCAACTGATAGACTTAGGAGCTGATATTTGGCGTGAGCGTCTGGAATTGGTGTACGAAGTTTCTGGGATTATCTCCGCCTATTATAAAACACTCGCCAATGGTACAGACGAAATTACCTGTGGCTACAAAAGTGCGGTTGTTTCGGATCATGTTCCGATGGAGATCGAAACGGTTAAACTGACATTTGCCGAAAAATTAGAATCTTTGGAATCCGCGGAGCGCCTTCAGGGAGTCACTCTCGCAGGGCCCCATAAAGATGATTTTACGCTCTGTTCCTCTGGTCATGAGCTTCGCTCCGTGGGCTCTCAAGGGCAATGTCGCTCCGCAGCGATTGCCATGCGCTTTGCTTCTGTAGATGTGGCCAACACACACCTGATTTCGCCAGTACTTTTGTTAGACGATGTTTTTGCAGAATTGGATCTTGTGCGTCGTGGGGCCGTTGCTGACGTGATCCGTGAAAAGAAATGCCAAGTGCTTGTGGCAACGCCAAGGGCAGAAGATCTTCCTTTCACTCCCGATCACGAGATTCGGATGCAGTGATGTTATTCGTGTTTCTGTTGCTCCAATAATTTTTTTGCTTGAGCGGCCAGAATATCGCGATCTCCTAATTCGATCACTTTTTCTAAACGTTTAATTCCTTCCTCTGGTTTCAAATGGTATCGTATCCGTAATTCTCCAATACGGTACAAACTTTTGCGCACCAAAGCTTCCTCTTTTTCGATCGTTAGGGCTTTTTCTAAAAGGTTAATGGCGGCTTCTGGAACATTCTTTTCTGTCGCGGTGCAACCCCATTCCAGCCATTGAACACTAGATATTTCTAAGAAAAAATTAGGACTCACCATTTTTGATGCCGTTGACTTTAGATATTCTACATCCAAAGGGTACTCTTGTAATAGAGCACTAAAACCGCTAATGAGTAATCGAGAGGCGATTATGTACTCGGCTTGGTTTGCGGCGGAAAAACCGTCATCAATTTCGGCTCGGGCTCTCGCTTTGCGCTCTGCAATAGGATCCCCGCTCTTTTTTTGTAAGATCGAATTTAATTTATCTTGAGCGAGTTCCTTTTGGGTCTTTTTCCGAGGAGGCATTTTGCGGCCCAAAATTACGCCGCCACCAAAAAATAGGGGGGTAAGGAACGTCACAAACCCGAACAGATTCGGATTCACGGTCCAGTTCACGAACATGTCTAAAAAGAGAAAAATGCCACAAGTTACAATGATCGGTTTGGGGACGGTAAAGCGGACGCGCTCCATGGTGGCGGCTCCTAAGAGGAGCGCTAAAGAAAGACTCCCTCCCATGAAGGGCATATCGGCATAGCGATTGAAATAGGAAAAAGGCAAAGTCACAGAAAAAATAACTCCGCCGAGGATCACACTTCCAAGAAAAATGCCGAAAGCTGGTAGGGCTCCCCAGCGTTTTTCAAGAAAGTACATGGTAAAAAGGAACCCACCGATGAAAATCAACAGGGAAAAAAATCCGGGGAACAAAAGCCAGTAAGTGAGGAGCGCTTGAAGGTTTCCTTCGTTGGGGATCAAAAACAGATTATACTCGATTAGTTTGTCTGTATATCCCTTGATCCATTTGCTAAGCTCTTGTTGATAGAGATCCTCGCTAGGGGCTAAGCCTTGTTTGAGTATATAGTCTGCTTTGCCTCCAGTTTCCCACCATTCACGAAATTCAGTTTTCATTTG
>DBTP01000174.1 GCA_002307115.1 Fibrobacter sp. UBA1313 | reverse complement strand
GTAACAGCATTACCCGCTTCGGTCCCTGTAGACCCTCCGCCAGAAACTTTACTTCCACCATCGCAAGCAATAAACATCAGACTAGCGAAGGCAATCAAAACGATCCGCATTATGTTGTCTCCTCAGAGGGTACTTGAGTTGGAGTTTCCACCTTATCCGACAAAGGAAACATAGAAACCGTCAACGCATAAACGCGATTGGCGGATTCAGAATGACGCGCGAACTGCAAAATACCACGACGAAATTCTTCTATGCGGTGCTTTATCTCTACCAATTCGGCCTCATCCACAGTAAATACAACTGAAGAAATATCTCGTTCCTCTGATTTATGCCGATCCAAAGACGCTTGAGCGAGTTCCAAGGTGTGACGATGAAAATCTCGTACAGCGATACTTTTAACTTCACTCCCGGTGGTCACAATCTTTTGAGTAATGTTCCAACCGCCCCGCCCATCAGGTTCCACCAAATTCAACTGCTTCAAAACTTCCAATGCATTACGCGCTTCATCTTGCGAAATTGGCGGATTCAAATGCAATCCCAACTCAGATACATCAGCGGTATCTTGACTTATTCCAATCAATGCACGGAGCGCAGTACAAGCCCAATTAGCAAAATAAGAACATTCTGAAATATCCAACTTGCGGGAGTCCATTTCACGAAGTTCCATCAGCCGACAATACAAACTGGAGAGCGATTCCTTCGCTTTAGTTTTTGAAAAATGATACAAGACGCGGAGATATTCCGCTCTGCGCGCATCCAAATCACAAAGATGAACAAATGTGTGGATGGCCTCTTCGTTAAGATGTCCTTCTTTTTGGAACACGCGAACAAGCCAAGCAGGATCTACCCCTGTTTTCTGACCTAAATAACGGTACGAGGTAAAACTATTGGCTTTTTTAGATTCAATAAACCAATCTTTGAGATACTCTCGATAATCCAGATATTCTAAAACATCTACCATAGGTCTTTAATTTAATCAATATGTAAGAGAATGCATTCCTGGTGAACGTTAGAACCAAGGGTTATGTTGCTCCCGACTCAACAAAAAGAGATAAAATATCTTTGGTGCTTATTCATCAACGCTTATTTTCTGCTTTCAGCAAGGAAAACTAAACCCATCGCCAAAATTTGACACTTCCAGAGAACCCGGCTTTAACCTACGAAACCCGTTATCCTCAAAAGAGATAGGGGGCTTCCTTTTCACTGAACCTTCAAAAAAAACACTTCATTCTTCAATGGGAGTTGCATTTCTGTGGTTCCTTGAGGTCCTATTTTTGAAATGCGCAAGCGACCATCAGTCCCATAAAAGAAGAAGCGCATACTACGAGGAAGTGGAGTCTCCCATTTTATTTTGTTTCCCACTAACATTCGAGGCAACTTTGTTTTTCCATGAAATTCGTCCCCCAAAAGTAAGCCCAAAGAACCTTTAGTAATTGGAATAGAATCTTTACTCACCACAATGTTATCATAGCGGATATAACTATCCACGGAAGGAACCCAAGTGGAGTCACTCCCACCATGAAAAGTTGAAAAATAAAATTTATCGATTTTTTGAGCCGCATAATCACGCAACCGTAGCGTATCCAGATCCAGTGCCAAATCGCCATCAAACCAACTTCTCATTTTACCATTCTTGGAGCCTTTTCCCTCCACAGGGACAGAATTCAACTCGATCTTCGTCACCACCGTATGCCAAATTCCTGGCACAAAAACTTTCTGCGTTATGGATCTTCCTAAATCCCATTTAGCATCATCTCCATAAGTTCCCGTCTGATCCACAAAATAGAGATACTGAACAACGCGACCTCCGGTACGCCACATAATTCGGGCACTCCAACCATCGCCTGTACTAGGAACATTTCCACCCGTATAGCACTCACCACCACAGAGCCCTGGTAATTTTCCGCCTTTGACAAAATCAAAACCTTCTTCAAAAAAAATCTGATAGCTAAGCCACATCGTTTCTGCGGAATCTGGTAATGGATATTTAATTTGAACACCACACCCAGTAGCACCATTTGGCCCCAAGCACCCTTTAGGGTATTTTACTCGAAGTACCTTACTTTGGGAAATAGAATCCACTACAATCGTGCCGCGCTCATAGCCCAATTCATACCAAGAATTGCTCCAAAAATTCTGATTGTCTTGATACGGAAAATCTGTATAAGCAAGAGTTTCCGTGTAGATCCCTTCATTTTGGGAATCAAAAGTTACGTCTAAAACGGAGGCACTAGAATTCACTGTTGCAAAGACGAGTAGACAAAGAAATAAAAATATCTTCATAATATCTCCTAATAGAGAAAATAATCAGAAAAACGTTTAAACTTTCAAAAAACGCATCAATCTTTGTACCGGCTTTTTAAATAAGTCAAGCAGTGGACCAAAAATTAAAAGACAAACGATCGAGCCTTCACGAATGGTGAGATCATCACCAAAAATGAACGTAAGCAAAAGCACCAACACAAAGAAAAAAGCATCTCCAATCTGACGAATAAAGCCCATCTTTTTTCCAAACTGATGCGCAAGTAGCGTACAGAATCCTTCTAACGGAACTCGTACAAATCGAGATTCCATCACAATCATGACGCCTAAAGCACTTATTGCAAAAGCAACGACAGCCAATAAAAGCCGCCAAGGATAATAGCTCACCACAAAATCCGCAAATAACGTATAAACGAAAAAATCCAAAAGACGACCGCCAAAGAAGATAAAGAAAAATTGCATCAATTCTAGAGGACGAAAATTTTTCCGTTCTAATAAAATTTGTCCAAAAACAAAAGAAGAATTGAGAATGATTGCAACGGTTCCTACAGTAAAAAATTTACTGGGAAGAACATTCGATATCGTTAAACAAAGAGCATCATAAGCACCTAAACCCACATGAGCTTTGATTGCAAAACAAACCCCTAAATAGATAACAGAAAAGCCGATGAGCAAAGCCACCGTTTTTCGGATAATAGGCACTAATTTCATGTTACAAAAACACCAGGGATGCAATAAAAAAGGCCCGAATGAGCCTTTTATACCTTACTATCTAAGAAATTTTCCAAAATACTCCGTTTCTCTGCTGGAGAAAGAGCTTCGTCTTTTTCATTCCAAAGAACATGGCCATATATTTTCATATAAGAAACGTCTTCAATAATATATAGATGGTCATCAATCATCACTTCATCCACACCCCTAGCGACAGAAACAACTTTAGGATCTCGATGAAAAGAGAACTGAAACCTTGCATTATTTTGTTGGATCGCAATACGCATATAAAGTCCGCCGAAGTCCGTAGTTTTAAGTTAATAGAACAAAAAAAGGCATCCCTTTCGGTTTACTTACGCTCGAAGCTACTCTTTATAAAAGATAGCGCTGCCTCGCTGAGTCATCTTTCAAGGCTATTGCCGAGCATAGATAAATAAGCAAGAACAAGGAGCTGAACGAATCTTGTTAGATCGGGCATAATACCGAGGGATGCCTGAGGATAATATACTCAGAATCCCTATAAAAAGCAATAAAGTCTAATTGTTTTCGAGAAGATCTAGTCTATCTTGGAAGAAATTCTATTGATGCCTTCGTCCAATAAATCAGCCAAAACATTGGCCATTTTTTGACTTTCATGATAATAAACTTGAGCTTTTGCTACACGACGACGCAATTCAAATAATTCCGAAGAAATATCCATTGACATTAATATCATTTGCTTTCGAATATCTAGTCGAGAAGCCGAATCCATGTGTTGTTCCACTTTCTTGGAAACGAACGCCACAATTTCATCCAATTCAGCCTCGTTCAAATCCGTTTGAATTTGAAATTTATCCTGGCCAATCACCACACGAGTGGTGCGTAAGGAAGAATCTGCTGCGTCCATAGCCTACCTCATTCCAATACCAAAAGGATCGGTGGCTACAAGCCACCTTAGCCGAAAAAATCGTTTTGCTTCACCTCAACCTCAGACTGATTCTCAACAGCAGGGTCTTCCACCATTTCAGGAGCTGTAGGTGCAATGGGGATTTCGGTTCCCAATTCAGCTTCAATGGTATTCAAAAGTTGTTGGAATCGTTCTTGAGCGAGTTGAATTTCTTCGCCTTGATTCTTAACCACATTATTCAAACTTTGTAATTCATTACTCCGACTTTCTAAACGAGCGTAGAGTTCTTCTAGTTCGCGGTCCTTCGCTGCTAGTTGCGCCTGAGCTTTTTCCAGCATTTGGCGACCTTCCACTTGCACTTGAGCCTTTTCCGCTTTCACACGACGAAGCGTATCCAACACCTTTTCCACTTTCTGAGCGAGAATATCCATATTTTCGAGATTCATTGAGAAAACTCCTTCAATTTCTTTTGAAAAGATAAATAAAGGTGGGCTCAAAAAAAAGTGCGTGGATAATAAAATCCCCTATTCAAAAAGCCTTCTGAAGCGTTCGCCTATAAAATCCTTGAATTATCTACATTGGAGGTATGGATTCTATTGAGAAAAGGCTATCGGAACTTCCGGCCCGCCCAGGCGTTTATCTTATGAAAGACGCCAATGGAACCATTATTTATGTTGGCAAAGCGAAAGTGCTCAGCCGCCGCGTCCGTAGCTATTTTGATGGTAGAGAAAAACCAGGGCACCGCGCAGCCACTTTGATGCTTCCTCATATTCGGAACATCGATTGGATTATTACAGAAACAGAAGAAGAAGCTTTCATTTTGGAAGCGAATCTGATTCACAAACATAAACCGATCTACAATGTCCGGCAAAAAGACGACAAACATTTCCCTTACCTCGCAGTAACCATGCGCGAAGATTTTCCCCGGGTGATTGTAACTCGTTCTGTGCGGAGTGATGGCAATTTGTACTTCGGCCCTTTTGTAAGTTCTTGGGCCATTCATGTTTTGATTGATTTAACCGCTCGGCTTTTTCATATCCGCGAGTGTACCCTAAAACTCCCCTTGAAAACACCCTCCAGACCCTGTCTTAATTACCACATGGGTCGTTGTACCGCTCCCTGCGCAGGCCTCTGTTCCAAAGAAGATTACGCACAAATGGTGCAAGAAGCCATTCGCCTTTTAGGTGGCAAACGGGATGATCTGATGCGTGGATGGCAACAGGAAATGGAATTGGCGAGTCAAAATTTAGACTTTGAGACTGCCGCCAAAAAGCGAGATTTAATCCTCGCCTTAGAAGCAAGCAATACGCACCAAAAAGCAGATGCGAGCGATGCGTCGCTCAAGCTGGATGTGATCGCTGTACGACGGAATAAAACATTTGCCACGGCTGTCATTTTAGAATACCGTGAAGGCGTTTTCTTTGGTCGCAGGCATTATTGTTTGGAATGTAGAGAAGAACAAGACGAAACCGAAATTCTCTGCGAAATGCTTTCTGGTTGGTATTCAAAAGCGATTATGATTCCGCCCGAAATTGCTTTGGAAAATGCACTTCCCGAAGAAGACAAGACTTTGTTAGAAGAAGAATTTTCCGAAAAATCGGGGCACAAAGTAACATTTACTGTTCCTCAGCGCGGAGAAAAAGTAGGATTTATGCGGCTCGCGCGGGCGAACGCGGAAATGCTTTTAGTAGAAATGCAAGCCGAAGCCCGTAAGTACGATGAAATTGAACAAGGTGTTTTTGACTTGCAAAAAGAATTGAGCCTTTTGAAAACGCCCTTTCACATTGAGTGCGTGGATATTTCTCACCTGGCGGGAACCCATACGGTAGCAAGTCTCGTTTCGTTCAAAAACGGGAGGCCCGATAAATCTCAATATCGGAAATTCATTATCAAAACCGTAGAAGGCATCGATGATTTTGCAAGCATGCAAGAAGTTCTTACTCGACGCATTCGGCGCCTGGAAAACGAGAAAAGACCGCTTCCCGATCTTTTGGTTGTAGATGGTGGTAAAGGACAAGTCGATGCAACTTTCACCATTTTACAACAATTGGGGCATGGGAACATACCGCTCATTGGCCTTGCGAAACGCCTAGAAGAGATAGTATTCCCAGATAACCGGCCCTCTATTGTTCTCCACCGCACAAGCCCCGCACTAAAGCTATTGCAAAATGCTCGCGATGAGGCTCACCGATTTGCGATCACTTATCAGAGAAGTAAACGCAAAGAAGATTTTAAAGTACAATGGCTCGCTGTTCCCGGTGTTGGCGATGTCACTCGCCAAAAAATTCTATCCAAATACCGTAGCCGCGAAGATTTTCTGACGGCGTCCT
This sequence comes from Fibrobacter sp. UBA1313, assembly GCA_002307115.1. Lineage (GTDB taxonomy): Bacteria > Fibrobacterota > Fibrobacteria > Fibrobacterales > Fibrobacteraceae > UBA1313. The sequence goes on along the minus strand of DBTP01000174.1, from coordinate 1,368 downwards.
CAGAAGATATTGAAGATCTTTTAGGTAAAGTGCGAGGCCACCAACTGCGAGATAAAATTGCGGTGTACCAAGCAGATAAATAAAATATTATTTTCTTGTTGCCTCTAAAAAAACTGATATTCGAAGATTTCCTTTTTCAAAGTAAACAAAAAGAAATGGCTTATTATGATTAATTTCGATTACTATTCCCCCACTCGTTTTATTTTCGGCAAAGACACAGAAACTCGTGTTGGAGCACTTGCAAAAAAAGCGGGAGCGCGTAAAGTCTTTCTCGTTTATGGGGGGCATTCTGCAGAAAAAAGCGGCTTACTCACCCGAGTGCGTTCATCGCTTCATGAAGCCTCTATCGCCATTTCTGAATTCGGGGGGATTCTCCCCAACCCCAAAAGTGGCCCGGTATACAAGGGCATCGAACAGTGCAAGAAAGAAAAAATAGATTTTATTCTTGCCGTCGGTGGGGGCTCCGTGATTGACACCGCGAAATCCATTGCCGCTGGAGCTCTTGATGACGGCGACTTTTGGGATTTTCATGAACGTACCCGTATGCCAGAGAAGGCACTCCCCATCGGCATTGTTCTTACCATTCCTGCAGCGGGTTCCGAAGGGTCTGGAAATTCAGTCATTACACAAGAAGAAACGCTCCTCAAGCGGGCCGCCACTGGCGAATGTCTCCGTCCCCGATTTTCGATTCTTAATCCAGAACTCACTTACACGCTCCCTCAATACCAAACGGCCTGCGGCGTCGCTGATATGATGTCTCATATTTTTGAACGTTACTTCACGAACGAGAAAGGAGTCGATCTCACAGACCGTATGTGCGAAGCGGTCTTGAAATCCATTATTGATGCGGCCCTTGTTGTAAAAGACACCCCGAATAACTACGAAGCGCGTGCGACTTTAATGTGGGCAGGAACGGTGGCTCATGTGAATTTATTAGGACTGGGCCGCATAGAAGATTGGGGCGCACACGCATTAGAACACGAACTGAGCGCGTTGTACGATGTTGCTCACGGCGCAGGACTTGCCATTGTTTATCCCGCGTGGATGCACTACCAACTGAATCATGACCCCGCACGGTTCGCACAACTTGCCACACGTGTTTTCGGCTCTCTCACGAATAAACTCAATATTCAAGATACAGCCCTCGAAGGCATTCAAGCGCTTTCCGATTTCTGGATACAGTTAGGACTTCCTTCAAAACTGAGAGAACTCCCCAGTTTCCGAAAAGAAGACATTTCAGTGATGACAAAAAAGATCAAGATGACTCGCCCCAACGAACTCGGGAATTTTAGCCCACTTCGCTATGAGGACGTAGAAAAAGTGTACAACGAAATGATCTGACGCACAAAAAGAACTGATTTACCAATC
>DBTP01000005.1 GCA_002307115.1 Fibrobacter sp. UBA1313 | reverse complement strand
GCATGGCCAGGGAGCAGAGATGAACTTCCCAATTCTTCCAGAGATGCAACGCGGTAAAATGAATTAGAAGCGAGCGAGACAAGGCGAGAGGACCGAAGGCGTGCTACTGCACGTCGAGGGACGAACAACGCCGTATCGCGAAGGTTATAATTCATTTTACGTTAACCGCCTTGGGCGGCTTCAATCACCAGAATCGCGTCCCCATCCACCAAGGGCGTTCCTTCCCAGCGCCCGCGGGGCACCAAATGATCATTCAAAGCCGCAGCAACACCGGGCCTATCACAAGATTCTAACGCAAGTACTTCTTTAAGAGTGATTTTGCCCGCCACATCACGGGGGGCACCATTATATAGGATATTCATCAGCTTTTCCTACCGTTCAATTACGAACACAGGTTCTAGGGGTATATTCTCAGCACCACACCATTCAGCGGGGCACCCCCAAGCGAAGCTAAAAGCTTCCGAAACGCAATGTAGCAAAAGTTCTGATTCAGAATAAAGGGCTCACCTCTAAAAATTCGCTTGCGAACGAAAAATCGAACGAGTATTGTGCAAAACGAATGACGCTTTAGCGTCAAACCAAGCCAGAAATAAAAACACTCGCGCCTTCGGCACCTCGATCACGATAGCACACAAGATTTCTAGAGGAGCCCGCTAATTTGGGCGTGCCCAGCCCTTCGCCACCCTAATCCAGCAATCCTCTGCGGGGCTGGTCGGGTGCTACTCGCCCGCCGCGCACTTCCCATCCTGAAATCAACACCACCATTATCGGCATCTCCACCGCGCCGGACTCCCCAGGCTTCGTTCGCGACAACAAAGATCCTTCCTCAGACAGCGCCCAAATCCCGGCACATCCGTGTAACGCCCCCTCACGCAACGCACAGTCACAAACACCCGTTTTCCAAAGCCAGAATTTCTTCTGTTTTCATTCCCGTCACTCTATTTCACAGTAAAATTCCACGATCGGCCTCACGGCGGAAACGCGGGCGTCAGCCTTCAAAGTAGGCGGACGCAAAAAAAACAGGAAGGCCGGTGCACCCAGGAGGTGCTGCCGTCCGTAGGCTCTCACTGCGCGAGGCTCCTAAGACAAAATGGGCTCAAATTCGAAGAATAATGGAGCCGTTTTGGACTTGACGTGAAGCACAAGCCCGAAGGGCAGACAGGCGGGGCATTCGACTGGCGGTCAGTCCTTGAGACAACGAACACTGAACCCGTAGTTCTTACTGTCGCCGCTGCTGAAGTAGTTGCCGAAGTCTTCGTTGCTGTAGTACAAGTACCAGTAGTAGGCGTTGCTACTATAGTTCTCCGTAGCACTCCAGAAGTATGCGTAGTTGCCGGCGTTGTAGAAATTGCCGACGTTGCGGCGACCTGCCGGAAGTGCCGAAAAACCAAATTGGTTCGTGCCTGTCGCTATGCCGGAAGAGGCCTTCCACCCGCTCACTGACTTGAGGCTCGTGCCCACTCCATCGCTACCATTGTTGGCATTCACGTAGTCATAAAGCGTATTCCACTCGTTAGTACTAGGCAAGTGCCAGTCGTCAGGACAAATACCCTGATGATTCACATCACTGCCACCCCAAGTACTGCTGTTGTATACAGTGTCAAGGTCCATCGCGCTTGCCCACTGATACAGGCGTCCATATTTTGCACAGCTATCCGGTTCGTTATCATAGCACCAGCTGCTGTCCACCGCGTAGTTCAAATTCTCCGCCATCCACGTCTGCGTGCCGATCACCACCGTTTTGTAGGTCTGCCCTTCATAGGAAAGTGTGCCGTATTCGATAGAGGAGGAACTCGATGACTCGCCAACCGAAGAAGAAAGCGGGGTCGAAGAACTGGACTGCAACTTCACACTCGAACTCGAAACCACAACCGACGAGCTGGATACCCCAACTGATGAACTGGAGGACTTGACAACCGAAGAGGAGAGCGGAACCGACGAACTGGACTGCACCTTCACACTCGAACTCGAAACCACAACCGACGAGCTGGATATCCCCACTGATGAACTGGAGGACTTGACAACCGAAGACGAATTTATCTGTTCACTACTTGAAGAAAATTCAATGGAAGATGAACTATCCTCTTCGGATTCTGAACTGTTGTTTCCGCTGTCACCACCGCACGCCGCCAAAATCAGGGCAACCGCCATTATGCCAAGTAATGCTATCCGCTGTTTCTGTTTCATTTACTTGTTCCTTCTTTCATTTATGGTTATTTTCCATCCTATAACCGCAATGACTCAAGATATAGCTATTCCAATAGGCATTTAATAACAGCAAAGCATATCGTAGCAGAAAATTTGCAACCCCAAAAGTCCTTACTTTCGGCCTAACGTTTTTTCCATACAATTTGACCAGCTTGCAATCCCATACTTGTCCCAAAGCAGACTGAGTTACCTTGGTTTTCAGTTCACTTTGGTTCAGCTCCTGCAACGCCCCGCTTCCGCTCAATACCTCTCCCGTTGTGGAAAAGCGGCGCCCAAACTCACTTCGTTCATCTGGTTACTCTGCATCCTTGAGGCAACGAACAGAAAACGCGTAATCCTTGTGGTCGCTGCCCGTGTACATGCCCGCGTTGCCGTAGTCCAAGTACAGATCGTAAGCGTAGCCCGTGGCGCTTTCCGTGGCACTCCAGAAATTCGCCTCGTCGCCAACGAGGCCGAAACCGCCATTGTAGTTGCGGAGGCCCACAGGGAGGGCCGAAAATCCGTAAGTATCCGTGCCATTGCCATTACGGCTCCACCCGCTCATGCTCTTGAGCGCCGTCCCGGCGACATCTTCGCCGCCCACCTTATTTTCCAATGTCGTCCATTCGGCGTCCGTCGGGATGTGCCACCCTGCCGGGCATACGCCCTGCTGCGGAGTAGATATAACACTTGAGGCAGAAGTGCTGTTATATGTTGCACTCAGCCCCATGGCACTTGCCCACTGATACAGGCGTCCGTATTTCGCGCAGCTATCCGCGCTGTTTTCGTAGCACCAGGAGCTATCCACCGCGTAGTTCAAATTCTCCGCCATCCACGTCTGCGTGCCGATTGTCACCGTCTTGTAGATTTGTCCATCGCGGCTATCTGTCAGCGTGCCATCAGAACCACCACCGCCGACTCCTCCTGTGGAGGAATCCCCACCGCACGCCGCGAAAATCAAGGCAACCGCCACCATACCAAACAGTGTTATCCGTTGTTTCTGTTTCATTTCTTACTCCTTGCCTTGAATCATCGGTTCTCTTGAAATTATCACATCCTTCAAAATAGCACTTTTAATGGGTATTCAACGCCTCTTTTCCTGCTTCCGCTCAATACATTTCCCGTTGTGGAGAAGCACCGGAGGGTGGTTTAATGCAAGTTAGGACTTCGTGTGCCCAAACTCACTTCGTTCGTCTGGTCACACTCAGTCCTTGAGACAACGGACCGAGTAGGCGAAATTTTTGTTGCTCCAAATATTGTTGAAGTTCTCATCATAGTAGCCCAAATACCAACTGTAAACGTCACTCGAATCATACTCCGAAGAACTTAAAAAGTACGCAACGCTACCCACAAAGTAAAATTCGCCATTGCTGTCGCGAAGACCCGCGGGAAGCGCCGAAAAGCCGTAAGCGTCCTTACCAGTGGGCGTTACACTATAACCCGTCCAACCGGACTTCGCTTTGAGGGCCATGCCGACACCGACATTCTGTTCGTCATCAACGAAATTATACAAAGCATACCATTCCACCCGCGTTGGCAGGTGCCAGCCCTCGGGGCAAACGCCATAGACCGAGTCCGGCAAGATGCAGGTCTTGTAGTAGCCACAATCGATGTCCTTGTCGTTGTAGAGCGACACCGAGTCGATCGCCGCCGCCCACGTATAGAGACGCCCGTATTTCGCGCAGCTATCCGCACTATTCCCGTAGCACCAGCTCTTGCCCTCCAAAACGGGCGAGGCGATGCTGTCCGCATAATTCAAGTTCTCCGCCATCCACGTCTGCATGCCGATTACGACCGTTTTATAGACTTGGCCATCGCGATCGTCCGTAAACTCACCATGGAAAATATCCTGGTTGAGGTAGGCCCAATTCGCTTTGCCGGAACTGCTGCCTGTCACGCTTGATGATGAGGCGATGTCTTCGTCACCCGATGACAGCACATTGCTCGCGCTCGACGAATCGCTATCGCAAGCCGTGAATATTAAAGCCACTGCGCAAGCGAACGACAACGCCATCTTTTGAATTCTGAATTTCATACTTTTTCCAAGTTGAATTTATGCGGAATGGCCACCTTTAATCCTTGAGACAACGAACCGAGTTTCTATAAGTTTTCCAGAAGTATTAACTCATTTATTTTAAACAGTAGTAATCAGTTATCTTGAGATTATCACCGCGTTCAATGTAACATTTTTAATGGGTATTTCTAAAACAACGGAAGGCAAGACACATTTAAAAGCTATTCAGTGACATTGGGGAAACTCTCATGACGCGGCATTGTCCAAAATCGTCACGGTTCCCTTTTCCCCATCCATCCGAATTCGCATCCCAGAACGCAAACGCTGCGTGAGTCCCTGAATGCCGACAATCGTAGGGAGCCCCATTTCGCGCGCGACAATCGCCGAATGGCTCAGAAGTCCACCGCGTTCCACCAAAAGGCCACTCACGGAAGGATAAAGCGGAATCCAGCCCGGATCGGTGCGGAGGGTGACCAGAATTTCACCCTCCAGTTTCATATCATCGCTGGGGTCAAGTATCACTTTCACGACACCCTCCACCACGCCCACACTACAACCCTTGCCCTGCAAATCCCCTGAAGCCTCAAGCTCCATTTCAGTAGAGGACTTCTTTTCCTGATGAAATGCATTATTCCAATAAACAGGGCCACGGGTGATAAAGCGAGAATCCGGTTCCTGATCTGCATACGATTGGTATTCGCCACGACGCAACTCTACCAGACTCTGCAAATTTTGTACCGTATTCGTACCTTCCAGGGCTCCCTTAAGCTCATCCAGAGTGAGGTAAAAAACATCGGCCTCCTGACGAAGAATTCCTCGAGAGGCAAAATCTGCACCCATGTTCCAAAACATGCGTCGCACAATACCGTAAACACGCGTACGACAAAATCGAGTGTTTTCCCTGTTGCGCACCGCTTTTCGAGTATTGCGGAGACTCCAGCAGAATACGACCTTCCGCCAACCACTGAGATCCTTTCGCATTTTCTGTTCTGCATTCAAACGAATGTCTCGTTCACGAATTTCATAAGTCGCAAGATCCGTGCGATTGTTGCGCAAAAGATTCGTCAGAAAAACAAAGAAAGGAGCCGGATTCTGATGCAAATCCTTCTGTTCCATTTTCATTTCTGACATACAACGGAAACCGTATTCCCGCAAGTAATTTTGAACTTGTATGTAAAAATCATCAAAAGGCGATTGACGCAGCGCTTCCAGCGCAGAATCGGGGGCCGTATTCATCAGTAACGATTCCAAGATCGGACGGTCGCGAACGTAAGCTGCCATGCGAATGAGTTCACGGGTGGGTTCTGCGGATTCCAGGTTGCCTTCCCCCGCCAGCAAATCATTGGGGAACGTGTCTCCCAAATGCGCTAACCACTTAGCGGCTAACTTGCGGAAAATGCCAAAATGCACCATACAGAGATAATCGTTGATGATCGGTGCTTTCCAATTCCACAACATGACCTTTTCGAGTTCATGGTACTGCTGTAGAATTTCTTCCGCAGGCATATTCCGAAACTCCATGAGATTCCAGGAATCATAATGGTTGTAAAAATATTTTTGAAAATCATGGACCACTTTTTGAATGCGGAAGTGGTAACTCACAAACCGAAGGCCCGTGACAAAACGATTCCAGCGCCCCTGCAAACTTTGGTGAAACGATGGCGGTTTGATACGATCCGCAATTTCACTTTCCAAACTCCGGGAAGTCCCCATCATGGTTTCCATAAAAGCCCGATTGTGCTTGTAACCGGGAAGAATACTCGTGAGTTTGTACCAATTGAGCAAATTGTAATACACCCGACCCTGAAAAATTCCCACCATATTACGAAGCCACGGATCCATCGCACGGATGTTCTTTGCAGAGACCCCAAGGACTTCGCAGAACTGAACATAAACGTTATGGTACATGTAATGGGCAAAATGAAAAGTCAAAGGAAGTGTCAGACCGCCGTAGCTTTCCACGATATTGGAATTGTCCCAAATATGAAGACGGGCCGTTCCCGAAACAATCGGAGTCGTCACTGGGCGTGCCTGCAAAAGCGAAATATTCCCTGCTCCATCCATGGCCCACTCAATATCCATGGGGCGATGATAAATGGCATCTACCCTGCGCGCCAATTCCCAAAGCGTTCTGACTTGAGAAGCATCCAAATTTGCATGAGTGTCCCGAGGGGCTTTTTCCTGTAAAAGGACTTCGCCCGTTAACGCATTCAATTCCCAAATGTCCGGATCCAAAGCGCCCGAAACATAATTTTCACCGAGGCCGGGAACCGCATGCAACAGATAGTGTTCAGCAGTCCTCTTCACAGGATCACAGGTAAAAAGAACCCCGCTCGCTTTCGAACTCACCATTGCCTGAAGAATCACACAAAGGCTGTCAAGCTGGAGCGGAAGACCCGCCTGTTGCCTGTAATAAAGACTCCGATCCGAAAATGCGGAAGCCCAGCATTGTCGAATGGAATCCAGCATTTCTGCTTCGCTTTCCACATTGAGATAGGTGCTGAACTGGCCCGCAAAAGAATGTTGTGCGGAATCTTCATCGCGCCCACTGCTTCTTACAGAAATGCGTTTAGCATCGATTTTTGCCCGCGCGTTACGCACAAATTCTAAAATTGAAGGAGGAAATGGAGTCGAAAGTAATAAAGTTTCGATTTGCTTTTCAACTTTACCACCTGCCATCCCTTGATTCGCAAGGGATTCCAAATGATCTTTACACCCAGAAATTTGCAAGAACTCCGTGAACACCGAAGCCTCTATGCCGACCCATGGGGGTACGGGGAGACCAGCCGCCTCTAATTGCCACAAATGCCAAGCTTTGCCACCACCCTCTTTTTGTACAAATGAAGCTGTGGAATGAGAATCAATAAATAGCATACAACGTCCCCAAAGCAAGCATCAATACAATGGAAAGTCCACTCATTCCGCGATAAATTCTGGAGGCCACCGGAGTATCGCTCAGTAAATAAAAAATACCCGTGAGCACCAACGCCACTACAATTCCCAAACCGCAAATCCACATTTCCGGAGTAAATGGGAAGGCATAACCCATAGCCCAGAGCCCAAGCAAAGCCTGCGACAAATTAAGCGCAAAAGCCCCCGCATGCCCCCAGACTTTGGAATAACTCGCTACACCTAAAAGTTCCTCTGAGGTGGCATACGTTTTGCGTCCAAATTCAAAAACGTTAAAAACGCCCCAGCACGAAATGGCGAGCAAAA
>DBTP01000179.1 GCA_002307115.1 Fibrobacter sp. UBA1313 | reverse complement strand
TTTCAAAAGACAGTACCGCTCAAAATGTCCCTGTTGTGTCTACGTCACTCGATACCGCCAATAAAATATCCGGCTTAGCGCCTCTTGATGGTGCACGAACAGATAGCACCCTTAGTTTCGTCGCTGTCGGCGATATCATGATGGGGCTCAACTACCCCGATGATCAACCCCTCCTCCCCCCCGAAGAAGGGGCTTTGATTTTTAAAGACGTGAAACCCATTCTCGAAAATGCGACAATTACCGTAGGCAATCTAGAGGGCGTTTTACTGGATTTTGGGGGCCTTCCCAAAAGTTGTTCGAATCCTAAATTCTGTTATACATTCCGCACTCCTGAACGTTACGTCAAAAATCTCGTAGACGCGGGCTTTGATCTTCTGGGAGTGGCGAATAACCATTCTGGAGATTTTGGAGACACGGGCCGGGAAACGACACAGAAAGTGCTTAAAGAAGCGGGGATCGGCTATGCGGGTTTTGAAAATTCTTGTGAATCGTTTATTCTGGAACGTGATGGCGTAAAATACGGTTTTGCTGCTTTTTCAGTGAATAGAGGCACGCTGCGTGTTACCGATTTTGAAAAGGCCAAGCAGGTCGTTTCTGAACTGAATGCTAAAGCGGATATCGTTATTGTGAATATGCATATTGGAGCCGAAGGGCAAAAATTCAACCACATTACGCGTCAAACAGAAAATTTCATTGGTGAAAATCGCGGGAACCCTTACCTTTTTGCACGCACAGTCATAGATGCGGGTGCAGACCTCGTTTTTGGTCACGGTCCTCACGTGCCACGCGCCATCGATCTTTACAAAGGCCGATTCATCGCTTATAGCCTCGGCAACTTTGCGACCTCCACGAGTGTTAATATCACAGGCGTGAGCGGTTACGCCCCCATGGTAAAAGTAGTGACGGATCATGAAGGTAATTTTATGGAAGGCGAGATAATCTCCGCGATCCAGCAAGGTCCCGATGGGGCCCGCCGTCCGCTTTTAGATAGTAGCAACGCCTGTGTTAAAGAAATTAAAAGACTGACTGAAAAAGATATTCCCGAAGCTCCGATTATTATTCATAATGATGGCAAAATCACTCTTAAAGGCGGCGGCAAATAATGAGACTTCAATATTTATTCCCTTTCCTCATCCTACTTGCCTCCTCTCTCTATGCCCAAGAGGCTATTGAATACGGCGAAGTCTTGCCGTTCAAAGAAAACCTCGCGATGAATAGTCCTAAAGAGTCTCCACAGCCGGATATGGAAGTGGTGGGCAGAAGGACAGCAACCAATGCAATTCAACAGATGGAACAGACCTCAGAAAATAATTCGGACGCAGAGGGAGATATATCTGATGAAAATGAAATAAGTAGTAGTGACTCTGAAGAAACTTTAGAAGATGCAGAAACACTCGCCACTACAGATTCTACCCCTCTCCCCGATACCCTTTTTATTGACCTAACGAAGTCTTATATGCCCACGGAAAATAGGCGTGTAACCTCCCCTTTTGGGATGCGCACTTACCGTATCCATAAAGGAATTGACATCAAAGTTCAGGTAGGCGATACGATTCGGGCAGCGTTTGCGGGGGTGGTTTCTAAGGTGCGTTATGAACGCCGCGGTTATGGTAATTACGTGATGATTGAACACATCGGCTGCGGCATTACTAAAACGGTGTATGGTCACCTTTCGCGACAGCTTGTCGCCGAAGGGGATACAGTACAAGCGGGTGATGTCATTGGCCTTGGTGGAAATACGGGACATTCCACAGGTTCTCATTTGCATTTTGAAACTCGTATCAATGGGATGCCTATGGATCCTGCTACTTTCTTTAATTTCGAAAACCAGACTTTTACCAAAGCCGTTTACCCTCTCTCCATGCAACAAGCAAAAGCAGACTACGCGGCTCTCGAAAAAGTGGCCTCCGCGCGCCGCTACCACAGGGTGCGCCCTGGAGACAACTTGGGCAAAATTGCACAGAGAAGTGGCATTTCAATCGAAAAAATTTGCCGTTTGAATGGCATTAAACGGACAACGGTATTGCGCGTAGGCCGCATGTTACGTTGCTCATAGCAAGAAAATCGCCATGGCACATTTCGAATAATCATCAATTTTGAACACAAAAAAACGCCCCGCTCAGGGCGTCTTTTATTTTATATGATCAACGACACTTTACTTGGACTCTGGCTCTGCGTTTTTAACCGCTTCCGGGAGAGGCTGAGATTCAAACGTGAGTTTGCCATCCGCAAGGCCCACCTTAATTGTCGAAAAGTCCATATAAGTGCCTAACAACAAGCCTTCGGCGATATCGTCTTCGACCAACTGCTGAATGCTCCGACGTAAAGGTCTTGCACCGAGCGCAGGGTCATAACCATGATCCACGATAAATGCTTTTGCCTCTTGAGAGACTTCCAGCATAATTCCCCGATCAGAGAGACTCTTCTGCAAGAAACTTAAAAGAATATCGACGATGGTGATAAGATCTTCGCGAGAAAGGCTCTTGAAGACAATCTGATCGTCAATACGATTCAAAAATTCAGGCGTGAAAATACGTTTGACTTCTTCGCGGATGGTGGACTCCATACGTTCGTAGTCATCAGCGCTACTCAACTTGGTGAATCCCATGCCAGAACTGTGTTTCACTTCGCGTGCGCCCACATTCGAAGTCATGATGATGATCGTATTCTTAAAATTGATCTTACGACCAAAACTATCAGTCAATTGCCCATCATCCAAAATTTGCAACAAAAGGTTGTAGACATCCGGGTGTGCTTTTTCAATTTCATCAAGAAGCACCACAGAGTAAGGGCGCTTGCGCACCTTTTCGGTGAGCTGTCCACCCCCTTCTTCATAACCCACATATCCCGGAGGAGCACCGATCAATCGCGATACACTGTGTTTTTCCATGTATTCGCTCATATCAATACGAATCATCGCATCTTCGGCACCAAAAAGAGCAAGGCTCAACACTTTCGCAAGTTCAGTTTTTCCTACGCCCGTAGGGCCTAAGAAAAGGAAACTCCCCATAGGGCGTTTCGTATCATGAATGCCAGCGCGGGTGCGGCGAATGGATTTGGCAATCACATCCACAGCTTTATCTTGGCCTATGATGCGCCGCTTAATTTCTTTATCCAAATTAATCAGCTTTTGAGTTTCCTCGCCAGCTAAACGAGCAATGGGAATACCGGTCATTTTGCTGATGACATCGCGAATGTTATCTTCATCGACCACAAGACATTCCGTCTTTTTCTTTTCACGCCAATTATCTTTGATGGTGGCGATTTCTTTTTGAAGGGCTTCTAAAGAATCCCTATAACGAGCGGCACTTTCAAAATCTTGAGCGGCGACCGCTTCATCTTTTTTGTGAGTGGTTTCTGTGAGTGCCTTTTCTTTATCGCGAAGTTCTGGCGGCACCGCCATACTCGAAAGGCGTACGCGTGCCCCAGCCTCATCCAAAACATCAATGGCCTTATCTGGTAAGAAACGATCGCTCAAGTAGCGATCCGCTAAAAGTACCGCAGAACGAAGGGCGTCTTCGGTATAGCTCACCTTGTGATGTTCCTCGTAACGTGCGCGGAGTCCATGCAAAATTGTGATGGATTCTTCAGCCGTCGGCGGATTAATCATGATCGTCTGAAAACGACGATCCAATGCGGCATCTTTTTCAATGTACTTGCGATATTCATCAATGGTAGTAGCGCCAATACACTGGAGTTCGCCACGAGCGAGCGCTGGTTTGAAAATATTGGAAGCATCGAGACTCCCTTCAGAGCCGCCAGCGCCCACGATTGTATGAAGTTCATCAATGAACAAAATCACCGCGTTTTCGTTGCGCTGTAATTCCATGATGAGGCCTTTCAGACGTTCTTCAAATTGCCCGCGGTACTTGGTGCCTGCGACCATCGCTGCGATATCCAAAGTGATCACGCGCTTATTTTCCAAAATTTCTGGAATTCTTTTCTGAATGATTTTCTGTGCAAGGCCTTCCACAATGGCGGTTTTACCCACACCCGGTTCTCCAATGAGAGCGGGATTATTTTTTTTGCGGCGGCAAAGCACCTGAATCAATCTTTCAATTTCAGATTCGCGCCCGATGATGGGATCTAATTTGCCTTGGCGCGCCATTTCTGTAAGGTCACGACCGAAATGCTCAAGTATCGGCGTCTTGGATTTGCTTCCGCTGCGAGGAGCGGCCATGGGTTCATCCGGGTCCATTTTGCCCGGGCGCGCATCTTGCTTCACTTGCTCAATAATCGTTTTGATGGCGTCGTATTCCACACCCGCAGAAGTAAGTGCCGCAGCGGCTGCGGAATCACTCACCTTCAAAAGGGAAAGCAATAAATGTTCGGTGCCAATATAATTTTCATCCATTTCCTGTGCTTCTACAGCAGAAGCCTGAAGCACCGCTTTGGCGCGAGCGGTAAACGGGACCATTTGCTGACCACCGATGGTCATCATCCCACCCGCGGTACTCACAGAGCGTTCGATCTCTGCAGCAAGGGCCTCTAAATCAATTCCACTCTTTTTGAGGCCTGCAGCGGCAATACCGGAGCCTTCACGAATAATTCCCAACAGTAGGTGTTCTGTGCCCACTTGGTCATTGCCAAGACGCACTGCTTCTTCGCGAGCAAACTGTAGTACCTTTTTAACGCGGTCTGTAAATCTTCCTTTCACTAGCGAACCTCCTATTCAAAAGGGACAATCAAGCCACCCTGCATATGAACGCGGCGGGTAGCATAAGTTGCCATTCTTTCATCATGAGTCACAACCAAAAAAGCTTGGTTGAACTTCTTATTTAAATCTGCAAAAAGTTCATTGAGCATAAGCGCATTGGATTCATCCAAGTTACCACTCGGCTCATCCGCAAAAATAATGTCGGGCTCATTCATAAGCGCCCGCGCGACAGCAACCCGTTGACGTTCCCCTCCCGAAAGCTCCCGAGGCAAATGCTTGAGGCGATCTTTAAGGCCCACCGTTTCTAATAGCACTTCGGCGCGTTCGACACATTCCAAATAATTTTTTCCAGAAATGCGACCCGGGATACAGACATTTTCAATCGCCGTAAATTC
>DBTP01000105.1:6088-6568 GCA_002307115.1 Fibrobacter sp. UBA1313 | reverse complement strand
CCGAGACATTTCCTTCTTTGACTAAACGCGCCATGTCAGGATAACTCGCGACACCTACGGAAAAACCAAATACGGCAACGAGCGTGAACATCACGCGATACGCATAGTTGAGACTCGAAATTCCAGAAGCACCAAAATAGCCGCCAAAGCTTCTGATGATAAGATCGAAGGCAAACATACTCCCCACTCCCAACGACATGGGAAGCATCATTTTAAGGTAGCGTAAAATATCGGGATGTCGGGGATGGCAGTAAAAGAAATAATGAACGCCGCCACGAAAAGCACCCAGAATTTGAAGGGAGAAAAATCCAATAAAAGCTCCCACAGGAACGCCCCAAGCGAAGCCTGCAAGTCCATACTTCGCACCGATAAGCCCGCCACCAATAATGGCTGCGTTATAAACGACCCCCGTGAGAGAGGGAATCAAAAATTGTTTGCGTGTATGTTGGACCGCGACAAGGAAACTCCCGGCAAAAATAA
>DBTP01000105.1:4039-5847 GCA_002307115.1 Fibrobacter sp. UBA1313 | reverse complement strand
GGAAACTCCCGGCAAAAATAAAGAGTTGCCCCGGAAGAATAATGCGACCAAAGTAAGTGGCTCGATCAAGAATCGCGGGATCCAAATTAGCTACGGAAGTAAAAAGTGTGATAAGTTCACGCATCCAAATAAAGGAGGGAATAATCAAGGCTAAGAAAAATAAGCCGAGCGTGTTAAGAACATTGCTAAAGAATTTCCAGCTACCTTCTTCGTCCAGCTTAATTCTATATCCAGTAAAAATAGGGATAAAAATGATGGAGAGAAATCCGGTACTTACAATGTGATTTAAAATGTCTGGAATAAGGAAAGCGAGGTCCAGTGCATTTTTTTCCGCAGTGATTCCTGCGGCACGGGCAAGAAGCATCTCGCGCAAAATTCCGAGGACGCGGCTTGCAAGCATGCTTACCGCGATGATAATAGTGGCTTTATTCATGATCCGCTAAGTTAGCAAAAGAGAGTGGTCGGTGAAAGACTTTTTACTTGAAGATGGCGGTCAACGTTTCTGCTGTTGAAGGTACAACCCACCGAGTAGGGGATGTTTCTCCATCGCTCCATTTTGTAAACGACCCCCCCGACTTTGCAACAGCCGAAAGCAACACACTATAACCCTCAAAGAAGGATATGGTAACCGAAGACGTATCCAAGGGTAAATTATGAACGAGGATATTACCAGAGCCTTGCACAGAAAGGGTGATGGGGACTGTTGCGCCAAGACCAAAAAAAGACTGCATTTCTGAAATAGCTTCTGCAGGTCTATTCGCTGCAAACGTTTCAATACGATTCAAGTGAGAATCCATGTTGTTAGGGTTATAACTCCATTTATCTTGATCGCGCGCAATTTCTGCTTGGATTTCTGTCATCATGGCATCAATTTTTGCTTGAACCCGGGTGGCACTGAATTTTGTGGACAGCAAAGTGGTGAATCGGTTGATAAAGGCCGCTTTAAATGTTGCATTTGTTAGAAGAGAGCGGAAAAGGAATGTATACTGGGGCCCATTGGGCCATTCAGAACCCGCTTCCGCAGAGGTGGTTGCAGTAGCAAAAGTAAACATGTCGATATCTGAATAAACACTTTGCCCGTTGTCGAATCCGAAATCCAAGTCGTAGAGGAACCATTTCCACTGAGGACTTTCACTCGCGCTGCGCCACTTTTTGACGTTGTTTGCGGGCCAATCACGGTTTTCGATGTACATCTCGGTTTGCATATAATTGATGTAATTGTCCATATCCATAAGGGAGGCGACATAAGAGTAGTTGCTATCGGTCAAGACTCCATTCGCCTCAATCCAATCAATCATCGCAATGTATTCTCCCGAGGAGCCATTACTTGCGGAGTTGTCTGCTTTAAGAAGATCAATGGAAGAGGCATCAATATCGTAGTTGGTTTCAAAGTAATCTTCGTTGGAGCGTTCACGAATTTCATGGATGCCGTAATATTCTCCGTTATAAAAAACAATGACGGGGCGTCCTTTTTGGAAATCAACTCCGAGTCCTTTGGTAATAGAACTTGCAAGTCTATCGCGGATATAATCCTGTCCATTGTTGTTCGCATTACTGCGGAGAATGAAATCTTTGTATTTGGTGAGGTTGGGGTATTCAGGAATGAGGGCGTATTTGAGGCTGCTCTTTCCAAAATTCTCGCTGAATTTAATAGCTACAGATTTTTTTGGATGCGAACGGCTGTAATTTCCAAAAATTTCAAAGCCCACTTCTTCTTCAAAGGCAGGGGAAGAGGCGCCCACTTCCATAAGAGATACGGTTACTGGAAGGGTAATGTCTTTCCAGTAATTAGCTCCATAATAAGGCTC
>DBTP01000105.1:0-3692 GCA_002307115.1 Fibrobacter sp. UBA1313 | reverse complement strand
GTAGGTGCGGTCTCAAAAATATAGGTGCGGCTCGTGACATCGCTAGTGAGAGCCCCTTGTTTGAATGCCGCGCAACGAATAACCGTCGTAGATGAAATAGGAATAGGTGTCGTATATGCAGGGCTCGTGGCAGAGGGACGTTTTCCCCCGAGTTCATAGCGTACTACGGCGCCTTCTGCAACGGGAATCGCAAGCGAAAAACTATCGGAATAAAAACCAGAAGGGGGTAAGTTTTCGACTTTACCAAGATGTTCTTGAATGATGGTAGCACTGTTGATACCGGCAGGGGAAGGATCAGAATAGCCCCAACCTTCCGCCCCAAGGGCCCAGGATTTTCCGAGGGGAAGCTCTGGATATTTGACAGAATCAAGAATGTTGCCATCTCCATTGGTGAGGAAAATAGTTCCCCCCTCTTTTTCGGGTTTGAATGACGCATGTGGCTGGTGACCACAGTTGCGTGCAATGATGGACTTGAACGTAAACTGTATGAGACTATTTTCATTGGTTGGAGGCGAAAAACGCATGCCATAGATATTGGCAAGATCAGGGGTGGATTGCCCTGCCGGTAAAGTAATGGAATAAGTGGTTGTGGAATCGCCTGTACCAACGATTGTTGTACCCCAGCCTAACCAGTCATCCATATCGGGTTGGGCGAGTTGTACTTGGAGATTCGTGTTTTTGGTGAGATAGCCTGTAAGTAAAATTTCATTGGTGGCGCTGATATCATGAGTATCAGAGCTATTAGACGTGCCCAGTCCCATAAAAAAGCTGACAGAGGCCCAACCCAAGTCCCCGACAGGTCCTAGTTGCATTTGTGCAGAAACAGCGGGACCGGTTTCCAGAACTTCACGATAGTCTGTGAATGCGTAGGGGCCGACGGTACTGGTGCCAGCAATAGGTGTATTTTCACTATCCGACCACGCCCATGTACCTGTGCCGATCAAACTTATGGAATCAGAAGGAGAAACCAAATCCGTAAGGTCGTTCCCAGAAAGGAATACAATGAGATAGCTCTTAGCGGGAATAACCACGTTGCCAAAAACCCATTCTCGAGGTGATTTTCGCGATTTGGTGAGGGCAAGACCACTCATATCGGCAGGGCTATCCTCTTGGTTGTATAATTCTATCCAAGCGGGATCTTCACCCAAGTGATCTTTGTACGAAGTATTAATAGGATCTATTTCGGTAATGATTACTGGGGAATTCCCCACATACACCATAGAAGCAGAAGAAGAGCTTTCCCCTGCGGTTGAAGCCTTATCGGAATCGGAACTACAGGCGCATAATCCCAAAGCGAAGACGGAAAAGGTCACAAAAACAAAAGTTTGAAGGCGTGATTTTCTCATGCTTCAAACCTATATTTTTTTGAAAGAGAGCGATTTTTTGAAATTTTAGTTTTCGGACTCTTCTGTATACTGAGCTCCCCAACGCAGTTCAATTTTACCCCGTACGGGTATTTCAATGAGTCCTCTGTGGTGATTAAGGACATCTGGTTCTGCGGTCATGGGTTCTATCGCAAGACTTTTTCGATCCGGGGGCGTATAAACTTGTAGACAATTCCACTGTTCTTCCCCAGATTGTTGCCAAACAGAAATTTTGCGGAGCGTTTTAGGGTCTGAAAGTTCGGAAACGACCATATTTCCACAGTTTTCTAAAACAAAGCAATCGTTAATGAATTCATCTTTGATCAAACGACCCTTACCAAAACGGGATTCTGGGGAATAGGATCCTGTGGGAATATCTGCTTTATCAACAATGGTTTTTTGTACTGGAGGAAGGAGTAACGATAATTCATCTATGGGTTTTCCGAGAGAAAAATAAGGATGCCAACCTTCGGCGTAGGGCATGGAGGTACTACCGCAGTTTTCGGTCTCTGAAATAACAGAGAAGGAACTTTTTGTAAACAAAAAAGTGGTTGTGGCACGGTAAGGAAATGGGAATCCCCGATGTTCCCCGTACCAAGACCTCGTCAATTTGAGTGAGGCTTGTTCGTTATCTGCAGAGAAAGAATCCAGTTTCCAGGGTTTAACATGAAGTAGACCGTGGAGTGCATGGGGAGCCCAAGAAACATTGTTGTCCAGTCTGTATTTGACACCCCCCCAAGTCCACTCCGCGTTGCGGGTGCGTCCTGGGAATGGGGAAAGACGTACGCCCGCGCTGGTATCGGCTTGGATTTTTCGAAACGTTTCTTCTTCCGTATAACCGTAAAGCAAATTTTGGGTATGTCCTTCGACCGTCTGAATGCGCCAAGCATTGAGCCCTGCGCCCCAACCCACGAGTATTTCGAGTTCAGATCCGCTTTCGTGACGGATTACATAACGTTCAAGGGTGCCCAAGGGGCGAGAAATTAAAGTAAACATAATAGGGCACCTCTAAAAATTCCTTTTCTGCAAAATTGGCTGTGGCACATCACCATAGTTCGTTGCTCAAAGTGGCGCATAACACAATTATTCACCACTTTTCGCGCCTGCTCTGGCTCGGCCTCGCGCAATTTTGCGGTCGCAAACCAATTTTTAGAGGTGCCCAATAGCGCTAAGTTAGATATTTTTATAGAAGAGCTTCGAGCATTTCGACCTCAATTGGCTTAGCGATAATAAACTCCACAAAAAAATCAAAAAAGATCGAGCACAAAACACACGACCTCTTGCGCTTCAGCACGGAGTGACTTTGATTGCCAAGCGGCTTTTTGCCCAAAAAATCTAAAAAGAGACAATAACACTTGATTCTCATGGACAAATGGGTTGTTGTTGGTGAATCCGCATAGTTTTGAGGTCGATAAATACTCATGTTGCTCAAAAACAAGCTTTCTTATATCTAAAATTTTGAATTTTTATTTTGGGCAGTCGTTGAGGTCGGCATAAATTGGGGAACAGGGAAAAGTGTTTTGTTTGTTGCTACTTTTGTGTTATGCAAGATACTATTGTAGCCCCTGCCACTCCCCGCGGCGTATCGGCCATTGCCGCTGTTCGTGTGAGTGGTGATGCCGTAAAAAAGATTATTGAGGCTCTTTTTGGAAAAGAAGAGCCGGAGAATCGAAAGGCTTGTTATGGGGTGGCTCGTCATCCAGAAACAAAAGTCGCCATAGATTCGCTGGTGTACATTTTTTTTGAAGGCCCCAGATCTTATACTGGAGAGGATTCTTTAGAATTATACCCTCATGGAAATCCCCTGATTGTAAGGGAATTAATCATGGCAATTTGTTGTGTACAAGGAGTGCGCTTGGCTCTCCCTGGGGAATACACGCGACGGGCGTTTCTGAATGGGAAACTTGATTTGGTGCAGGCGGAAGCCGTGGGAGAGGTAATTCACAGTACGACTTCTGAAGGGTTAACGAATGCGCGTCGTCTGCTTTCAGGGCGGTTTTCCACCTGTGTTCGCGATTTATCCCAAGAGATTCGGGATATTTCAGCGCGCATGGAACTGGAAGTTGATTTTGTAGAAGAAGAAGCCGATGCCGATGTGGTTGGTTGGCGGATTCGTTTTGAAAAGATACAGGCGATTCTCAAAGGTTTGTTGAAAAATTATCGGAGCGCCGCTCTCGAAAATAAATTACCGCGAGTAGTACTTTATGGTGCCCCCAATGCAGGAAAGTCGAGTTTGGTGAATGCGCTTTTAGAGAATGAACGGGTGCTTGTGAGTGAAATTCCTGGCACCACGCGGGATTTTGTAGAGGCCGTTCTCGTACTCCCTGG
>DBTP01000113.1:3457-11005 GCA_002307115.1 Fibrobacter sp. UBA1313 | reverse complement strand
AATTTCTGCACGAAAAGCTAAAAGTTCCGGGCCAAAAAATTGTAACTGATAATGTCCCCCGTAACGATCTAAGGTCAATCCAGGAAAACCATCTGGAGTCCCATTCACTAATCGATAAGCGGTATTTTTTTCAGCAATAATAGAACGCGATGCAATAGCGCGTTTTAGTGAAGCAAGATAATTTGTTGATTTTTCCAAAGTCGCCCTATGCGAATAAGGCTATTTCTTTTTGGAATCTGGCTGAAGTTGTAACACTTGCGTGACAAACTCACCCACTTCCTTGAATTCACGATAAACTGAGGCAAAACGCACATAGGCAACAGCGTCTATTTTGCGCAATTCCGCCATCACTAAATTTCCAATTTGATCGTAGCCAACTTCTTGGCTATCAGAAGCAATCAAGGTGTTTTCGATACTTGTCGCCATTTCTTCAATGACTTGACGACTTACAGGGCGTTTTTTGCAAGCCATTGTAATGCCAGCAAGCAGTTTCTCGCGCTGAAAAGCTTCGCGACTTTGATCTCGCTTGACAACCGTCAGTGGAACCACTTCAATATACTCATAAGTTGTAAAACGACGACCACAACCAAGACACTCTCGGCGGCGACGTATAGAAACACCGCTTCCGCGACTGTCAACAACCTTGTCTTCTGCGTGTTTACAATATGGGCAAATCATGTCCGCAATATATATTTTTTTCTATCTTAATTCGCGAGATACTCTGAAATAAATCCGTTTTGAGGTTTTTATGCTGAATTCCGTCAGCCATTTCTTTTCTGAGGCATGGCCCTTCATTATCGCTCTTGTAGTGATTGTAATTATTGTAGCCGCTGTCCGTGCGGTTCGTAAGATCATCAAGGAAGGAGGAGGCGCCTTCCGCTTAGAAACTATCCGCAAGAGTACCGAACAGAACGTGGAAGGAATCAAAGCCAAATCCAAGGGACTCCTCAAAGATGCCGATATGATCTGCGATGTTGTGGGAGAACGAGTGGTTCCCAATAGAGAAAACATAGGGCTTTTCCGTGCCGCCGTGAAAAGCAAATACAAAGTAGCCATGTTTTTGATCGCAGATGAAAATAAAGTGGTGTACTTCTTTTGTAAAACAGAAGCCGGTTTGCGTCGTCGTCTCGAAAATTTGCTCACCAATGACCGTCGTAAAAATACCCATTGGCCTTACGCAGACGCTACTACGGGCGAAAAATTACGTTTCCCGAGAACTTAATTCTCTAATTCGCGTATGAGCAATGCATTTGAAAAGCTCCCTTTATACGCGAGTGCTAAAGTTATTGAAGACACGATTGATAAGGGTGGAAATTTACTCCTTACAGCTCCTACGGGGAGTGGAAAATCTTCATTCATTCCTTGGCTTTTGTCTCAACAAAAAAATAATACAGCAAAGGTGGTGGTTCTACAACCAAAGCGCCTTGCGGCTTTAAGTCTCGCGAATTACTTGGCCTTTCTTTGTGGCGAATCCTCGGGGGGCCTCATTGGTTACCGATTCCGTTTTGAATCAGCAAATTCCGATAAGACTCGCATTCTATTCCAAACCTACGGAAGCTTTTTACAAAGTGTCCTGAGGGAGGATTGCCATGCGGATTGGATCATTTTTGATGAATTTCACGAAAGACGTTCCGAAATGGATTTACTCATTTCCTATTTCTTAGCGTGTCAAAAAAAATCCCCAACAAAAGCCCCGCGCATTGCCGTACTCTCCGCAGAACTCAATCGAGAAACCCTAGAAAATCTTTTGGAAATCCCGTGTCTCCAAGTGGGGACGCCCCATTTCCCTGTGCAAATCATCCGTCAAGAAGCCCCCCTAGGAAGTCCTCAAGATAAAGAAATCATTCGCGCCTTAAGAACTCTTGAGCGAAACCATATTTGGAAAACGACTCTCGTTTTCTTACCAGGTAAAGGGGAAATCACGAGCGCACACCGCGCTGTAGAAGAGGCTTTTGGATACGGGAAATTGGAGCTTCTGGATTTGTATGGCGGACAAGACTTACCAATTCAAAATTTAATTTTTAAGGATACAGAGCGCCCGCGAGTGATTTTTACCACGAATATTGCAGAGACCTCTTTAACAGTACCCCAAGTCACAGGCGTTATCGATTGTGGTATGGAGCGCGTCACCGAATACCAGGTCAAAGACAATTTGAGTGCTCTTCGTTTATCTCGTATTAGTTTGCAGAATGCCGTACAGCGTACAGGACGCGCAGGCCGTACACAGGCTGGAGTTTGCATTCGACTTTGGGGAGAACGAGAAGAACCCTTGTTCCCAAAAGAAGTCATTCCTGAAATACTCCGCTCTGATTTAACGGAAATTTTACTACAGCGCGGGGCCTTGGCGAAACTCGGCGGGATGAATGCTCACGATCTCGTATTTCCGACAACAGCCCCTAGTGATGCTTTTGAAATGGCTATGAATCGCCTTTGTGATCTGGGATTTTTGGAGCGAACGCCCGAAAAGAAGGGCGAAATAACGAATGAAGGACTTGCGGCTCTCGAAATTCCAACAAATACGGTAGAACTCGCCCACTTGATTTTGCACGCTCCGTCTCTTTCAGATTTAACTCTTTTTGCCATTGCGTGGATTGATTCTGGGCGAGAAATTTTAAGTCGCGATAAAGGTCCCAAAAATATTTTACGTCTTGCAGAAGATTCTCTAGAAAACGTCAACCACACACCGCGCGATGTTCAGTTGGTTTTTAAACGTCTTCAAGATTATCGTCATCACAAAGTCGCCTCAAAAAAAGCGTTGAACAATAGAGAGGCTACCACCCGCCTCTTTTATGATGCGTTTCCTAAGGCTCTTGCCATCGCGAGCGGGAACACCTACCGAATGGACTCGCAAACTACTTTAATCGTCACCCCTCAACAAACAGAGAATGCGAAGGCAATCCTTGCCTTTCAACTTTTGCGCACGGGTTCTCGTCAAAAATCAGAACTCAAGGCGAGTCTTTTTTTTCCCATTCCTGAATCATTCTTGGAAGGAATCTCCGAAGAGGTGGTTTATGAGCTGTTGTGGCGCAGCGGTCAAGAACGCTATATTGGTCTCGAAATTCGAAGAAATGGAGACCTGGAAATCGCACGAAAAGAAATTCAGCCGCAAGAAGCACCCCCCAATATTCTTAAAAAACTGAAAGCACTTACTGGCCCTACATGGATGGAACGCCATGCCCGAGAAGACTTGAGTCATTTATGGATGAGCGATGAAAACACGATTCTCCTTCGCAAAATGAAACTTTCAGCAATTCACTTCCCAGATTATGGTCTGCCTCCATGGAACGAGGAAGACATAAATCTCGTGACGGATGATTTTCTGAGCGGTTTCTTTTTAATCCGCGATTTAAGTGCAGAGCGATTCCGCACCCATCTAGAAGATTACTTTGGAAAAAGCATGCTCCCTTGGCTACAGAAGACGTTTCCGGATTCCTTTCCACTCCCCAATGGGCGCAAAGCCAAGTATCTCTACGAAGAGGATGGGCTTGTGGAGTTATCGGCCCGTATCGCTGACCTCATGCTTTTCCGAGGTGAGCATTTCATTGCCGAGGGGAAAATCAAAGTGCGTTATGATATCCTTGCCCCCAATTACCGCACGGTACAAAAAACGTGGGATATTACAGGATTCTGGCAAAATACCTACCCCGATATACGAAAAGAGCTTCGGGGGAGGTACCCGAAGCATCCTTGGCCAGAAACCGTTATTTAATTCTTTGATTATTCGTAAACAGGCACGGTCCAGGACTCAGGGTAAGCAAAGTCTGTGGTATCCGTGGAAGAGTACGAGAAAGAGTCTTCTGTGAGATCAGAGACAATGCCGTAAACTTGAGCAGAACACGTTTTGGTGTTCATGCAGGAAGCAGTCTGGAATACGAGACGATCTCCAAATACGCCCCAAGTTCCAGTGCGGCTTTCCACCGTTGAGGAGAGGCCTTCCTTAGCAATAGCGGTGAACGAAGCATCGTCCTTCAGAACAAAGGTCCAATTATAACCATTTTCCGTGCCGACCCAGGTATTCACCAGAAGATCAGTATCCACATAATCCACGGTTAAATCAGACTTCGTATATACACGAGTAACACCAGATTCCTTTAAATTGTAGCCAGCCGTTGTTGTTGCGGCTTCAAAAAGATCCATGCTTTTCACTGATCCATCAGTCATATACAAATCAGGGAGAATAATTAAGCTCTGGCGATGCACATCATAATAGCCGGCTTCCCAGAAATCACTTTTAGAGTGACCAGTACGCACATACCGACCTTTATCAAAGAAGAAATAAGTAGAAGAGGAATCCCCGGAAACCCAACTCAGCTTTTTATCCACAATGGTGATAGCCTTTGAAAGATAACCATCCACCGCTAGGTATTTTGCAGTCTCTACATTCAGAGGCTTGGCACCATTCACAGAAACTTGCAACGTAGAATCCTCGGTATAAGAGAATGCAAGAGTAATCCCTGAAGCAATGCCATTCTTAATAGCCGTTCCTATGGTTGAGGAAACATCATAAGATCTTCCGCTAGAATTATCAAAAGTGAGCTTTCCATTTTCAAAACCAGAATAGATCACCGAATACCCATAGGCATTTAAGCTTGTAGAATCCAAGAACCAGAGAGAATACAATCCATTTGCACCTGCAGATAGCCAGAGATTCGTGCCATACAATTTTCCTAACGTCATGTTCGTTGGCAAATGATCCGCGGTGACACAAGATTCACAGACGCTACTGGAAGAAGCAATCCCGCTGGAAGAATTACCCCCTGTAGAAGAGGAGGAATCCGATTCCTCGCCTGCTTTAGAAGAACTGCCGTCACTACAGGCGGCAAGGGAAAGCACTAAGGCCGAAGCCAGAGATAAAGTCAAATAACGTAAACGCATGGGCGAACCTCACTAATTTTCTCATAAATCTATGATTTTCAAAAATAAAAAGGCTTTTTTAAAACCAATTTCATTTTTTGAGGATTAAAAACACATGATTTTTCATAATTCTATTCTCTTTCACCAAAAGGAGTGTCCGGCTTATAATTTAAATCACATTCGGCCTCACGAATATCAGGTGCGGCATCATAGCGAAACCCAGCCAAAGCCTGTTTTGCAGATACAGAGCCAGGAACAAAAACTTGTTTAAGTGTTGCCAAAATACTGCAAAACCAAAGCGGCACATTGACAATTTGTTTTTTCATACGAAAACGTGCTAAAGAAATTTGAGCCATTTGATAAAGCGTCAAAATTCGGGACCCGCCCAGCGTATAGGTTTTCTGATTGGATAGAGGATTCAGCGTTGCTTCGGCAATACCCTGCACTAAATCCTTCGTTTTAACAGGACGTTTTAAACACTTGCCTCCCCCAGGCAAAAAGACAATGGGAGTTTTCTTGAGGTATTTCAGAAACAGCATGTATTCAATCCCACCAGTCTCTTCAACAACCAAAGTAGGGCGAAGAATCACGAAGGGGATACCAGATTCTTTCACTTTCACTTCTCCATCGAACTTGCTTTTGCCATAATCAGTGAGCACAGGATAAATCACCGATACGCTGGAGATATAAACGAATTTTTCTACAGAAGCTTCTTTTGCCGCGGCAAGAACGTTGCAAGTGCCACCAAAATTGATTTTTGCAAAATCATCTCTATGAGAAGAAAGGAGAATAGCCGCTAGGTGACATACTGTTTTTACACCAATAAAAGCAGGAGCGAGAGATTCTTTTTCTGTGACATTCCCATAGAATACCTCCACTTCGGGAGGTAAACTGGAGACCGATGGATCTCCGGGAAGGGTCAAGATGCGTACCGTTTTGCCACGGGATAAAAATTCACGGCAAAGGGAACGACCGACAACGCCCGCGCCTCCAGTGATAAGAATATCAGTCATATTGTCCCCATTTTCGTTTCCATGCCACACACAAAACGCGCAAGCCATAACTCAAAACATTCAGATTGGATTTCTCACCCGCATAACATGTGGGAATGGGTTCTTCTTTAATGGTCATCCCACGAGATTCCCCTATAGCAATCAATTCAATATCAATATCAAACGAACTGCTGAGTTTAAAAAGATTAATTTGTTCTAAAAAACGATGGGAATAACACAAAAAACCGCTATGACGATCCGTTAATTTAGTTGTAAAGCAAAAATTTTCTATGAATGTTAAAAATTTACCGCCCCAGATCTTATAAAGAGGCATGTGTCCTTGAATCGCGCCACGCGCTTCCGCATGACGGGAACCTTGAAGAATATCAATATTTTCCATTTCCATGCGCATTATAAAGCTCGAAATTTTATTTGCCGGATATTGACCGTCTCCATGAAGACAAACCACAAATCGAGCCTGAGAATCTAAAGCGCGAGATAATCCAAATTGAACAACGGAGCCATAACCTTTATTGGAAGCAAAGCTTTCAATTTTTATCGGAGCTCGTAATTCATGCGTCGCGAACTGGGAGGCCACCTGAAGAGTATCATCTGTGGAGCAATCATCAATAATCAATATCGAAAGGGAACGAAGCAAGACCTCGCTGGGTATACTCGCCAGGAGAGACCCTAATTCGCGAGAAACATTATAGGCGGGGACAAAAATAAATATGTCGCGCATGAGAACCCCACCTTATTTATAATGCTTACAAAACCATTCTAAAGATTCAAGAAGTGCATCGTCCAAAGAAATTTTCGCGTTCCACCCTAAAAGTAGTTCGGCTTTTTCGACAGAGGGAATACGACGCAGAGAATCTTCGTAACCTTCGCCGTAATAGTCCACGCCACTCACCAGGTGAGGTTGAGGGACAGTGGCAAGATCAAGGCCTGCAATACGAGCATACGTTACTCGCATCATTTGCGCAAGCTCCGCAATAGTTTTTTCGTTGTGAGGGTTCCCCACATTGAACGCTTGTCCATTCGCCATCGCCGCATTGGCAAAAACAGCAAAAAGAAAATCGACCGCATCATGTACCGAAGTAAAACAGCGGCGAGCAACACCTCCATTCACAAGTGCCAGAGACTCATTACGCACAAGGGATGAACAGAAATTAGCGAGAACACGAGGAATTCCGTCCCCATCAACCCCAGGCATAAAATCCATTTGAGGCCCAATGAAATTAAAAGGTCGCACCACCGTCCAGTGAAGTTCTGGGAGAGAGGCAATCCAACGTTCCGCAAGTTGTTTAGCGCAAGCGTATGACCAACGAGACGCACGCACAGAACCGAGAGTCAATGGGGTAATATCCTCTTCTAACAAAAGAGCTTCTGCAGAGGTTTTCCCATAGACTTCAGACGTTGAAAACTGAATGAGCCAAGCACCTGATTTTTCACAGGCCGTGGCAAGTGCTGCTGGGTGCATGAAATTACTTTCAATAACTAGAGTAGCTTCTTTCATGTAGCGACTCGGAGTGCAAATAGCAGCAAGATTCACAACGAGAGGCTGCGATGCAACATCCAAAATAACAGCGGCATTAGCAATATCCTCATTGCGAAATCGGCAACGGGGACTATCAATGTGCTTCTGAATTCTTGAAAAATTAAGATCCACACCCAAAACATGCCACGCCGTTCGAGATAA
>DBTP01000113.1:0-3130 GCA_002307115.1 Fibrobacter sp. UBA1313 | reverse complement strand
ATACTAGGATCTTCTAAACTGTAAAAATCTCGACGCAATTTTTGATACCGCTCTACTATTCTTTTACGACAAAAGTCTTTGAATCACCGCGGGTAGCCGCAGAATTGTAAGCCTGCACACGAATAAAAGCCTTCTCTGAAGCAATGACTCCCATGTCTGCAGAAAGAGCGACGGAGACTTCATAACATTCAGAACCCTCTGGAGCGTCTGGACCCACAGATTCTTCAGAGAGATCCACTCCATTGCTGTCAACATCCGCTTTGTAGAGCACACGGAAGCCACCTGCATTCGCATAATTTGCACCAAAGATAACCGTAATGGTATCACCCATGTTAAACGATTCACCCCCTTCAGGGAAAAATACTTTGACTCCTTCTTCTGTCATTGTACAATCATACGCTTCGGAATTCGAAGAAGAGCCGCTATCGCAAGCCATAAAAGCAAGAGCGAAAAGAGAAAGCAAAGAAAGTCTGATCCTATTCATGAGATTACCTCTGTGAAATGTTTAAACCAAAACCCATCAAAACAACGTAACGATACCCTGTTACAGGAACGCCGCCTTCACGCCAAAAGCAATCGTCCATTGTTGCAAAAAGTCATCCATATCGGGAAGATTCCAAGCACGCATGGGAGATTCATCATACTCATCGTCTGGATTAGCAGGATTGGCCTTATCGTGCAAGGGCAATGAAAAAGCAAAAAAGAAGGGATAATCCGTATTGGAAAATTCCAAGCCGTAAACAAAAGCCATGGACCATGCTTTGTGATCCGGATCCGGACGAGGATCATATTCCCCCACCTTCTCCGAAGAAATCCACGCGACCCCAAGAGGGGCTGAAAAATTCACACCAAAAGAATGAACAAAATTGGCTTGACCGCGATAACCGTAGGCAATGGATGCGGAAACACTCGGCGGCGTGTAGGCTCCCAAATCATTTTCTCCGTAACCTTTGAAGTAGTATTCAAAGCGATCATCATTTTTAGTGTCGTAATCCTTCCAATAAGTATCATTGAATTCATTATCGCCGTTAAAGCTCACATTAAAAGGGTGGGAATAAGACAAGTTGTAAAGCCAAATGCCCTTATCCGTATCTCGGCTATAGTTCCAGCCCAAGGTAGCGCTATAAAGACCAGAACCTTTCTGAAAACTCGCGGGAAGTATTTCATTGGCAGCATCCGAGCCGCGCTTAATATCATATTGTCCCGTAGGAATTGAAAGCCCCAGAGAAATACTCGCAGCACCTCCACTCCCTATCGTTTGTGAAAAATCAAAGGAGAGGTCTCCCACGCCACCCGTGGTACGATCCGTAGGAGTTTGATTGCTACGATACTGAACTTCGCCTTGGTGAGACATAAAGGGCACTGTCACTCCCAATTGACTCGACCAAGTGGGCTTAAAAGAGAACCGCGGAGAAAGCGTGAAGGAAGAAAAATTTTGACCCACACCCTTTTTAATAAACACTTCCGTTTCTAGGAGACCTCCAGAAACGCCCTGCCCGATCCATTTGATTCCATCGCCAGCACCACCGCCAGAGCCACCCGCTCCACAACCACCAATAGACTGCCATGGCGTTGCAGGTTCTTGTGGGATCAAAAAAGCGAGAGAAAGCCCTAGGACACCGGCAAAGATTAATGTGATAATTTTTTTCATTATGCGGGCCCTTAGGGAAGATTCAAAAGATATCCGTTATTGGTTCCGGTAGCCATAAAATAACCATCGGGAGAACGCCCCCCCGTAAAAGGAAGTGGAGCCAAAATACGCACATCACCCACCCACTCTACAGCAACGTCAGAAGGAGCTCCTGGTGAGAGAGAGACTTCACGCATAGAAGTACGCCCCAAAGAACCGTCTTGCGCTACAGTTTCAGAGAAATCGGCCTTATTCAACATGGAATTTCCTGCGGGGAATTCCGCCCACATCACAAAAAGACGACCTCCATAATTCCACCAATGCGGCTGCGCCGGTTCCGAAAGCATACCCTCTAAGAGCGGTATTTTTGTTGGCATCGAAGTCG
Source organism: Fibrobacter sp. UBA1313 (assembly GCA_002307115.1). GTDB lineage: Bacteria > Fibrobacterota > Fibrobacteria > Fibrobacterales > Fibrobacteraceae > UBA1313. The sequence continues at coordinate 1,115 of DBTP01000113.1, read as the reverse complement.
TTGACAATTCCTGAATGTAGGATTCCCATTCATAGGAGCCATTCAAAATGTTGTATACAATCCACTTCCCATCAGGAGAAATCAAGGGACTGTCCATCATCCAACCACTGCGATTTTTTGGCTTTTGTAGCGTTTGAACTTTGGAGGATTGCGAATAATTGACCCACAGAATTTCATCCTCTTGCGAAACGTAAACTAATTGAACTTCGTGAGTACCAAAGAAAACTTGCAGGGAATCCGTAGAGTCTACGATTGCTGAAGCGTCCCCCACCCACAAATGCGGAGTAGCGAGTTCTGAAATAGAACTGTCAACGAGCCAAAAAGACACTTTATCGCTCAGGCGAAGCGCAAGAATTCCATGATCCAAATTGTCACAGGATTTTCCACTTGCAGGAAAGCCACCCAAGGTCACTAAATAGTTGGAATGTGTACTCCATTCTGGATCTTGGAATTGGCACTTGACACCTGGTACGGAGTCCTTCATCACAAACCAGAGTACTTTGCCCGCCGTATCGGAAATCGTGAGTCGGTCATGCTGAATGGCCCCTGTCGTCTTATACCCTTCTGGAGCGCGATTCACGGTAAGATTCCCCGAAAAATTCAGCCAAAGCATGGAGGCAGGATAGTTTTTTGAATCCTCAGACACAGAAGGATTGCAGATCTGTCTTCCGCTATTCACCGCATAGACCGTACCAAAATCAGTTTCTGTTGATTCCGTTGGCGTTGTCGTTTGGGTATAAGGTTCTGGATCGTAGAGGCACGAGACCAAAGCGAAAGAACCCGCGAGCAAGAAAATAAGGGGAACGGTTTTCATTATTCACTAATATAAAAATATTGTCATCAGGAACTAGCAAAAAAAACAGAACAAAATCACCCTTCAGCCTAATAGAAGCCGTTTCACGCCCGCAAACATCAGGGCAAAGCTGACCGCAAAGGTCTGCCTTGTAGGAGCGTTCGTTATCATGATCGAGGTGCCGAAGCGAATGCCGAAGGCATTACTAATTAGGCATTTTTCATTCCTGCCCCCACTCATCCCACAAGTTCATCTGCGAGGGATCACTCCTACTCATTTCGCAAAAACATCTATGAAGGATCATTCTCACTAAGTGCTGAAG